>CASFXV010000005.1 GCA_949298795.1 uncultured bacterium
CGAAAATATATAGATATGCAGGGAAAAGAAGATTTGGGGCGAACAATGAAATTGTTCGTATAGAAAGAAACCCCGGGCGTAAGCCCGGGGAGTTTCATGGGTAAGTAACTTATTTTTTAATGATTTGCGCCAGTTTCTCCGCGGCTTGCGCCAAGTCCCAGCGGGTTGCTTCTTTATCCGTGCGTTTTTTGTATTCGCATTGGCCGTCTTTTACGGTGCGGCTGCTTACCACCAGGCGGTGGGGAATGCCGATAAGGTCCGCGTCTTTAAATTTAATGCCGGCGCGTTCGTCCCGGTCGTCCATTAAGACGGATATGCCTTTGGCTTCCAGCGCGGCGGAAATTTCGTCCGCGTGTTTTTTAACGTCCGGGTTGGAGTCATAATCAATGGCTACCAGGCACACGTCAAACGGGGCGATGGGTTCCGGCCAGATAATGCCGTTGTCGTCGTGGGATTGTTCTATGGCGGCGGCCACCACGCGGCTTACCCCAATGCCGTAGCAGCCCATAATCATGGGCTGGGCTTTTTGGTTTTCGTCCAGATAGGTAGCGCCCATCGCGTCGGAATATTTGGTGCCCAGTTTAAATACGTGGCCCACTTCTATCCCGCGCGTAAACTGGAAGGGTTTGCCGCAGCGGGGGCACAAATCCCCGGCGGAAGCTACTTTTAAATCCGCGTATACGTCTACCTGAATATCGCGCAGGGGGGTAACGTTTAAGGTGTGTACGTCTTTTTCGTTCCCGCCGGATACGCCGTTTACTACGCCTTTTACGTAATTATCGGCGTAAATCATAATTTCCGGGTGTTTTTCTTTTAAGCCCTGCGCCCCGGCGAAACCCACAAAGGAGCCCGTAACTTGGGTGTAGGTTTCTTCGTCCGCTTTTACCAGTTCCGTACATTTAAGCAGGGATCGGAATTTAGGCTCGTTTAGTTCATGGTCCCCGCGCACCAAGGCCACCACGGGTTTTCCGTCCGCCATAAACAGCAGGAGCTTAATCAGCTTGCTGGTGGGTACGTGCAGCATATTGGCCACATCCTCAATGGTGTAGGCCTTGGGGGTGGGCACGTTTTGCATGGGTTTTAAATCGGCCTCGTTTAAGGGGGCGAATTCAGGGCATTTTACTTCGGCTTTTTCCGTATTGGCGGCGTAACCGCAGGAACAATCGGCAATGGCGTCTTCGCCGTTATCGGCCAGCACCATAAACTCGTGCGAAAAATTCCCGCCGATAGCGCCGGTGTCCGCTTCCACCGCTTTGAATTTAAACCCGCAGCGGGTAAATACGCGCTGGTAAGCGTCATACATGCGTTGGTACCAGTCGGAGGCGTCCGCGTCCGTGGCGCAGAAAGAATAGGCGTCTTTCATATAAAATTCCCGGGCGCGCATCACGCCAAAACGGGGGCGTATTTCGTCGCGGAATTTAGTGCCAAACTGATACAGGCATTTGGGCAGCTGTTTGTAAGAAGAAATGTCTTTTCTTACTAAATCGGTAATTACTTCTTCGGCGGTGGGGGCTACGCAGAATTCTCCGCCTTTGCGGTCTTTAATTTTTAATAACTGATCCCCAAAGTGGGCCCAGCGGCCAGTTTCTTCCCACAGTTCTTTGGGCTGGATAACGGGCAGCCACAATTCGCACGCGCCGGCGCGGTCCATCTCTTCGCGTATGATTTGCTCTACTTTTTTAAGCACTTTCATGCCCAGCGGCAGCCATTCATACAGCCCGCTGGCCAGCTTACGGATAAGCCCCGCGCGTATCATGAGCTTGGCGGAAAGATTGTCCGCGTCTTTTGGCGCTTCTTTTAAAGTGGGAATGTAATAATTTGAGAGTTTCATTTTGTTTTTTCCTTTTGGTTATTTCTTCCAAGTGTTAATTTTGTCTATTAAAAAATCCACCCATTTTTCTTGGGGAAGCTTAAACATGGTTTGGCCTTTTTCAAAGTACAAACCTTCGCCCACGCCGCCGGCTATGCCAAAATCGGCGTCGCGCGCTTCACCGGGGCCGTTTACCACGCAGCCCATAACGGCTATTTTAAGTCCGGTGGCTTTTTGCAGCAGGGCTTTGTCGTTATAAATGCGCTCTTCCAGCGCGTGCACGGTGTCTTTTACGTTTACTTGCGTGCGCCCGCAGGTGGGGCAGGAAATTAAATTGGGGCCGTATTCCCTTAACCCCAACGCTTTTAAAATTTCATACGCGGCGCGTACTTGCATGCGGGGGTCTTCCGTCAGGGAAACGCGGATAGTAGCCCCAATGCCTTTTTGTAAAAGCGTTCCCAGCGCGATGGCGCTTTTTACCGTGCCGCTTAAAAAGCTGCCGGCTTCGGTCAGGCCGATGTGAAGCGGAATGTCAGACTGGGAGGCAAAAAGCTCATTGGCTTTTAAGGTGCGGTAAAAATTGTCAGACTTTAAAGACACCACCACATCGTGAAAGTTCAGCTGTTCCAGCACGTTGGCCTGTTCCAACGCTTCCTGCACCATGACTTCGGCCCATTTCTCGTCCGTCAGTTCCACCTGGCCGGACACGCTTTTTAAATATTTAACCGAACCCGCGTTCACCCCAATGCGTATGGCTACGCCGCGGTCCTTGCAGGCGCGCACCACTTCTTTGGTGTTTTCTATACTGCCGATGTTGCCGGGGTTGATGCGCACTTTGTCTACGCCTTGTTTTACGGCTTCCAAAGCCAGTTTGTAGTCAAAATGAATATCCGCCACCAGGGGGGAGTGTATGCGTTTTTTTATCTCTCCTATGGCTTGCGCGGCCTGCATATCGGGTACGGCTACGCGGTTGATTTCACAGCCGGCGTTTTCCAGCAGGTTGATTTGTGCGGCGGTGGTTTGTGCGTCGCGCGTATCGGTATTGCACATGCTTTGCACGCGCACGGGGTGACCGGTTCCCAGCGTATAAGGGCCTACTTTTACCAATCTGGTTTTATACATTTAGTTTGCCTCTTGGGATTGTTGGGTTTGTTGGGGTGTGTTTTCCTGCTGCGTACCCGGTTGGGCGGAAGCCTCGGCCGCGGGCGCCTTGGGCGCAAAGAAAATGCGTTTCACGTCAGAATAAGACGCATACACCACTAACAGTATCAGTGCGTAAAAACCGCAGTTCATTGCCGCGTTTACCACCCGTTCGGACGGTAACTTTCCGGTTAGCCCTTCCAGCAAAAACACCAGGGCGTAGCCGCCGTCCAGTATGGGGATAGGGAACAAGTTAAACATGCCCACCGCCAGGGACAGCATCCCAATTAAAAATATAAAGTTTACCAGTTCCCCGTGCGCCGTTTTATGAATGATGTTTACAATGCCAATAGGGCCGGCTAAGTCCGGCGCTTTTTTGTGGGTAAAGCTTTCCCCCAGGGAAACTAAAGAAAATTTGGTCCAGTACCAGCACTGGTATACGCCCAGCCAGGCGGATTCAAAAATACCCGCCGGCCTCATTACCGGTGCGGCGGTAATGCCGATAATATGGGGCTGTTGCGGCAAAAAGTCCGCCTCTTTTAACGTAAACTGCAGGGTTTCTTCCCCGCGTTTTACGCTTAAAGCCAAATCTTGTTTTCGGGCCTCAACGGCGGGGGTTAATTCTTTCCAGGAGGATATTTCCTTCCCGTCTACGCTTAAAATAATGTCCCCGGGTTCTAAGCCGGCTTTGGCGGCGGGGTAGTTTTCGCTTACGGCGCCCACTTGGGCGGGCAGCAGGGCGGTGTCCGTTTCCGGCATGCCTTTTACGTAAATAATCCCGGCAAACACAATAGCCGCCAGTACATAGTTAAATAAAGCGCCGTTTACCACCATAAAAAATTTGGCGTACCATTTTTTGGCGGCAAATTCGTAGGACTTAGGGGGTTCCTTGGCGTCTTTGGGGTGGAACATTTGCCCGGCGGGCTCCACAAACCCGCCAAACGGAATGGCGCGGATTTGGTAATCCGTATCGCCTTTCTTTTTATGCCATAAAATCTTGCCAAACCCAAATGAAAATTCTTTCACGCGTATGCCGGTCAGGCGGCAGGCCAGAAAGTGCCCAAATTCGTGTATAATCACAATCGGGCTGAGTACAACAATAACGGCTATAACGGATAAAAGCATTCTTCCTCCTAAATAATGGCTTTGCGGTAGCTTTTGCTTTGCAAAGAAACCAAGGCGGCTTCCCGGGCCATGGCGTCCGCCTCGGCCGCTTGGTTTAAGTTTACCTTGCCGCCGCCGCTGTGCGTATTTTTAAGCACGGTGTAAATCAGTTTGGGAATATCCGTAAATTTAATTTCTTCTTTTAAGAAACTGTCTACGGCCACTTCGTCCACCGCGCTTAACACCGCCGGATAAATACCGCCCAGGCGGTACGCTTCAAAAGCTAAAGACAAGCAGGGAAAGCGTTCAAAATCCGGCTCCATAAATTCCAGCTTGGCTACCTCAAATAAATTTAATTTTTGCGCGGGGGAGGGTTTGCGCTCCGGGTAGGTAATGGCGTATTGTATGGGCAGGCGCATGTCCGGCGCGCCCATTTGCGCCAGGATAGACCCGTCCACATATTCCACCGCGGAGTGTATGATAGACTGCGGGTGAATGACAATTTGCACTTTTTCTTCCGGCAAATTGAATAAATTCATAATTTCAATGGCTTCAAAGCCTTTGTTCATCAGGGTGGCGGAGTCTATGGTGATTTTTTTGCCCATTTTCCAGCGCGGGTGTTTTAACGCTTCCTGCGGGGTGACGGTAGACAACGCCGCTTTGCGTTTGGCAAACGGCCCGCCGGAAGCGGTTAAAAAGACGCGGGAAATGCGGTCCTGCATTTTGTTGTAGGTGGTTTCGTCCGCGTCGGTTAAACATTGAAAAATGGCCGAAGGCTCGCTGTCTACCGGAATAATAGCCGCTTCCCAGCGCTGGCATTCTTCCATAATGGTTTTGCCGGCCATGACCATCGGTTCTTTATTAGCCAAAGCGATGGTTTTGCCCGCCTTGATGGCGCTGATTAAAGGCATAAAGCCCACCGCGCCCACCAGGCCGTTAATCACCAAATCGGCCGAGGGTAAAGAAGCCAAAAAAGTAAAACTTTCCATTTCCGGCGGAAGCAGGCGGGTGCCTTTGGGCATTTGGTCTTTTACTTGCTCATACGCTTGCGGATTCATTAAAGCGGCAAAGCGGGGTTTAAAGGCGTGGATTTGTTTTAAAAACAAGTCTACATTATTATTTGCCGTTAGCCCGATGACGCGGTAATCCGCCCCCAGCCCGGCAATGCAGGAAAGAGAAGACGTGCCGATAGAACCGGTGGAACCTAAAATAACAATATTTTTCATAACGTATACAAAACCGTATAGTAGAATACGGGAGCTAATAAAAGATAAGAGTCAAACCGGTCCAAAAAACCGCCGTGCCCGGGCAGCAGGTTGGAAGAGTCTTTCACCCCCATGGAGCGTTTAAGCACGGATTCAGCCAAATCAGACACTTGCCCGATGACCGCCACCAACAGCCCCATTAAGGCCGCGCTTTGCACGGTAAACAACGTGGGCAAAAGCAATTTCTGCATAGCAATGGCCGCCCCAATGGCAAGCACCGTGCCGCCAATGGCGCCTTCCCATGTTTTTTTAGGGCTTACTTCTTGGTTTAATTTATGGCGGCCCAAAAAGCGGCCGGTAAAATAGGCGCCCGTATCGCTTACCCAGACGGTAATGAACATAAAGAAAGTAAGGTATTCCCCATAGTGGGCAATTTCACGTATATTAATTAAATGCGCTAAAGACCAGGGAATTAAAAAAACGCCCGTAAAGGTATTGCATACCCGCTCCCAAGAGCGGTGGGGGGTTAATATTTCCACAAATAATATGCCAAAGATGATGATGCTCATGGCCAGGGGGTATAAATTATCCGGCATGTCTACCCCGTCCAGCTGGGTGCGCCCCAGCACGGCGGCCAGCGCCATTAGCAGACCAAAAAACACTAAGCTGAAGCGGTGCACCGGATGTTTCCCGGCGGTGAGCGCAAGCCCGTATTCATACAGGCACAGCGCGATGATACAGCCCACCAAGGCCATATAGAAAAAACCGCCGTAATGAATGGCGGGAAGGATTACGCCTAAGCCGATAACGGCGGTGATTACTCTGGGTAATAGCATATATTTATTTTAGCATAATTCACTACGCCGCGCAGAGAGGAAAGCGATTTTTTAAATGAGTTTTTCAAACGCGGCGCGTTTTCCGTGTTTGCGCACAAAAATCGTTCCGCAGGGGATAAAGCCGGTTTTGTTGAGCAAATTTAAGGTGGGGGTATTTTGTTCATGCGTGTCTACCCGCAAAGACTGCATACCTTGTTTGCGGGCTTCTTGTACGGCATATTCCAATACGGCCTGGGCCAGCCCTTTGCGGCGCATGGAAGGCAATACCGCCAAGCGGTGTACCACGCCGTAAGGCCCGGCGCAAAGCCAAGCGCCGTCATAAATAGAGGCGTAAAAAGGGTCATCACAAAAGCACAAAGCAAAGTAGCCCACGGGCCGTTGGTCTTGCTCTATGATATAAGCGTAGCCGCGGGATAGGTCTTTTTCCAAATCACTTAGGGCGGGGTAGCCATCTTGCCATTGATTAATGCCTTTGCGGCAAAATTCAGCCTGTACCTGTTGGATAATATCCAGGGCAAGGGGAATATCAGCGGCGGTGCAGGGGCGGATAATCATTAACTCCTCCGTTTGGCTGGTTTAGGGGCAAGCGTCAGTTTTGCGTTGTTTGCCACCCAAAGCGCGGTGCGGCTGTTTTCAAAAAGGTAGCATATTTCTTCAGCGCAAGCCAGCGCTTTTTTGGATAATTGGGGGCTTTTGGCTCCCACGGCGCGCAACGCTTTGTTTACGGCTTTGTAAACGGCGGGGCGTTCGTCCGCCGCGCCGTTTTTTATAAGCGGGAGCATTTTTTGCAAATCAGCCGCCGGCGTTTTGGCGCGCGGCGCGGCCAGCGCGCATAGCAGCATAAACCCCGCCCGGCGGGTAAGTTCTCTTTCTTGTTTTATCCAGCGTTCGGCCAGTCTGAGGGGATTTTTGGTTTTGGTAAAAAGTTCCGCTGCGCATAAATCACATAAATCCTGGGTTTGTATGTCTTGCGCCCAAGCGTTTAAGGCGGTTTGCGTCATGCAGGAAACGTCCGCCAGCAAGGCGGCCATCAGGCGCGCGCCGTGGCGGCGGGTTTGCCAAAGCGCCAAGGCCAGTTCATGGTCCGGCCGGGGAAGGGCTTTGGATAAGCTTCTGATAATGCCTAAAGTGGCACCGTCGGCCTGTTCTCCCAGCCTGGCGGTTTGGCGTTGTTTAGAAACGCGGGTGGAGTGGCGTTCTATGCGCCGGAGCAGTTCCTCCGCGCGGGCACGGGTAAGCGGGTTCATGGTTAGATTCCTCCAAAGCGGCGGGTGCGGCGGGCGTATTCGTCTAAAGCGTTTTTAAAATCCTGCTCAGAGAAATCCGGCCACAGGATATCGGTAAAATAAAACTCCGTATACGCGCATTGCCACAACAGAAAGTTAGAAAGCCGCTTTTCGCCCGATGTACGTATCAGCAAATCCGGGTCCGGCAGGGCGGGCTGGTATAAACAGCGCTGCAAGTCCTGCTCGGTAGGGTTTGTAATGCCTTGGGCGCAGAGTTGGGCAAAAGCGTCCAGCAGTTCCGCGCGGGAGCCGTAGTTAAGCGCCAAATTTACCGTAAGCCCCGTTTTTTGCGCGGTGGCTTGGGTTACGCGGGCGATTTTTTCCTGTATGGCGGGGGAAAGCGGTTCTTTGCGCCCGCTTACCAATAAACGGATGTTGTTCTTTTGCGCGGTTTGGGTGTATTTGTCCAAGGTTTGTTCCAGCAGTTTCATTAAACCGTCAATTTCTTCTTTCGGGCGGGACCAATTTTCCGTGGAAAAGGCATAAAAGCTTAATACTTCCACCCCGTATTTTTGCGCGGCGTTAATCACGCGCTCAACGGCTTTGGCTCCGGCGTTGTGCCCGGCTAAACGCGGCAGGTTTTTTTGTTTGGCCCAGCGGCCGTTGCCGTCCATAATAATAGCCACATGGCGGGGGGCGGATTGTTTGATAGACATAACATAGATTTTATCTTTTTTGGATTTTTTTGCCAAAGCATTTGCTGATAGGCCTTGCTTTGTTTTTTTTTTTTGATACATTTTGTTAAAAATAAAATTTGGTTAAAAAAAGGAGCTAAGAATGAAAAAACCTTCTGGCAGGCAATTAAGCGGCTTTACGCTGATTGAGTTATTGGTAGTGGTCATAATCATAGGTATTTTGGCGGCGGTGGCTTTGCCGCAGTACCGCGTTGCGGTGGAAAAGGCGCGCGTAGCCAAAGCCATTCCTTTATTTAAAAGCATTATTAATGCGATGAATGCGTATGAAATGGCTAACGGCACCATAAGCGCAGACGTTGATGACTGGGATATTTCTTTTCCTTATGAAATCAAACAGGGGGCTTCTTTCAACGGAAGTGATTCCGGGGTGCGTTATACGGGTACTCCTGTGGGGGATTTTTCCGTTTCCGCTGTACAAAAAGCCATTTGGTATAAGGGGCCCAGCGGCGGCTATGTAATAGATTTTTTTGGACGCCCAAACTTATTAGCCAAGTGTTATTCCAGCCCTGCGGGAAACTCCTTTGGGGAAAGTGTTTGCAAGGCGTTTGGAAAGGAAGTGAGTGGTACCAGTACCGCCGGAGGAAAAGTCTATCAGTTTTATTAATCACGGGTTAAATATATAATAAAAAACCCGCTTGTGAAAGCGGGTTTTTTATTCTTGCAAAGAGCGGTTAAATTTTCATAATCTCGGCTTCTTTGGCTTTGATGGTCTGGTCAATATCGGCAATAAAACCGTCGGTCGCTTTTTGAACGTCATTTTCGTAACGTTTCAAATCGTCTTCGGTAATCTCACCGGCTTTTTGGGCTTTTTTGAGTTTTTCCAATACGTCGCGGCGGTTGTTGCGCACGGCTACTTTAAAATCTTCGCTCATTTTGGCGATGTTTTTGGCCAGTTGTTTGCGGCGGTCTTCTGTCATAGAGGGCAAGGTAATGCGGATTACTTTGCCGTCGTTTACCGGGCTGGCGCCCAGGTCCGCCTTTTGCAGGGCTTTGTCTATATCGTTCAAAGCGCTCATGTCCCAGGGCTGTACTTCCAACGTTTTGGCGTCCAGCACGTTAATCATGGCCATTTGCTTGATAGGGGTGGGTGTGCCGTAGTAATCTACACGAATGTTTTCCAACAAAGCGGCGCTGGCGCGGCCGGTGCGGATGGTGGCCAAATCGTGCGATAAACGGGTTACGTGGCCGGCCATTTCCGTTTTGGTTTTGCTGATAAGGGCGCTGATTGCTTCCATAAAATCCTCTTTACAGTTTTAGTTTAAGTATATTCCCATTATAGCAATTCTTTAAAATTGTGGAAAATTTATTATTTGACGTGTTTTATTTGGGGGGTCTTTTGCCGCTTTGTTTGCTTGACCCCTATAGGCTTATTTGATAGACTGTAACAAGCGGATGTTCCTTTTGTTGTTACAAGTAGTTGCATCTATTTTTATAACTTGTTTGTGTTATATATTTCCGGCATTTAGTTTTGCTGAAAGGGCAAAAGCAGAAATTCCCTTTTTTACCGGACTCAAAGGGGCTTGTTCTTATGAAAGTTGCTATTCTTGCCGGGGGCCTTGGCACCCGTTTGAGTGAAGAAACCGAATTAAAACCTAAACCGATGGTGGAAATAGGCGGGTATCCCGTCTTATGGCATATCATGAAAATCTATTCCGCTTACGGATATAATGATTTTGTGATTCTTACCGGTTATAAATCCCACGTTATTAAAGATTTCTTTGTAAATTATTATCAGCGTTATTCTGACATTACCGTAGACATGGTGCATAATGCCGTGCAAGTGCATAAAACCCGCCATGAACCGTGGACGGTTACCATGCTTTACACCGGCCAGGATACCATGACCGGCGGACGCATCAAGCGGGCGCAGGAATACTTGGGTAAAGAACCGTTTATGCTTACTTACGGGGACGGCGTGAGCGATATTCATATCCCCGCGCTTTTGGCTTCCCACAAGGCCAGCGGCAAAGCGGTTACCATGACGGCGGTGAAACCCTTGGGCCGCTTCGGCGCATTACAGCTGGACGGGGCGGATAATATCACCTCTTTTATGGAAAAACCGCAGGGGGACGGCTCTTGGATTAACGGCGGTTTCTTTGTGTGTGAGCCGGAAGTATTTGATTTTATACCGGAAGGGGATAATGTTATTTTTGAACGTGCCCCCTTGGAAAATTTAGCTTCCAGCGGCAAGCTGCACGCTTATAAACACACCGGTTTTTGGCGTCCCATGGATACTTTGCGTGACAAAAATGACCTTACCGCCCTTTGGAAAGAGGGCAAAGCCCCTTGGAAGATTTGGAAGTAGCCTATGTTTAACCATATTTATAAAGGCCGCCGGGTGCTGGTTACCGGGCATACGGGTTTTAAGGGAAGTTGGCTCTGCGTTTGGCTGAAGCGTTTAGGGGCAGAAGTATGCGGTTACGCTTTGGCGCCGGAAACAGAGCCCGCGTTGTTTCATGTACTTAACGGGCAGGAAGGCGTCAGCCACCATATAGGGGATTTGCTGGACGCCGAACATTTACATAAAACGGTAAAAGATTTTCAGCCGGAAATTATTTTTCATCTAGCCGCCCAGCCTTTGGTGCGGCTTTCTTACGCGGAGCCGGTGCGCACCTATGCCGTTAATGTAATGGGCACGTTAAACGTGTTGGAAGCGGCCCGCGCCGTGCCTTCCGTGCGTGCGTTTGTAAATGTTACTACCGATAAATGCTACGAAAATAAAGAAACCGCCCGCGGATACAAAGAAGATGACCCCATGGGCGGGTATGACATGTACTCTTCTTCCAAAGGGTGTGTGGAAATTTTGTCTGCCTCGTACCGCCGTTCTTTTTTGCAGGAAAGCGGGTTTGCCTTGGCTACGGCCCGGGCGGGAAACGTAATCGGCGGGGGGGATTGGGCGGCAGACCGGTTGCTGCCGGATTGCATGCGCGCGCTTAGCGCGGGAAAAGAAATTGAAATACGCTGCCCAAATGCCGTTCGCCCGTGGCAGCACGTGCTGGAGCCGCTGTCCGGCTATTTGCTTTTGGGGCAAAAACTCTTGGAAGAAGGCCGGGCTTATGCGGAAGGGTTTAACTTTGGACCGGATGAAAAAAGCGTATTTACGGTGGGGGAAATGGCCCGGCTGGCCGTAACATGTTACGGGCAAGGTTCCGTGCGGGTACAGCGCCGGGATAATTTGCATGAAGCCACCTTGCTTACGCTGGATATTACCAAAGCGCGCAAGCGGCTGGGCTGGATACCCAGCTATACGGCGGCGCAGGCCGTAGCCGCCACTGTGGAATGGTATAAACGTTTTTACGCCGGGGAAGAGATGTCCTCTTTTACCGAAGAACAAATTAAAAATTTTGAAGGAAGTTTAGCATGGAAAAAGAATTGAGAAAAGCCGTACAAGACGCCGCCCGCGCCTATTACCGCGCCGTTTACGGAGACCCGAAAGATTTAACCTATATTCCCGCCTCCGGCAAATTGTTGGACGAAGACGACCTGGCCGGTATGATAGACGCCAGTTTGGATATGTGGCTTACCGCCGGGCGTTTTAATGACCAGTTTGAAAAAGACTTTGCCCAGTATTTAGGCGTTCCGTTTGCTTTGTCCACCAATTCGGGCTCTTCCGCCAATTTGTTGGCGCTCAGCGCGCTTACTTCTCATAAACTGGGGGAAAAACGCCTTAAAAAAGGCGATGAAGTGATTACCGTAGCGGCGGGTTTTCCCACTACGGTAAACCCCATTATCCAGCAGGGCCTTGTGCCGGTGTTTGTGGATTGTGAAATAGGCACTTATAATATAGACGCTTCCCAGATAGAAGCCGCCTTGTCCCCAAAAACCAAAGCCGTTTTTATCGCCCATACGCTGGGGAATATGTTTGATTTGCAAACCGTTTTGGATATTTGCAAAAAACATAATTTATGGCTGGTTGAAGACTCCTGCGACGCGCTTGGCGCCCAATGGAACGGCAAAAAGGCGGGTACCGTAGGCCATATAGGCACATACAGCTTTTACCCGGCCCACCATATGACCATGGGCGAAGGCGGCGCCGTGGTTACCAGCGACCCGGCTTTGTACCGTATTTTGCTTTCTTTTAGAGACTGGGGGCGGGACTGCTGGTGCAAACCGGGAGTGGATAATACCTGCAAAAACCGTTTTAACATGCAGCTTGGCAAACTGCCTTTTGGGTATGACCATAAATATACTTACTCCCATGTGGGTTTTAACTTAAAAATTACGGACTGGCAAGCCGCTTTAGGCGTAAGCCAGTTAAAAAAACTGCCGGGTTATTTATTAAAACGCAAACAAAATGCGGAGTTCTTGGCTGAAAAGCTGGCGGATTTAAATGAATATTTCATTTTGCCCAAAGTGGCTGAAAACGTGCACCCGTCTTGGTTCGGGTTTTTAATTTCCGTCAGGGAAGACGCTCCTTTTACCAAACAGCAGCTGGTTGAATTTTTGGAGCAAAACGGCGTGGGCACGCGCCAGCTGTTTGCCGGCAATTTGCTGCGCCAGCCGATGATGACGGAAAACGATATTCCTCTGCGTATTAAAAATTCCGGCTTGCTTAATTCCCGCAATTTAAAAGAGAAAGACTTTGCCCTCCTACCTACTACGGACTTTATTATGAACCACACTTTTTGGGTGGGAACGTTCCCTCGTTTGGGTAAAAAGGAACTGGAAAAAACAGCCGCTTTAATCCACCGGTTTGCCGGAGCGCTGAAATGAAAAAAATCCTGCTTACGGGCGGCAACGGTTTTATAGGCAAAAACATACAAGAAAGCTATTTGAGCCAAAAGTATGAAATTACCGCCCCGCGCAGTTTTGAGTTAGACTTAACGGATACGGACGCGGTGGACGCGTATTTTTCCGCGCATCAGTTTGACGTTGTCCTCCACGCCGCCACCAAGCCCGGCCACCGCAACGCCAAGGACCCTACCCAACTGTTTTACACCAATGTAAGGATGTTTGAAAATTTGGAGCGTAACAAAAGCCGCTTTGGCAAACTGATTAATTTTGGTTCCGGCGCGGTATATGACGTATCGGCCGATAACCGCCGGGTAAAAGAAGGCCAAATCGGCCTGCGCATGGGTAAAGACGAGCATAGTTTTTGTAAGTATGTAGTACATAAACAAATAGAACATTTGGATCATTTTGTGGATTTAAATATTTTTGGCATTTTTGGCAAATATGAAGACTGGCAAATCCGCTTTATATCCAACGCTATTTGCAAAACATTGTTTGGCTTGCCTATTACTTTGCGCCAAAACCGCCGTTTCAGTTATTTGTATGTAAATGATTTAATGCCCGTTTTGGAGTATTTTATAGAAAACCCTGCCCGTTATAAAAGTTATAACGTGGTGCCGGACGAGGAAACCGAGCTTTTATCCGCCGCCCAAACGGTGGCCGAGGTAAGCGGCACTCAAAGCGGCATACAGGTGGCAAAAGAAGGATATGGCTTAAATTACAGCGGGGATAACGCGCGGCTGCGGGGGGAAATACCCTCTTTGCGGTTCACCCCGGTTACGCAAGCCGTGCGGGAATTATACCGCTGGTACGCGGACAATAAAACCATGCTAAACAAAGAATTTTTACTGAGGGATAAATGAAAAGATTGTTTTTGCTGGGCGGCGGGGGAGAAATAGGCTCCGCCATAAAAGAGAAATTTCAGTCTTGCGGGTATGAAGTTATTTCTCCCCGCAGCCGCGAGTTGGATTTAAGCAGTCTGTGCGCGGTGGAAGCATATCTGGGTAAATTTACCGGCCCGGTAGATGCGCTTGTTTATTGTGCCGGTTATAATAACCCGGCGGAAATGGGAAGGCTTTCTCTGCAAGAAATAGAACGTACTTGGCATATTAATACCCTTAGTTTTGCTTGGATTGTGTCTAAGCTTCGGCCCGTTTTTGAACAACAAAAAAGAGGCCGTATTTTAGGGATATCTTCTCTTTACGGTACAATTAGCCGGGAGGGGCGTGCGGCGTATGCCATGTCTAAACACGCCATGAACGGATTAGTGCAAACAATGGCTTTGGAATTAGGACCTTATGGGGTGTTATGCAATACGCTTTCTCCCGGGTTTGTGCTTACCAAGATGACTGTAAAGAACAACACCCCTCAAACACTGGCCGCTTTTGAACGCAAAATACCGCTTGGACGTTTGGCTTCTACAACGGATATCGCTCAAGTTGCTTATTTTTTATGCAGTGAACAAAACACCTATCTGACTGGTCAAGATATTGTGGTGGACGGCGGTTTTATGGCAGGAGGATTTCAACACTCATGAGCAATTTTAAATTTTCTGTAGAAGGAGAAAATTTTTCCTTTGATTCTTCTTTCTTGCATCAAACCCGGTTTACTGTTCATTCTGTACCGCGCAATTACGACGTGTTATGGAAAGAGGGCGTAGCCCCGGCCCGCTTGATTGAGGAATTGCTTGCCAAAAATCCTAAAAACTTGCTGCTTATTGATAAAAACGTGTGGGATTTGCACTGCGCAAATTTACAAATAGACCCCAAACGCGTGATGTTTGTGCGTGCGGATGAAGAATTTAAAACATTTCACAACGGCGTAGAGCAAGCCTTGGGCTTTTTGGAGGACAACCACTTTGGCAAGGGGGAAACGCTTATTGTTGTGGGCGGTGGCGTTACGCAGGATATAGGCGCCTTTGTGGGGGCGGTGTATAAACGCGGGATAGCGTGGGTTCTCTTTCCCACCACATTGTTGTCTATGTGTGATTCCTGCATAGGCGGGAAAACAGGTATTAATTTTCATAAAACTAAAAATCAATTGGCGTTGTTTTCTGCTCCGCGGGAAGTGATACTGTGTGCGGAATTTTTGCGCACACTGCATGCGCGGGAGATTAAATCCGGTTTGGGGGAAATCTTAAAACTTTTTATTACCGGGGGAAAAGACTTGTTGTTTTTATTTTCCAAGCTGGTTACTAAGGAGGGGCGAGTAAAAGACTTTTCTTCCTTTAAACAGCTTATTTTGGGAGCTTTGGGTGTTAAAAAACAAATTGTAGAAAAAGATGAGTTTGAGCTGAATATAAGAAAAAGCCTAAATTACGGGCATACGTTAGGGCATGCCATAGAAGTATTGTCTGATTATCAAATTCCGCACGGGCAGGCTGTTACCATGGGGGTTTTGGCGGTGAATGAATTGAGCCGCCGGCGCGGCATGTTAAACGAAGAAGACTGCCGTTACATCAAAAATCTGGCGGCGGATTTATTTCAAACGGCCAGGTTGTCTCAAAATATCGTGCAGGAGCTGCCCCAATTATTGTTAAAAGACAAAAAAAGCGTGGGCAACGCCGTTAACTTTGTATTCATACGCAATTTGGGGGACACCGTATTTGTAAAGTTGGAAATTACCCCTCAGCTGGTGGAAGAATTAATAGAAGTAATGCATAAGGAATTCCATGTCTGTTAGTTTATTGTTGGATTTTGGCGCAAGCCGTATAAAATCCGCCTTAGTAAACGATGAAACGGGCGCTCTCTCTTACATAGAAAGCCGCCAGTGCACGCAGGCCGTTAAAAAGCAGGGGCGCTTTGAAATACCGTTAAGAAATTTAACGGCTGATTTTATGTCCGTTTGTGCGGATTATGCACAAAGGGAGGCGGTCTCCCGCATATTGATATGCAGCCAAATGCACGGTTTTGTTCTGGCGGATAAAGACGGACGGGCGCTGACGGACTATATTAGCTGGCAGGACGAGAGCGTCCTTTTGCCATGTAACGGAAAAGAAAGCTCTTGGAAGCTGTTTTCAACCGAGTTTTCCGGGCATTTTAAAGACATTACCGGCATGCGAATGCGTGCGGGGTTTCCGGTTGTAAAAATTTTGGATTATGTACGCCGCAATCCGGGCGGATATATAAAAGTGCTTTCTCTGCCGGAAGCGTTGCTTTTGGAGGGTAAACCCCGTCATAAAGCCCATATTACCATGGCGGCCGGAAGCGGGTGTGTGGATTTTGCTTCCTGTATGCCGTCGGCGGATATACTTCGGTTTTTGAGCCGTAGGGGCAGCGGGGTGGAAATAGCGTTTAATGAAGTGTGCAAAGAAGTAGTTCCCGCCGGGGAAATAAACCTGTCCGGCAAATGGGTGCCGGTATATACCGGTGTGGGAGACCATCAATGTGCCGTATTGGGGGCAGGGAATAATCAGAAAACGCTTTCTTTTAATATTGGCACGGGTTCGCAGGTGTCTGCCGTGTGCGGGCGTGCTCCTTTAACGCCTGATACGGAACGGCGCCACTTTTTTGCCGGGCAGGAATTAGAAACCATTACCCATATTCCGGCCGGGCGGGTGCTGGCGGCGCTGACAGATTTTTATAAAACCTTAACGGGCAAAGACGGCTGGACTCTTTTTAATGCAGTCACTCCGTCGGATATGGAAACCGCTACGCTGCATTTCAACTTGGCCTTTTTCCCGGATGCCTGGGGTTTTAACAAAGGGGGCGGCAGCGTGGTTGGTTTAACTTCTGCCGGCCTTACGGAAAAGAATTTTTGGGCTTCTTTGTTTGTGTCGTTTGCGCAGCAGTATGTAAAAGCGGCCCATTTGTTTGTGCCGGCCAGAAAATTTGCCGTTTTAAGCGGCGGGAAACTGGCTAAGAACCCAATTCTTGCACAGTATTTGCAACGGCAGTTGCAAATGACTGTTAAAATTGCAGATGCGTCAGATGAAACCCTTATAGGGTTAGCTTTGCTGGCAAAACAGATTAGGTGAGGAACAAAAAATGAAAGACAAAATTTTTGAAGATTTATTTGTATTGGAGCTGGCCAATAACCACTGGGGAAAAGTGGAGCGCGGCCTAAAAATTGTGGAAGATTTCGCGCAGATTGTACGTTTTAACAATGTTCGCGCCGCTATTAAATTGCAGTTTCGGGATGTAGACTCTTTTATACACAATGATTTTAAAAACCGTCAGGATATCCGCTACATAAAAAAAACGATGGATACCAAAATGGATATTAAAAATTATCAAATTTTGGTGGACGCTATTCGCTCTCATAATTGTATCACTATGGCTACTCCGTTTGATGAAAAATCAGTGGATATGTGTGTAAAATTGGGCGTACAGATTATTAAGATTGCCTCTTCCGATTTAAACGATTGGATCTTAATTGAAAAAATCGCCACTACCCGCAAACCGGTTATTGTGTCTACGGGCGGTTCCTCGTTAAAGGACATAGATGATTTGGTAACATTTTTTGATCATCGCTCCATTCCCTTGGCCATTAACCACTGTGTTAGTGTTTACCCTTCTGAAAAGAATGAATTGGAACTAAACCAAATAGACTTTTTAAAGAACCGCTATCCGGATCATATTATCGGTTTTTCCACCCATGAGCGCAACGAAGACATTCAAGACGCAATCATGATGGCTTATGCCAAAGGGGCGCGTACGTTTGAGCGGCATATTGATATTGATGCGGACGGTATTGCCGTATCTCCTTATTGTTCTTTGCCGCAAGATGTGGACCGTTGGATAAAAGGCTATAAAAAAGCGGTTGTAGCTTGCGGGCACAGTGCGGAAACAAAGGTGGTTGCTCCCCGCAAAGAAGTAACTTATTTGGATGCGTTGGTACGCGGCGTATATGCCCGCTGGGATTTGCCCAAAGGCCATAAATTAACGGAAGATGATGTTTATCTTGCCATTCCTTTGCAAAAGGGCCAGATTTCCTGCCGGGAGTTTATGGCAGGCGAAGTATTGCTGTGCGATATTAAGAAAGACGCTCCCATTAAAATAGATGATATAGACAGCCCTTATGCTAAAAATAAAGATTTAAAACAGTTAATTTATGACCGGGGGCTTTAGTTTATGATTAAAACATCGGATTATTTGGTTCAAAAATTGGAAACGCTGGGCGTGGATACGGCTTTTATGGTATCCGGCGGCGGCGCCATGCACTTGGACGACAGCTTTGGCAAAAGCCAAAAAATCCGCCTGATTTGCAATCATAACGAGCAAGCCTCCTCCATGTGCGCCGAGGGCTATGCCCGCGCTAATCAAAAATTAGCGGTGGCCTGCGTTACCACGGGCCCCGGCGGGCTGAACTGTTTAAACGGAGTGTTTGGCGCATGGACGGACAGCGCCCCCGTATTGTTTATTTCCGGCCAGGTAAAATACACCACCACCATGGCTTCCTGCCCGCAAGTGCCTTTGCGCCAGTTGGGAGACCAAGAAGTGGATATCGTCAGCGTGGTGCGCCCGCTTACCAAATACGCCCGCATGGTGACGGACCCGTATGATATTGACTCCGCCTTAGAAGAAGCCGTTTACTTTGCCGTTTCCGGCCGCCCCGGCCCCGTATGGCTGGATATACCGCTTAACGTACAGGCCGCCCCCATAGACCCCGCCAAATTAAAAAAATTTGTTGCGCCGCCTGCGGAAAATAAAGACATGGCTGCCGCTTTAGCCCAGGCGGCCCATTTGCTGCAAAACGCCAAACGCCCGCTGTTAGTGGCAGGGAATGGGATTCATTGCGCCAAGGCGCAAAAAGCGTTGCGGGCTTTTTTAGACAAAACCCAAATACCTGTGGTAACTACCTTTAATGGGTTTGATTTGGTCGCTTCAGAGGATCCGCTTTTTGCGGGCCGTATCGGCACCGTAGGGCAGCGCGCGGGAAATTTTGTACTGCAAAATGCGGACGTTATTTTGTTTACGGGTACGCGCAATAATATACGCCAGGTAAGTTATAACTGGGAAAATTTTGCCAAAGACGCTAAAAAAATAGTGGTGGATATAGACCCGGCCGAATTGCAAAAGCCTACCGTCCGCCCGGACGTGGCCCTATGCGCAGATGTGGGGCACGTGCTCTTTTCTTTAACAGGCCTGTTAACGGGGGCGCTTGCTGTTGAGCCCTGGCGGGAGTATTGCCGCCAAATGAAGGCCAAATATCTGCCTCTGCGGGAGTTTTCCATTGCGGGGCAGGACAGAGTGCACCCTTATTTGTTTATGCAACAGCTGGGCCGCATTTTGCCGGAAAATGCCAGGGTGGTTGCTTCCAACGGGACGGCGTGCGTGGCGTTTTTCCAAGCGTTTGAGTCCAAAGCGGGCCAGCGGCTGTTGTTAAACTCGGGCGATGCGTCTATGGGTTACGGCCTGCCGGCGGCCATAGGCGTATGCGCGGCAGAGAAAAACGCCCCGGTGGTTTGCCTAGAGGGGGACGGCAGCCTGATGATGAATTTGCAGGAATTGCAAACCTTAAAGACTAATCACCTGCCCGTTAAATTGTTTGTGATTAAAAATGGGGAGTATATCTCCATTATTCAAACCCAGCGCAATTTTTTTGAAGGCCGTTTGACCGGCTGTAATAAAGCCAGCGGAGTGGAAGTGCCGGATTTTGTAAAAGTGGCCCAAGCGTTTGATTTGCCCGCCGTACGTATTGGAAAAAATGATGAACTGGCGGGTAAAATACAGGAGGTATTAAACACCCCGGGCCCGGTGGTTTGCGAGCTGGAGTGTACGGAAAATTATACTTTCGCCCCAAAACTTTCCGCCCGCAAACTGGAAGACGGCACGATGGTCAGCCCGTCGTTGGAAGATATGTTCCCGTTTTTGAACCGTAAAGAATTGGCGGAAAATATGGACATATCCCAAAAAGAAAAATAAACTTTTGGGGCTTAAATGAATTATTTTAAACAATTTTTTAACTGTTTAATAAATTTCATGCACCGCTTAACGGGATTATCCGCCCAATTTATTACGTTTTTGTTTGTAGGAGTTTTAAATACGGCGGTTGGTTACGGGCTGTATGTGTTTTTTGTTTGGCTTGGTTTTAATTATATTGGGGCGCCTTTTTGTTCCACGGTATTGGGGGTGCTTTTTAATTTTAAAACCATAGGAGGCATTGTATTTAAAAGCCATGATAACCGCTTGATTTATAAGTTCTTTGGCGTATATGCTATTGTATATGTATGCAATGTATTGGGGCTAAAGGCGCTTGAATTAGGTGGAATAGAAAATTTATATATAGCGGGCGCCATTTTGGTTCTGCCTTTGGCGTTTTTGGGGTTTATTCTAAATAAAAAATGGGTATTTAACTAGTAATATGAAAAAAACAATATCAATTATTTCCAGCGCAATATGAAAAAAACAATATCAATTATTTCCAGCGCGTATAATGAAGAAGGCAACGTGTGTGAATTATATAAACAGGTAAAAAAGCAAATGGATTTGCTTGCTGATAAATATGATTACGAGCAAATTGTGCTGGATAACGCTTCTACTGATAATACCTTGGCAGAACTTCGCAAGCTGGCCGCGCAGGACCCGCGTTTTAAAGTGATTGTAAATGCGCGCAATTTTGGGCATATCCGTTCCCCTTATTACGGCATTTTGCAGTGCCGGGGGGATGCGGTTATCTATTTGGCCTCTGATTTGCAAGACCCTCCCTCTCTTATTCCGCAGTTTATCGCCAAGTGGGAAGAAGGCTACAAAGTGGTTTTAGCTCAGTTGGCTCTTTTTTGCCGTGCGCCGGTTGTATTATTGGCTGCTTAATTTGGTAAATGATTCCGGCGCCCAGCTTCTTTCCAACTGCACGGGTTTTGGTTTGTATGATAAATGCGTGGTGGATGAATTGCGCAAGCTGGACGAGCCTTACCCCTATTTAAGGGGCTTGGTGTGTGAGCTGGGGTATTCCCGCGCGTTGGTGCCTTTTGTGCAGCCGGTACGTAAGCGAGGCATTACCAAAAATAATTTTTATACATTGTATGATAACGCCATGACGGGTTTTACCAATCACTCCAGAGTGCCTTTGCGTTTGGCCGCTTTGGGGGGGTTTGTATTAGGTATGATTAGCTTTGTGTTGGCATTGGTCTATTTGATATTAAAATTATTGTATTGGGATAATTTCCCCATGGGTACGGCGCCTATTTTATTGGCGGTATTGTTTTTCTCTTCCGTGCAGTTGTTTTTTATTGGAATTATTGGGGAATACATCGGCGCTATTCTTACCCAGGTGCTTAAACGCCCGCTTGTGATAGAAAAAGAAAGAATTAATTTTTAGTTTTTGTTCTTGCTTGTTTAAGCGGCGTTGATCTTTGTATATTTAAAAATCCCCCGGCGTAGCCGGGGGATTTTTATGCCAAAAACAAAACAGTTTAGGCGTTTATTGGGCCTTTTGTTTCAGCTGCGCCAGTCTTTGATTAATGGCTTGTTGCTGATATTCGTTGCTGTGGCGTTTTAAAAAGGCTTTTTGCGTGGCTTCCAGTTTGTTGAGCTTCTGGCTCAGCAAATCAATTTCCTTTTGCGGAAAACCCTGTTTTTGCGCTTCTTGTATCCTGGCTTTGATTCTGTTGATGTGTTTTTGTATGAGGACCTTTATCAAAGGATAGCGCGAAAAAGGAATTATTTTATTAATAGAATCCATGTCCTGTTGGGACAATATGCCTTGTATGGCCTCTGCATCTTGTCTGGTAATTTCTTCATGTACTTGCGTGTAGGCTTGACGGTAAAGCGGATCTTGCATTTTAAGATTCAGCTCTTTTGTGTAGGCTTGAGCGGCTTCGAGTTCTCTTTGTTTTTTTACTTCTTCTTCTAGACTGTTTTCCTTCTCGGCACCTAAGGGCACGTATAATTGGGCGGAGGGGGGCATAAAATCCGGCGGCAAATCATCTTCGGGCGATACGTCTGCCGGGGCGGCAGTATCCTGCGCGGGCAGTTCCTCTTGCAAAGGTATTTCTTGCGCTGTTTGGGGTGTTTGGGCAGAAGAAGCAAACGGCACTGATTGGCGTATTGTAACAAACAGTTTCTGCAGGTTAAAAACCTGCCACATTGCCCCGGCAAAGATAAAAACGGTTATGGCTTGAATGGAAGCAAAGGCCAGTTTAAAAGCAAGCGTTGTTTTATAATTTTTTGCGTTAAACGGAAGCCAGTAACACAGCAAAAACCAAGCGGCCAGCAAGGAAATGTAGAACGTCCACAAATTCCAGCGGATTTTCCCGTTTATCAGCAAGTAAACATAAATGAGATAAACTATACTTAAAAAAATTTTAAGGGCTTTGTTTTTCATGTTTTCTAGATATCAATTTGGCAAATTAGCTTATTTAATAAATGAGCGTGCCTATCTCTTCCCCGGCTAAGGCACGTTTAATATTGCCTTTTTTATGCAAGTTAAACACTTGAATAGGCAATTTATTTTCCAAGCATAAAGCCAAAGCGGCCGTATCCATAAATTGCAGTTGTTTGGCAATGGCTTCCGCATAGGTGATTTTGTGGATTAGCTTGGCATTGGGGTTCTTTTTAGGGTCGCTGTCGTACACGCCGTCTACCTGGGTTGCTTTTAACAGTACGTCTGCATTTATTTCCGAGGCGCGCAGCGCGGCGGCGCTGTCCGTAGTAAAAAACGGGTTTCCCGTTCCGCCGGCAAAAATAACAATGCGTCCTTTTTCCAAATGGCGCAACGCTTTGCGGCGCACAAAAGGTTCCGCCAGTTGATAAATGTTAATAGAGGTTAATACCCGGGTAGGTACGCCGGCTTCTTCCAGGGCGGACTGCAGGGCCAATGCGTTGATTACCGTAGCCAGCATGCCCATATTGTCTGAATTGACGCGGTCAATGACTCCGCCGCCGTCGCGCAGGCCGCGCCAAATGTTTCCGCCGCCCAGCACAATGGTCAGCTCACAATTCCCGCAGCGGTATGCGTCCGCAATTTCTACGGCAATTTCTTTTAGGGCTTGGGGGTTAATACCCCGGTGTCCTTCATTAATTAAAGCTTCCCCGGAAAGTTTCAGAAGTACTCTTTTTTTATTGTGCGGATCGGCGGCATTTGTCATACAGGTAACCTCTCTTAAAATCTTTTATCTATTCTATCACAAAAACAGTAAAAAAGTGCGTATTTTAAGGTTTACGCTTTTTTCTCTCCGCCCGCCTATATGGCAGACGGACAGAAAAAAGCCCCTCCGAAGAGGGGCTTTCAATTAGAAACGAACGAAACGCACAACCTTTAATTCACAACCCAAGTCGTTGGATTCTTCTTTTAAATAATCCAGTACGCTTTTTTTGTTGTCTTTAATGGTCATTTGTTCCAACAGGCAGTTTTCTTTGGCGAATTTTTTTACTTTGCCGGGCAGCATTTTTTCAATGGCGGCTTCCGGTTTGCCTTCGTTTAAAGCCTGCGTTCTGTAAATTTCCAATTCTTTGTCAATGACGGACTGCGGAATGTCTTTCGCGTCCACCCAGCAGCTTTGCATACCCACCGTGTGCATGGCCAAGCCGCGGGCGATGTCTTTCACTTTGGCGGCGTCTTTGGCGGTGCCGGTTACGGCAAGCTCCAAGAGGGAAGCTTTTTTATTGTCGGCGTGAATGTAATATTCAATTACCGCGTCTTTGGCCGGGGTCCAGTTATAAGCACCTTTCAAAGTGGTGTTTTCACCAAATTTGGGAGCTTTTTCCGCAATCATGGATTTGATGTGTTCGTCGTTGGCATAGTCGGTAATTTCGGGGTGGGCCAACACATATTCGGCCAATTCGTCGGCCAGTTTAATGAAATCTTCGGTTTTGGCTACAAAGTCCGTTTCGCAGCCTAAGTATACCATGGCGTAGTTTTTGCCGTTGGTTTTAACGGAAACGCGGCCTTCTTTGGTTTCGCGGTCGGAGCGTTTGGCCATATCCGCCAAGCCTTTTTTGCGCAGGAAAACGATGGCTTGTTCCATATCGTTTTTGGTTTCCAGCAAGGCTTTTTTGCAGTCCATAAGGCCCGCGCCGGTTTTTTCTCTTAATACTTTAATATCTTCTGCTAAAGACATGTTCTCTCCTGTACGACTAATAGGGTAAATCTGTTTTAAAGTCCGTTTCCGCCTGCGTGCAAGCGGAAACGGACGTTTATAAACTATTTATTTGGCTGCTTCCGCTTTAGGGGCTTCTTCGGCTTTTACTTCTTCTTCAGCTTTAGGAGCTTCTTCCTTGGCGGCTTTTTTGGTTCTGGTCGTTTTTTTGGCGGCCGGTTTTTTAGCGGCGGTTTTCTTAGTTTTCTTTTCCGCGGCTTCTTCGGCGGCCGGTTCTTCGGCCTTGGCTTCTTCCGCTTTGGGGGCTTCTTCGGCTTTTACTTCTTCTTCAGCTTTAGGAGCTTCCTGTTTGGCAGCTTCGGCTTTGGCTTCTTCTTCCAGGGCAGCTTTTTCGCCGGCCAGCATGGCGCTTTCAAAGGCCTGAGCCATTACCGGGTTTTCAGCCGGTTTGCCTTCTTCGGCGGCTTCGGCGGGTTTATTGACGGCTTCCATTTCAGCTCTGGCTTCCAGGATAGAGTCGGCAATAGCGCCGCAGAATAATTTGATGGAGCGGGCCGCATCGTCGTTACCGGGTATCGGTACGTCGATTAAGTCCGGGTCGGCGTTGGTATCGCACACGGCTACCACGGGAATGCCCAATACGCGGGATTCGCGCACGGCGCCGGCGGTGTCCACAGGGTCAATTACAAAAACGACGTCCGGCAATACTTTCATATCGCGGATGCCGCCCAGCAATTTTTGCAAGCGGAGCATTTCTTTGGTCAGTCTGCTGGCTTCCTTTTTGGAAATGGCCTTGAAGACGCCCGAAGCTTCCCATTTTTCCAATTCGTTAAGTCTTTCTACGGATTTCTTAACGGTTTGGAAGTTGGTTAACGTGCCGCCCAGCCATTTTTCGTGAATGCAGTAAGCGCCGCAGCGGGCAGCTTCGGCCTGAATGGCTTCCTGGGCTTGTTTTTTGGTGCCAACGAACAAGAATTTAGAACCTTTTTTGGTTTCTTCTTTGATAAAAGCGCAGGCTTTTTTCAGTTCTTTGGCGGTTTTTTGAAGATCCAAAATGTGTACGCCGTTTCTTTCTCCAAAGATAAAGCGGCCCATTTTGGGGTTCCAGCGGGAAGTTTGGTGCCCAAAGTGCACGCCGGCTTCCAGCATGGCTTTCATAGATACGTTGCTCATGTTTTCTCCTGTAAGCGTCCGCCCAAATTAGGGAAGGGGTTTCCCCGGCGGCGGCTCGCTTGGGTGTCGTCGGGACAGGCTTTGATTTACTAACTTTTTCGCTCTCCCGCTCAAAATACACCCTATGCTCATTATAGCATAAATAAATAAAAACCGCATTCCCCTTATATTAAGGAATGCGGTCTTATGTGGTTTGTATTTACGTTTAGAAGCGTCCGTTCACCAGCACCATGGCGGGGAACCAGCCGTTTTCGGCAATGTTTAAAATACCGATTTGCAAACCGTAAATTTGTTTTGCATAGTTTACAAAACCAAATTGCAAGCCGTTCATGTCTTCGGCTTGGTTAAAGAAGCCCAGCTGGGCGCCGGTTACCTGGCGGCCGGACAAGTTCACCAACCCTAATTGGGCCCCGGTTAAATGGGTGTTTTTGGTGAAAGCGGCCCATTGGGCGCCGGTTACGTCCTCAGCCAAGCTGATAAGCCACGCCGCGCTTACGCCGCGCAAGTCATAGCGGGTTTGGGCCATTACCAAATCCAGCTGAACGCCGTACACTTCATTGGTGTGGGAGCCGATACCAAAGTCAATCCCGTGGATGGTTTGGGTATTGGCCGGTGCGGCGATAGCCAAGTTATTCCACAACGAAAGTTTAAAAACCCCCGCGTTGCTGGCGGCAAAAGAAGCGCCGGCGGACATGAAGCATAAAACCAACAGTACTACTTTTTTCATGAACCCTCCTTAATTTATTTACAGATATTTTATTTTAGCACTTTTTGGTTTTAAAAAAGGCAAAAAAGTGTATAAATTGCTAAAATATATAATAATATTGAGGTATAGTTATATGAAAATAAAATTGGCGTCTTTTAACCCTTTAACCGCGGACATACGCGGCAATAAAGAGCATATCACCGCTTTGCTTAAGGCTCCCGCCCCCGCGGCGGATTTGCTGGTCCTGCCGGAAGCGGCTTTGTGCGGCTGCCCCATGTTGGATTTGTTTGAAGATGAACGCCTGCTGAAAGAAACCCTTTCTTCTTTAAAAGAAATTGCCAAAGAAACCAAAGACACGGCCTGCGTGCTTGGCTTTCAGGATAAGCTGGGCAAAGATTTTGTATCCGCGGCGGCTTTTATTTATAAAGGAAAAATTACCAAAATTTATGACAGTGAAGTAGTTTCTCTGGCCGGGAAAGATTTGCAAATTATATTGGGTGACTTGCAAGACGCCCCCGCCCAAGACGCCGATATCATTATCCACCTTTCCGCCCGCCCGTACGAAAAAGGCAACGTGTCTGAACGTTTGGACGCGCTTAAAAAGTTTGCCAAAAAACGCGGAGTGCCGGTGCTGGAGTGCAATTTGTTAGGCGGGGGGGACGGTTTAATTTTTGACGGCCTTTGCGCCTGCGCTAATAAAAAAGGGGAGCTTACCCTGCTGGGGGAACTCTTCCGCGAGCGGGTAAACCTGTGGGACAGTGAGGAAAAGCCCCAGCCTCTTACCTATAAAGCGGACCCGCGCGGGGAAGTGTTGGACGCGCTTTCCTTTGGATTGGGTGATTTTGTGCAAAAAGCCGGTTACAGCAAAGTCATTTTTGGTTTAAGCGGGGGGTTGGATTCCGCCGTAACGGCTGTACTGGCCGCCAGCGCATTAGGGGGGGAAAGCGTATATGCCGTTTCTCTTCCTTCTTATTGCACCAGCGATTTAAGCAAATCGTTAGCCGGCCAGCTGGCCCGCAATTTGGGCATTAATTTAGAGGAAGTGGCTGTTAAACCCGTGCTTGACGGCATGAAAAACGCCGTGGGGCATATTGTTTCCCACTTAAAAGACGTAACGGAACAGAAACTCCACTCCCGCCTGCGCGCCAATATTCTGTTTACGCTGGGCGGAGAATACGGCGCCATGCCTATTTCTACCGATGATTTAAGCGAACTTTCCGTAGGCAGCTGCGTGCTGTACGGCGATACGGCCGGGCGTTTGCTGCCTATTGGGGACGTGTTTAAAACGGAACTGTACGACTTGGCCGCTTACATTAACAAGAACCGGGAAATTATCCCCCAAGGGATTATAGACCGCGCGCCCACTTCGGAACTTCGCCCCAACCAAAAGGACGAGGACACCCTGCCCGCTTATCCGCTGCTGGATAAAATTATCCCGCTGTACGTGGCCCAGGGCCTGGCCCCGCAGGAAATTGCCCGTAAGTGCAAAGCCCCGCTGGAAACGGTGACGGACGTGTGCCGCCGCATAGACTCGGCCGACTACAAACGCGCCCAAACCGCGCCTATTTTAAAAGTAACCCGCCGCCTGTTTACGGATTTACAGCGTCCCGTTATCAAGAAAATCAATCTTTAATTTCAAACGCCGCAAACCGGGTAAGATGCCGCATTCTGCCCGGTTTTTTTGCGCGCTTGCGTATACTTATGAAGAAATGGTTAAAAAATAAGCCGCTGCGCCGACAGCTTTTTAGTCTTACCAGCCCTATTTTTGTGGAAACGCTGCTGATTATGCTTTTAGGGGCTACGGACGTGGTGATGCTCAGCCGGTATTCCGATGATACCGTAGCCGCCGTGGGGGTGGTGAACCAGCTGCTTAATTTGGTGTTTATTTTATACGGTATTACCACGCTGGGCACGTCCGTTTTGTGCGCACAGTATTTGGGCGCCCGCCAAAAAAACAACGTAATGCAAACCATCGGCGTTTCCATTACGGTAAACCTAGTGGTGGGGCTGGCGGTCAGCGCGGGGCTTTATTTGCTGGCGCCGCAGTTACTGGGGCTGATGGGCCTGTCGGACGAATTAATCGGGCGCGGGAAAACGTATATGCAAATTGTGGCCGGGTTTTCTTTTATACAGGCGGTGGCGATGACGATGTCCTCCGTCTTAAGAAGCCATAATAAAGCCTATTATCCCATGTATGTTACGCTTCTGATGAATATCTTAAATATAGCTGGTAATTACCTGCTTATTTTTGGCAAGTGGGGGTTCCCGGCCTTAGGCGCGCCGGGGGCGGCGGTGTCTACCGCCGTGTGCCGGTTTATTGCGCTGCTTCTTTTGGGGTATATTTTGTTTAAAAAAGTGGTGCCTCAGTTCACCCTCTCTTGCTTAAGGCCGTTCCCGTGGGATAAGGTAAAAAATTTAATGATTATCGGCCTTCCCGCGGCGGGGGAACAGGTGTCTTACAATTTGTCCCAGGTGGTGATTACCTATTTTTCCGTTCTGATTGGCACGGCGGCTTTAACCGCGCGTACCTATGCCATGAATATTGTGATGTTTTCTTACGTGTTTTCCATTGCGCTGGGGCAGGGGGCGGCCATATCCATTGGGCATTTGGTGGGGGCGGACAGGGACAACGCGGCCTTTTCGGTTGAAAAATATTCCATTAATTTGTCTGTTCTTATCAGCGTGCTTATTTCTATTTTAACCGCTTTAGTAGGTACGAATATTTTTAAAATGCTGTCTGCTAATCCGGACGTTATTAAAATAGGCGCGGTGGTATTATATATTGACATTGTGCTGGAAATAGGCCGGGCGGTGAATATCACTTCCGTCAATTCCCTCAATGCGGCGGGGGACGTGTTTTACCCGTTTATTACCGGCATTATTGTTATGTGGGGCGTTGCCACGCTGTGCGCGTACATACTGGGCGTGTGGTGGGGCTGGGGGCTGGCCGGCATATGGCTGGCGATGGCCCTTGATGAAAACATCCGCGCCGTAATTTTTGAGCGCCGCTGGAAAAGCCGCAAATGGCAAAGCAAAGCCTTTGCACGGCGCAAAGCTTAAAATTTGCTAAAATATAACCATGAACGACTTTTACCGCGATTACGACGTACCGCAGGATTTAAAATTTAAAACCGCCGATATTTTGCGCATGGGCGGGCTGGAGTGCTCCGCCCAGTTAAGCCCCAAATATTTTGAAGGGGTGTTTACCGCCCCCAATAAAATAACGGCCGTTACGGCGGAGATTAGTTTTTCCGTGGCGGACAAAAATATATTGGTGCGCGGGCGCGTATGGGGCAAGAGAAACGTTCAATGCGCACGCTGTTTAAAAATGGCCGCGCAGAATTTTGAAGAAGAATTTGTAGAAACATATAGCACGAAATCAGAAATAATTGATATAATGTTACTTGTGGAACAAACGCTGGCTTTGACCGAAGAAATACGCTTTCTTTGCAAGCCGGACTGCAAGGGGCTGTGCCCCGTATGCGGGCAAGACTTGAATGCCGCCCAGTGCGGATGCAAGCCGGAGCGTTTGTCGCCTTTTGCCGAATTAAAAGGTAAATTCAAGTAAGAATTAATTGATTTTTACTGATGTATACAGGAGTAATAAACAATGCCGAATCCGAAGAAAAAACACACTCGTTCCCGCCGGGATTTGAGAAGATCGCACAATTCTGTGATTGAAGTGGCCCAGTTGGTGGAATGCCCTAATTGCAAATCCGCCCGCTTGCCGCACAATGTTTGCCCGAAATGCGGTTTTTATAAAGACCGGGTGGTTGTGGCTCCCAAAGCGGCCAAAACCGAAGAAAACACTGAAGCTAAATAAATCTTTCTTATGAAAATAGCCCTGGACGCCTTAGGCGGAGATTACGGCGCTAAACCCAATGTATTGGGCGCGTTGCAAGCGGCAAAAACCCTGGGTATTGAAGTAATACTGGTGGGGGATGAGGCCGTTATTAAGCGCGAGCTCAAAGAGCTGGGATATGCTTCTTCCCTGCCCGCCGGGATTTCTGTTGTACATGCTCCGGACACCATTGACATGGGTGCGGAACCCGCTAAAGAGTGCCGCAATAAAAAAGGAGCCAGCATTATTGTCTGCGCCGATTTGGTGCACAAAGGCGAGGCCGATGCGTTTGTTTCCGCCGGCCATTCCGGGGCGGCTATGGTAGCTTCCCTTTTCCGCATGGGACGCATTAAAGGGGTGGTCCGCCCCGCTATTGCAACGCCCATGCCCACCTATAAAGGCGTAAGCCTGCTTTTAGACGGCGGCGCCAATGCGGACTGCAAACCCATTCATTTATTGCAGTTTGCGGTAATGGGTTCGGCCTATATGGAAAAGGTGTTTGATTTAAAATCCCCTTCCGTACGTATTCTTTCCATTGGGGAAGAAGAAACGAAGGGGAATTTTTTAGTTAAACACACCATACCCCATATGCGTGAAATTGGGGTAAATTTCCAGGGAACTATGGAAGGGCGCGATGTAAACACCGGCGAAACGGACGTGATTATTTGCGACGGTTTTGTGGGAAACATTGTGCTTAAAATGGCTGAAGGCTTGGCCAAAACCATGATTCACATGATTAAGCGGGAAGTTAAAAAACGTCCGCTTGCCATATTGGGGGCTTTGCTTGCGCGCGGCGCGTTCAAAGCGGTGAAAGACCATACCAACCCCGATTGTTACGGCGGCGCTCCTTTAGTAGGGGTAAACGGCGTGGCTATTATTTCCCACGGCAAATCCAACGAAACGGCCATTTTTCACGCGCTTAAAACGGCCAAACGGTTGGTGGAAAAGAACTTTGTGGGGGATATTGCCGCCCGCATCGCTTCGTTGAAAGACACTTTCTCCGCCATAGAAGCAGAAATGCAGGAGGAAGACAAATAATGGATTTTAAAGGAAAAAATATTATTGTTACCGGCGCCACCCGCGGTATTGGTTTAACTATTGCCGAAGCGTTTGCCAAGCAAGGGGCCAATGTGGCCATTTGCGGCACGCGTGAAGACGCCGTAAACAAAGCGGCGGAAAGTTTAGCCGCGTTTGGGGGAAAAGTGCTGGGCCGCGCGGTAAATATTTCCCGCGCCCAGGAATGCGACGCCTTTGTGGCGGACGTAGTAAAAGAATTTGGTTCTTTGGACGTGCTGGTAAACAATGCCGGTATTACCAAAGATAACTTAGCCGTGCGCATGACGGAAGAAGACTGGCGCGCCGTGATTGATGTAAATTTAACGGGAACGTTTTTTATGTCTAAGGCGGCGCTAAAGGTAATGTTTAAAAAACGCACGGGCAATGTAGTAAACATTTCCTCCGTAGTGGGGGAAATGGGCAATGCGGGCCAAGCCAATTACGTGGCCAGCAAAGCGGGTATTATCGGCCTTACCAAAACATTAGCTAAAGAGTTTGGTTCCCGCAATATCCGCGTGAACGCGGTGGCGCCGGGCTTTGTGCGTACGGCTATGACGGACGCACTGCCGCAGGACGTGAAAGAAAAAGCTCTGGAAAACGTACCGCTTAAAAGATTTGCAGAAACGCAAGACATTGCCAAGGCAGTGTTGTTCCTGGCAAGCGAAGATGCCTCTTATATAACGGGGCATATTCTGTCCGTCAACGGCGGACTTTATATTTAGTTGGGATAAGGGGATACCCTTTTTTAAAAACATCGGAGGACAAAATGTCTGAAAATATACAAGAAAGAGTCAAAAATATCATTGTTGAACAGTTGGGCGTAGAAGCCGACCAAGTAAAACCGGAAGCCCAGTTCGTCAACGACTTAGGCGCCGATTCTTTGGACACGGTGGAACTCATCATGGCCTTGGAAGAGGAATTTGACATCGAAATCCCTGACGAAAAAGCCGAAAAAATTAAAACCGTGGGCGAAGCCATTGAATACATTGAAGCCAACGCCAAAAAATAATCGTGTTTACGGAAATTGAGCGTATCATTGGATACAGCTTCAAAAATAAAGAAGTTTTAAAGGAAGCACTCACTCATAAGTCTTTTGCCGGGGAACACCGAAGCGCCAAACATAACGAGCGCTTGGAGTTCCTGGGGGACAGCATATTAGGCGCGATTGTTGCAGATTACATCTACAACCAATGCCCTCATGTGGAAGAGGGAGTGCTTTCTAAAATTAAATCTAACTTGGTTTCACGCCATAATCTTTATTTTTGGGGCAAAGAGATGGACTTGGGGTCTTTTATTGCCCTGGGTCACGGTGAAATTGCCACTGGCGGCCGTACGCGCGACAGTATTATCTCCAACGCGGTGGAAGCCGTAATCGGCGCCGTATACATAGACGGCGGATACCAAGCGGCCGAAGCGGTGGTTTTACCTTGGGTAAAAACCCAACATTTAACGCAGGACAGCGGGGATTTTAAAAGTTTATTGCAGGAATTTGTGCAAAAGCGCAGTAAACACACCCCGCAGTATGAAGTGATACAAACCGTCGGCCCGGAACATGATAAAGTGTTTACCGTACGCGTCAGCTTAGACGGTAAGGAACTGGGCATAGGCAAGGGCCGCAATAAAAAACAGGCCGAGCAAAGCGCGGCTGAAAACGCGTTTGAGCACTTAAAAAAATAAGTTTATGGATAAAAAAACCACCTCCAAAATAACCGCCCCTATCGGGAAGATACAGGTCAAGGTGCAAGAGTCTTTGCTCCGCAAGCCCTTGGTATGGGTGGGTATTTTGGCGGTGGTTCCCATTGTCATCCTGTTTGCTTTTACGTTTAAAAGCGGGTTTACTCCTTCGGACGGGAACAGAAAGATAGAAAAAATTATCGTATCCAAGACCCCTATGGAAATGGCCGAAGAGGCCACCCAAGCTTTGCAGCGTAATGACGTGCAAACCTTCTTTGATATTATAGACAAGGCAAAAGATTATAATTTGGTAAACAGCAAAGGGGACTCTATGCTCTTGGTGGCTGTTTCGTTAGGAAATTATGACGCGGTGCTTCGTTTATTGTCTTTAGGGGCGGATGTAAATAAGCAAAATTCCTATACGCGTGACACCCCAATACTGCGCAGCTTATATACCAATCATGATGACATTACCCGTTTGTTGGTAGCCTCTGACGCTAATTTGAATTTAGAAAACAACTACCGCCATTCACCCATATTTGTAGCCGTAGAACGCCAAAAAGGCGAATTTGTGGATTTGTTTATTACTTCCGGCGCGCAGGCGGGTATTGATTCCGATAATCTGTTCCGCTGGGTAACCAAACGCAACTTAATAGGCATATTGGCTATGTTAAAAGGCGGGGTTGACCCCAATGTAAAAAACGAGCAGGGCAATACGCCGCTTATTATTGCCGCATCTTTGGGGGATGTGGAATCCGTACGTAATTTGCTGGCTTACCGGGCGGACCCCAATGCCGCCAATAAAGACGGTAACACCGCTTTAATTTATGCCGCCCGTTATAACCACCCGCAAATTATTTATGAGCTGATGCGCCCTTACTCGCTGGTAGCCCCGGTGGACGTGAATATTCAAAACAAACAAGGGGAAACTGCTTTATATTGGGCTGCTTCCCGCGGATATGAAGAAGCGGTAAAGCGTTTGCTGGCGGCTAATACCAACCGTGACCTGAAAGATAAAAACGGGTTAACTGCGCGCGATATAGCGCAAAAAAAAGGCCGCCGCAACATTGTGGCGTTATTTGATATGGATCCTACGGCATTAAAGAATATGGTGGTGGAAATGGATAATGCCCGCATTGCCGCGCGCAAACGCCAGGAAGAAGCCGCCAAGGCCAAAGAACTTGCCGAAAAACAAAAGCAGGAGGCCGCCCAGGCCCAAGCCCAAGAGCAAGCCGGCTATATTGGCCGCCGGCGCCGCCAGGCCAAGAAAGAAATGGTGCAGCCCACTTCGGCGTTGGACCAGCAAGCCCCCACCCGCAACGCTTTTTCCCGCCGAAAACGCCAATAAGGTATTCAAACAGTTTTAAATCCGCCCCAAACAAATAGTTGGGGCGGATTTTTTAATACTTTACCCCTTAGGATATAAGCCTGAGTGTTTTTCGTAAACAGCCCGTACGCTAAAGCCACAATATAAGCCAGATAAAGAATAATAACATTCAAGACGGAAAACAAATAAATGGCCCATAGTATTTTATAAAGCGTTAAAAATACGCGGTAGGGCGTTTAAAAGGCCTCTTGCTCACGAGCTATATGTTTTAACCCGTTCCAGCCCGGAAGGTGCGCGCTGTATTTGGTTCCTTTCCGCGTGCACCTTGGGGAGTTTAGTATCTATAAAAAGCGTTCATAAACTGCGGGAAATTTATTTAAAACAGGCAATAAAAAACCGCACGCCTAAACAGCGTGCGGTTTTTTATAACAGAAGGGTTACGGGTGGATTTTATCCATCATGCGCGGGAACGGAATGGTTTCACGCACGTGCTGCAAACCGCAAATCCAGCGTACCATGCGTTCAATCCCCATGCCAAAGCCGGAATGAGGCACGCTGCCGTATCGGCGCAAATCCAAATACCAATCGTAGCCTTGCGGGTCCAGCCCTTGTTCTTTTATACGGGCCAGCAGGGCGTCATAATCGGCCTCTCTTTCACTTCCGCCAATGATTTCCCCGGCGCCTTCCGGCCCAATTACGTCCACCGCCAGCACCACTTTGGGGTTTTTGGGGTCGCGTTTCATATAAAAGGCTTTAATGGCGGCCGGGTAACGGTGAATCATAATCGGGGTGTCGTAATCTTCGCCCAGCAGGGTTTCTTCGTCGCCGCCGATATCGCCGCCCCAAGGGGTGTTGTTGCCTTTTTTGTGCAGGATTTCAATGGCGTCCGTATAATCAATGCGGGGGAATTTCTTTTCCACCGTGGCTTGCAGTTTGGTAGTGTCGCGCTCCAAGGTTTTTAAGTCGTCAGCGCGGTTTTTAAGCACTTGGCCCACAATGTATTTAATAAAGTCTTCAGCCAAGTCCATATTATCGTCTAAATCATTGTAAGCCACTTCCGGTTCCACCATCCAAAATTCAGTCAAATGGCGGCGGGTTTTGCTCTTTTCGGCGCGGAAAGTGGGGCCAAAGCAATAGGTGCGGCCCAAAGCCATGGCGGAGGCTTCCCCATACAGCTGCCCGCTTTGGGAGAGGAAAGCTTTTTCTCCAAAATAATCGGTTTCAAACAAGGTGCTGGTGCCTTCACAGGCGGCAGGGGTTAAAATAGGGGAATCGGACAGGATAAAACCGTTTTTGTGTAAATACTCACGGATAGCAAAAATGATTTCATCGCGTATGCGCAAAATAGCCGTTTGCTTGGCGGAGCGCAGCCACAAGTGGCGGTAATGCATTAAAAATTCCGGTCCGTGCTCTTTGGGGGAGATGGGGTAGTCCTTCGCCATTTGCAGCACTTCCAAATTTTTTACGCCCAGTTCATAACCCAGGGGGGAGCGTTTGTCTTCCCGCACCGTGCCGGTAACCAGGATAGAGGACTCTTGGGTTACTTTATCGCCCAATTCAAATTGTTCAGGGGAAACTTCGCCTTTAAACATAACGCATTGGATAATGCCGCTGCCGTCACGCAGCTGTAAAAAATGTAATTTGCCGCTGGAGCGCTTGTTATACAGCCAGCCCTTTAAAGTGATTTCTTGGCCTAGATATTGGCCCACGTCTTTGACGCGAATTTTGCTAGACATATTCTTCCTCTTACAATGAAATAAAATACTTATTATATTTTAGCTTTTTGAGGGGGAAAATAAAACCGCCCCATTTACAGGGAAAAAAGAAACGATGATTTTTATTCTTTCCCGCCGATGGGCACAGCAAAAAATTTTTATTTTTAGGTTTGTATATGCTATAATAAATATGTTCTTAGAAGTTCCCGCGCTAAGAAATTCAAAAATTTTTGGGCGTGTAGCTCAGCTGGGAGAGCGCCTCGTTCGCAACGAGGAGGTCGTCGGTTCGATCCCGATCACGTCCACCATTTTAAACACCACGCTTAGGCGTGGTTTTTTATTTGCTAAGAGGCGCGGGAACGCTTCCGAAGGGGCGTTTTTAAGGCATATACTTTGCTTTGTGTTTTGTTGGGGTTGCTAGCCAAAAGCTTTCCGGTAAACAGAGGGCCGCTTGCTTAATCCGGGTTTTGACGGAGATATTTCTATTCATTCCTCTTAAAATGCTAAAATAAAACTATATGGCTAAATTAGTACGCGGGTTTAGAGATATTTTTGAACCCCAATCCCAACATTTTACTGAACTGGAAAACTGCGCCCGCGGCGTATTTTCCTTATATGGGTTTGGCGAACTTCGCCTGCCTACCGTGGAACTGAAAGAATTATTCGTTAAATCCACCGGCGAAACGACGGACATCGTCCAAAAAGAAATGTACGCGTTTGAGGACGCCGGCCACCGCCAACTGGCAATCCGCCCGGAAGGCACCCCCGGCGTGGTGCGCGCCTATTTGGAAAATAACTTTGTGCAGGCCGCGCCCGTACAGAAATTTTATTATATCGGCAATATGTTCCGTGCGGAACGCCCTCAGGCGGGCCGCTACCGTGAGTTTGAGCAAATCGGCGCGGAATACATCGGCAATTCCGCTCCGGCGGCGGACGCGGAAGTGATTCTAATGTTAAAAGACATCGTGTCACGTTTCGGCGCAAAAAACTATTGCGTTAAAATTAACAGTCTGGGGTGTGACAAATGCCGCCCGCTTTACCGCCAGGCTTTAATTGATTTTTTATCTCAAGAAAAAGACACTTTATGTGAAAATTGCCAAACCCGCTTGGAGAAAAATCCGCTTCGCGTTTTAGACTGCAAGATAGACGGCGCCCGCTTTGCCGGACGCGTGCCCACCATGCAGCTCTGCCCGGAGTGCCAAGCCCATTTTGACGAGGTGCAAGCCCTTTTAAAAGGCAAGATAGATTTTGTGGTGGACCCTATGCTTGTGCGCGGGCTGGATTATTATTCCCGCACCGTGTTTGAGTTTCAAGCGGGGGACGCTTCCCAAAACGCCATAGCGGCCGGCGGGCGTTATGATACGCTGGTTAAAAATATGGGCGGCCCCGCCACGCCGGCTATCGGCTGGGCGATGGGGGCTGAACGCGTGATAGCCGCCCGGGGGGAAGTAACCCGCCCGCAGCAAAAAAGCGTGTGTGTCGTGTCCTTAGACAAGCAATGCAACGAAACGGCTTTTAATATCATGCAGTCTTTGCGTGGGGCGGGCATCCGCACCGAAGGCGGCCTTTTTGATAAAAACATCAAAGGCCAAATGAAACAGGCCGACCGCTGCCACGCTGCTTATGCGGTTATTTTAGGGACGGACGAACTGGCCCAGCGCCAAGCCACTTTTAAAGACTTGGCTACCGGGGAACAGAAAAAGATTTCATTTGACGTATTAACCCAAGAGGTAAAAAAAGTATTATGAAAAGAACCAATTATTGTGGGGAGGTAACCTCCAAATTTTTAGGCACGCGCCAAACCCTTTGCGGGTGGGTGAACAGCTACCGCGACCACGGCGGCGTACTGTTTATAGACCTGCGTGACCGCAGCGGCATTTGCCAAGTGGTGGTGGAGCCTTCCAAACCGTTTTTTAACGAAGCGTCAACCGTACGCAACGAATATGTCATAGAAGTTACCGGCACGGTAACCAAACGTATTGAGGGCGCCGTAAACAAAAATATGAAAACCGGGGAAATTGAACTGGTGGCGGAAGAATTTAAAATTTTAAACACGTCTATTCCGCTTCCTTTTGATGTGGAAAAATCCCGCTCGGTAACGGAAGAAACCCGCTTAAAATACCGCTACCTGGATTTGCGCAACCCCAAAATGTACGCCAATTTATTGTTGCGCCACCGCTTGTCCCAGGCGGCCCGGCGGTATTTGGACGGGCAGGGCTTTTTGGAAGTAGAAACCCCTATTTTAACCCGTTCCACGCCGGAAGGCGCGCGCGATTATTTGGTTCCTTCCCGCGTACACCATGGGGAGTTTTACGCCCTTCCCCAAAGCCCGCAAATGTTTAAGCAAACGTTAATGGCCAGCGGGATTGACCGCTACTTCCAACTGGCGCGCTGTTTCCGTGATGAAGACTTGCGCGCGGACCGCCAGCCCGAACATACGCAAATTGATATGGAAATGTCCTTCGTTACCATTAATGATATTCACGAGGTGGTGGAAGGCTTAATGAAAACGCTTTTTGCCACCGCGGGGGAAGATATTTCCGTTCCGTTCCCAAAAATTCCTTATAAAGAAGCCATGAGCAAATACGGCTCCGACAAGCCGGACTTGCGCTATGATTTGGAAATGAAAGACGTTTCCGGCGTGTTTAAGAATACTTCTTTTAAAGTGTTTGCTGACGTGTTGGGAAAAGGGGGGGAAGTTCTCTCTCTTGTATCCCAAGGCGGGGCCGCCACGCCGCGCGCGCAGGTGGATAAGCTGGTGGATTTGGCTAAAAAGAACGGCGCCAAAGGCTTGATATGGTTCAAATACAAAGAAGGCAAGCTGGACAGCCCTTCCGCTAAATTCTTTACCGAACAGGAACTGAAAGATTTAATCACCCAAAGCGGCGCCCAAGAGGGAGATTTAATTTTACTGGGGAGCGACCAGTTTGCCCCATTGTGCACTTTTATGGGGGCCTTGCGCAAGGAATTGGTTAAAAATTTAACCCCTAAATGCAAATGGGCTTTTGCCTGGATAACGGATTTCCCGCTTTTGGAATACGTGCCGGAAGAAGACCGCTGGGACGCGGCCCACAACCCTTTTACGGCCGCCCACGAAGAAGATTTGGACAAGCTGGAAACGGACCCCGGCTCCGTGCGTTCCTATCAGTTTGATTTGGTGCTCAACGGCAACGAGCTGGCCTCCGGCTCCGTGCGCAACTGCCGCCGGGACGTGCAGGAACGTATTTTAGCCTTGATGAAACACTCTAAAGAAGAGTCCGCACGCCGTTTTGGCATGCTGTTAAACGCGTTGGAAGCGGGCGCGCCTCCCCACGGCGGCATTGGCCTGGGGCTGGACCGCATTACCGCGCTTTTGGCGGGGGAAGAGTCTATCCGCGAGGTTATCGCTTTCCCCAAAACGGCGCAGGCCGTCTGCCCGCTGACGGATTCCCCCAACGTGGTGGACGATATCCAGTTAAAAGAGTTGGCTTTAGCTATTGTAAAAGAATAGTAAACACCCCGGGCTTGCCCGGGGTTATTTTTACACGCCCTCGTGTTTTATGGCATAATAAAAATAGTATGAAGATAACGCGTTTTTGCATTCCTGTTTTACTTTTTGCGGCGGCCTGTTCTCCTTCCGGCCAGGGGGACGACTTGGCTTCCGCCCGCCCCACGCGTGAAGCCAATGTGGCGCGTTATTTGGCTAAAGCCAAAGAAAACCAACGCCTGGCGCAAGAACGCCGCCAACCCATCAACGCCCAAAACCCGGTTAACGTGGCGCAGGTTAAAACCCAGGCGGGGGAGGAGTTTTTCCCTGCCTTGCCGGCGGAAATGGCCGCGGTGAAAGCCAATTTAGAAAAACGCGTGCGCGATGAATACGGTGAGGCGGCCGCCGCCCAAGCGGGCGCTATTATTTTGGCCTATCACAAAGACGCGCAAGCCGCCGCCAAACAAGCCCAAAACCCGCAAGAAATGGCCGCCGCTTTACGCCGGTTAGATGAACAATACCAGCAAAAATTAAACGCTTTTTTAGATGAACAAGTTGCGCAGAAGTGGGTTGTCCCCACGCAAAAGCAGTTGGATGTAGCCCGCGCGGAAATGGAAAATAAAAACAAAGAGATGTTGAAAAATATAGGGGAGTTATACGGTCCTGTCTGCGCGCAAAAAGCGGAGCCAGTATTAAAAACGGCGGTTGAAAACTATATGCAGGTGTTTGCCACCGCCAAAGACGGGCAGGAGATGCAGCAGCGCAGCCGGGCGGTTATGCAGCAGTCAGACGCGCGGCTGGCCGCCGTTGTGGCCCAATACGGGGACCCGAAAGGCCCCATGAGCGAAGAAGACCTGCAGGCCATGCGCGCGGAAATGATTGCCGCCTATCAAGCAGTGGAAAGCGAATTTGAGCGTTTATACGGGCAAGAAGCCGTGGCGCAAATACGCCCGTTTTTTAATCAAATTTTAAAAAATGCCGCCGCCGTAGGCGCGGCGGATACGCGCCTAAGCTATAAGCGTGAAGAGCTGGAGCGTTTAAATAAAATTTATCAAAAGCAGTTGGCCGATATGCAAAAACGTTTTAACGAACGTATTAAACAAAGAGCAAAGAGATAAAAAATAAATCCCGCGGTGTTTGGATACGGGGTTTTACCATACACTTAGATTATGAAAAACAAAATATTAATTTACTTAGCCGTTTTTATTATTCTTTTATTGTGCGCGGGAGTGTTGGCCTTGGTGGCCCCGTCTTCTTCCGGACGGGCGGAACCGCCGGTGCATGAAGGGTATTCTTCCGCAGGGACGGACCTGGCATATTCCGCCCGCCCCCAACATACATTGGCTGATTTAAAAGACCAGGAACTTTTGGGATTGCCGCCGTCCGGGCCCGGGGTTACCGTCAGCGGGCGCGCCCCAGTGTTGGAAGCCGCTTTGCCAGCGGGGCAGAATGGAAATCTGCCCTCGGTATCCGCTTATTCACCAGCGCGCGGGCCCAAGCCAGAGGCCCGTTTAAAAGGAAGGCTTCCGGGCGGGTCGGCCTCCGCTTCTACGGCTGGGAAAGGGGGTGCTTCTTCTGCTATGGAATTGGGTCCCCGCAGCGCCGCCCAGAGCGGGGCGGACTTTCGGGAGAGTGACTCCTATAAAAAAGCAAATGAAACGCTTTTGTCTTATTTAGCCCCCAAGGACCGCCAAAAACAAGAAGCGCTTATGCGGGAAATGGATACTTTAAGCAGCAACTTAAGCAACGCCATCGCGCGCGCCATGGCCCCCAAATCCAAACGCCAAGCCATGTTGGAAAAATACACCCGCCGCTCCGGCCCGGAGGCTTTAAAAGGGAACAATAACCCGTTTGCGGACGTGGTAAGCCAAATCGCTTCCCAAAAATCTTCTGTGGTGCAAAGTATGACGGATAGTTTTGGTTCTGCCGCCGGGCAACGGGCGGGCAAAATTATGGACAGCTTTCAAAAAGAAGCTTCCGCCGTGGCTAACCGTGCCGATTTAACCCAACAGCAAAAAGGCGATGAAATACGCAAATTAAATAATAAATACCAACGCCAGTTAAACGAGTTGACGCGTGCCGGCTCCTTGCAGAAAATGGAAGCGGAACAACGCCAGGAAAATGAAGACTACTTGGCTTTGCTCCGCGCTAAATTTAACCCGGAAACGGAATCCGCCGCCCGTGAAATATTGGATAATTTCACCACGCAAAAAATGCAGCTTATCCAGCAGGGGCTTCCGGCGCCGGAGTTCCAGGAAAAATATTTAAAACTCAAACAAGAGGCCGATGACAAAGTAAAAGAAGCCGTTTTTAAAGCCAACCCTACCCGTATGGACACGGCGGAAGTGTTGGAAGACATCAACCGCCAAACCGCCAATAAGCAAATGGAACGTGACAAAGCCGCCGTGGAGGCCGGCTTAAAGCAGGACCAAACCGTTTATGTTTCCGAAGAAGTAAAACAAAAATACCGCGACAATTTTGCCGCCCAGCGCGCCAAAGATGCAAAAGCCGTGGCGCAGGCTTACGGCCCGGAAGTGGCGGCCCAGTTTGAGCAAATTGATAAAGAGTACGAAAAAGAAGTACTGGAAAATTTTGACTCTCAGGAAGGCCGTTTGTCCGTAAATGAAAAGAACCAAGCCGCCGTGGAAAAACGAAACCAGGCAGTGCAGGCCTTGCTGGAAAAAGCCCAAAATGACCCGGCTTTTAAACAAAAACAGGCCGCGCAAATGGAAACGGAAATAAAGAAACAAAACGAACAAACCCTTTCCCAAATCATGCAAAGCGAAGAAATGCGCCAATGGCCTTCTTCCGCAAAGAAAGAGTATGAAAAGCAGGCCCGCGCCATTTTGGACGATATGGCCCAACAGCTTGCCCAGGCGGCCGTTAACGCCAAGGACCAAAAATCCTACGAGCAGGACGCCCAGCGCATCCAGCAGGCGGCCCAGCAGAAACTGCAAAATATCCAGGTGTCTGTTCCTCAGCCGCAGCCGGCGCAGTAAACAATACCCAAATTATTTTAAAACCCCGCTTCTTGCGGGGTTTTTTATGGGGTTCACTTACGCGCCGGAACTATTTTCCTGTATGTAATCCGGCGCGAAAATAAGCGCGAACCCCGCCCTAAAGGGGGCTCCCTTTTTTGTGTAAGCCAACAAATGGCGGCGGCCTGTGTGTTGCGGGAAATTTTTCTCTGTCGTTTTTAGCAGGGCAGGGCGTATAGCAAAATAAAAAGGGCCTGTTGTAAAACAGACCCTAAAAATACCGGCTTGCCGCGGTGGATTTTATTTGTCTTTATTTAATTTTGCCTGCGGGAAATAGTGGTATAAAATGGTTTTGTAATCCTGCCCGGCTTCTGCCCGGCCGGCGGCGCCCGTTTGGCAAAATCCCACGCCGTGCCCCCAGCCGCCGCCGTAAAAAATAAAGTTTTTCAGCTTTTTATTTTCATAATTGGGCTGCACGATAAAATAACTGCTTCTAAGCATGCCGGGCCCTAAATTGCCGCGGATGACGTTTTCTTTATTTAAAATGACGCTGCCTTTCGTGCCTTTTACCTGTACCCGGTTTACATAGCCGGAACGCCCGCGGCGAAGCGGAATAATGGCGGTAATGGAGCCTATATCCTTGCGGCGTTTGCGGCGGATAACTTGGCGCAGGTCTTCTTCTTCCACCACGCGGGTCCAGCGGTAAGCCGCCAGGCTGACGTGCTTATCATAACGGCTGTAAGCGTCGTGCGCGTGTTGGAGAAGGTCTTTAAAATGATAGGGCTGTAAATGGTCAAAATCAAAATCTTTATAGTCAGACACCGGGTGCAGATATACGTGTTCAAACCAGCCCGCTTCTTTGGCGCTTTGGGTAATGCCGCCGCAATTGGCTGAAAACACGGCTTCTATCGGTTTTTTATTGTATACCATAACTTCCCCCATGGTAGACTCTACGGACGCGTTCCCACGCTCGCTCTCCGCGCTGACGCCTTTGTAAACCTGGCAGTTTTGCGTGTCGCACAAATCATAACCGTACACTTTGTGCTTGCCCATGTGTTTTAAAGCGTAGGTGCGCGCCAGCACCGCCTGCGCGCGCAGCGCGTTAATGGGGAAAGGAATAGGCATTTCAGAAGAGATGACCCCTTCCAGGTATTCTTCCAACATCAGCACGTTGACGGGCACCAGCGTGTTTAAAGACGTATTATGCAGTATTTCCAAATCCCCGCGGTATTCTTTATCGTCCACGCTGGCCCAGGTCATGCCGGCCCCGCTCATCAATGCGCGCACGATAATGGTGGGGGCGTCTTCGCCGGAGGGAACGTCCACCGTGACGCGTACGCCTTTTTTAAACGGGTATTTTTTGCCGGAGGGGGAAAGCAAAAAGGTTTTTCCGTCTTTTAATTCAGCGGTCCATTCTTCCTTGGCTTTGCCGCGAAGCAGTTTTTTCCCGCCGGCTAATTCTTTTACCGTAAAATCATGGGAGGGGGAAAATTTAACCGTTTTGCGCGCGCTGGGGCGGCCGCTGGAACGGGTGCCCAGGCCGATGCGTATTTCCTGCGCGTCCTGCGGGGGCACAATGAATTTTTTTATAAACGTGTGTCGGGTTAATTCTTTGCCGGCGGTTAATTCTTTTTCTGATTTTGTCAGCCGCGGGCGCAAATCCGCCATGGCTTTGTTAACGGAGGGCAAGTTCTTTTCTAAAGAATAAATCATGCGGTATTGGCGGTAGGCTTCGTTATAATCACCCAGTTTGGCCAGGGCGGCAGCGTAATGTTCTTTTGCTTCCAAGGCTTGATGGTCGTACGTAGACGCTTTTTTAAAATGCTGGGCCGCCTTCTGATAGTTTTTTTCTTTCTCGTACAGCAAACCCAATAAATAGTTGGACAAGGCCCGGTGGTTTTTGCCTTTGGCGGCGGTTTGCAGATTGTACAGGGCCAGTTTGTCTTCCCCCATGCCCATTTGGGCGCGCGCCAGGTTGATATATAAAAATTCCGCCCGCCCCGGTTTGGTAACCAAAGAGGAAAGCAACATTTCCGCGGCGGAATATTGGCCGTCTGCCAGGTAGGCTTCGGCCATAAACTCAATGACGGTCTCGTCATTTGGGTAATATCTGTGGGCGGCGCTCATAATGTCTACCGCCTGTTTGGGGCTGCCCTGTTCCATAGCGATAAAAGCGGCGTTTAAAAAAGCATCTTTATCATGAGCTTGTTTGGATATTTCCAGATATTTTTCCAAACTTTCTTTCGGTTTATAAGAAAAATACAAATCAGCCGCTTCTTTCAGCTGGGTTTGAACGTCATTGTTTTTAGTGTTATCCGGGGCGGCGTACGCGGCGGCGGCAAACAGCAAAAAGCTGGTTGTAAACACGCAAAAAGTTTTTATTTTATAGCCTAATCCCATATCCGCCCCGTGAATGAAATTTTGTAAGATATAACGTATATTATTTTTATATTTTACAAAACTATGACGCAACAACTACCACAATGGCTTAAAGATTTAGTAGGTAAAAACAAGGCCGCCTTGCGTACGCAAACGGCTTTAAACGCACAGCATGAGCTGGATAAATGCGCCCTGCATACGGTATGCGTGGAAGCAAAATGCCCCAACCGAGGGGAATGTTTTAACTGCGGGGACGCCACTTTTATGATTCTGGGCGACACCTGCACCCGCAACTGCCGCTTTTGCGCCGTGCGGAAGGGGTGTCCTTCTCCGGTGGACGAAGGGGAAGCCCTGCGCATTGCCCAAACGGTAAAAGACTGGAATTTGCGCTATGTGGTGCTTACCTCACCCACCCGGGACGACTTGCCGGACGGCGGCGCCGGGCATTTTGCGGCTGTCATGCGCCGGATTACCCAAATAAATCCCTCTGTACTTTGCGAGCCGCTTATCCCGGATTTTAAAGCCAACCCAGCGGACATCCAAACCGTTTTGGACGCAAAACCCGCCGTTTTGGCGCATAATATAGAAACGGTGGAGGAACTTTCCAAACAAATACGCGGGGGGGCGGATTACCGCCGTTCTTTAACCGTGTTGGAATCCGCCAAAAAACAGGCGCCGGACGTGCTGACCAAAAGCGGCATTATGGTAGGGTTAGGGGAAACGGACCTGCAAATAAAAAACGCTTTGCGGGATTTGCGTTTGGCCGGGGTGGATTTATTAACCATAGGGCAGTATTTAAGCCCGTCCGCCGCCCATCACCCGGTGGAAAGATATCCCCTGCCGCAGGAATATCAGGAATGGGAAAAATACGCCCTCTCCATTGGTTTTAAAGGGGCGGCCTGCGGCCCGCTGGTGCGCAGCAGTTACCGGGCGGGGGCCTTGTACCGCCGCGCGGTGGGCAGTTTACAGGCTAAATAGTATATAATATACATATGAAAAGATTTTTAATAATGTTTTTTTCCTTGGGGTGGATGGCCGCCTGCGCCGGGAACCCGCCCCAGTGGTGGAACCCAAGCGGGGCCTATGGCAATGAAGGGAGTACGGCTTCCCCTGCGGCTGGGAGCACGCCTTCTTCCGTCCGGCCTGCGCCGGTACAGGAAACGCCTGTAGTGCAGGAGGAAAATATCGCTTCTTTTATACCGGATGATTCCTACGAAGAAATGATTTTAACCCCCATGCAGGACGAAGAAACCGAAGAACCCGCCCAAGGGGCAAACGCTTCCTCTAATACCATGGACATTACCCCTTCCGCTCCGGATGCGTCTTCAGAATTGCCTGTACCCAGCGTATTAATGGATTAATACTTCTTTTTAGTACGCAAAATAGAACCCCCCGGTTTAACTAAACCGAGGGGTTCATCTTGACGTCTCCATTATTACCTTCCTTCTTTTTTGGTTAGCGCCTCTTAAACATAAGGACTTACCGTTACTTTCCATTTGCCCCATTGGCCGAACCAATACATCAACCAACTGTCTGGCAAACAACCGTCAACCGCTTTACTACCGGTGCCGCCTACTTCACGGTGCAGCATGTGTAACCCACCGCTCCTTCGGCTGAGCACGGATACAACAACCAACTACATCCGTTACGTATTTCAAGCTCCCGTTCACCCGGTACGGACGGCCGCCCGGCGGGCACAACGTCCAACAACTATTATCATTACAGTTTCCGCTTTACAACTTCCGCTATCGGCTAAACCGACCGCCGAATCTGCAACCACGTAACTGCCATAACAACTGCCTTTCGCCGCTTGAAATGCGTCCCGTACAGCCAAGCACTTCACAGTTTTCCGCATTTCCGCTTGTAACAGCCTTATGCCCAAGAAAAACGCCATGGGCTTTACTTCATACTTACAGTATAATAAAAAAGAAAAAAAATTCAAGGGGTATTTTGAAGCCCCCAAATTTTATTTTATGCGGCGTAGATTTGTATACTCCCCGACGTATAAAATAATAAAAAGCCCCGGATTAAGCCCGGGGCGATTGTAGGAGTTTTTACCACAGCCGGTAAGAACGGCCTTGCAGCGCTTGCCGGTCAAATTGCGGGTCTGAATAAACAAATTCTACGGTTTTAGAGGTTGGATTGACTATCAGGAAAATAGGCTCTTGCGCCTTAGAATCCGGGTTTACTAAACGCAAAAACACCGTTCCGTTTTCATAATGCAGCGCTTCCTGCGGCAAATAATGGGAGCTAAAATCTTTTACCGTGTGGGACGTGGACAGAAAATGATGTAAATATTCAAAATCACTTTCCGTTAAGTTCGGCCCCAAATCCGCCGCGAATTGCACGGTAAAGACGTAGTCTTTAAATATCGGGTTTTTGTTCAACGCGGCGTTTAGCTGCCGGGCGCGGTTTAAAAATAAATCCGCCTGCGAAGAGATAGACACCTGTTTTTGCAGTTTGCGGTAAACCTCGGCAAAAGAGGGCCTTTTATGCTGCGTGTTAAAGACGGATTTTATCTTATATATAAAATCCGCGGACTGGGTTTCCTCCATAATAGATTGGGCCCAGGGGAACCACTCTAATTCTTGTTGCCCCGCCTGCAAGGCGAAAGGAAAAAAAAGCGCCGTAACCGGCACCAGAAAGATAAAGATTTTTTTCATAATTTTTGTAGTATGTATACATTATAAAAACTTTAAATTTCCGACGACAGGGCCCTTAGACCTATATAAGAAATAGGTCCTTTGGGTTTTTGGCGTTTTAACAATGAAAAACCGCCCGCTTTAAAAACGGGCGGTTTTAAGAATACAAGCTTTTGTTACAGCTTGGTAATGTCAGCCACGGTTTGCGTTAAATAGCGGCGCACCCGGGCCAACAAAGCCAAGCGGTTGTTGCGTATGGCCGGTTCCGGCGCGTTTACCATTACGTCCGTAAAAAACCGTTCCAACGGTTCTTTAAAAGAAGCGTAGGTTTTTAGAACGGACAGGTAGTCGTCTTTCGTTTTGGCGGTATTTATGCGGCAGCCTAAAGAAGAGTCTACCTCATGGATTTGGTTGTACAAGTCTTTTTCCGCGGGGAGCTCCAGCAGGTTTTCGGTTACGTTTTCGCTTACGTCCGGTGATTTTTTAAGAATGTTGCACACCCGTTTGGCGGGTTCCAGCACGGAGGAGAACTCCTCGCCGTTTTTAACCGCTTCCAACGCGCTTACCAAAGCTTCCACTTGGGGAAGCGGCAATTCATACCAGTTGGTTACCGCATTGATGATGCCGGCGGCGTGGCCGCGCTGTTCCAGTACCAACGCTAAACGCTGAAATAAGAAACCCGGCAACTGGCTTAAGCCCTTGTCCGGCGTGTTTTGCGGGTACTCTTTGGCGGAGGCTTCCACCAATTCTTTTAAACTTACGTTTAGGCCTTTTTCCAGCAGAATGCGCACCACGGCAAACGCTTGGCGGCGCAAGGCGAAGGGGTCTTCGCTTCCGCTGGGGATTTGGCCTATTAAAAAATTACCGCATAAAGTGTCTATTTTGCCGGCTAAAGCCACCAAATTTCCTTCCAGCGTGGAGGGCAGGGCGGAAGAAGACGTAAGCGGCAGGTAAAAGTCCCGCATGGCGGCGGCTTCCTGCTTTTTGCCCAAGAGGGCGGCGTATTCACCGCCCATATAGCCTTGCAGTTCCGGGAATTCATACACCACGTGGCTGGTTAAATCCGCGTAAGCGTACAAGGCGGCGTATTGCACCGCCGGGCGCAGGGCCGCGTTTTGGGTTTTGTCACACAGCCAAAGGGCCAATTTTTCCGTGCGGGCGGCTTTGTCCAGCATAGAGCCTAGGCCTTCCAAAAACAATACTTGGGATAGTTTTTGCTGGAAATGTTCCAAGCCTTCCTTTTTGTCGTTCTCAAAGAAGAATACGGCGTCAGCCAAGCGGGCAGACATGACTTTTTTAAACCCGTCGCGCACTTCGTTTTGGTTGACGGAAATCCCATCCCGCACAGCGATAAAGTACGGCTGTATTTCTCCCTTGTCATTTAACACGGGGAACATTTTAATTTGTTTCTTAAGCACCGTGGTAATGAGTTCTTTGGGCAGGGTTAAAAATTTAAGGTCAAAATCTCCGCCCACGGCTACCGGGTGCTCGGTAAAATAAACGGTTTCTTTAATCAGGTCTTCGTCTAAATCCGCCTTGTAGCCGCGCACGGCCGCTTCCGCGCTGACGGTTTTTATCAGCGCTTCCCGCCGTTCCTGCGGCAGCACCAAAATAGGCTGCGGCTGGTTCTTAAGCAGGTCCACATAAGCTTGCTTATCTGCGCTTTCTACCTTAATGGGTTTGCGCCCAAAAGAAGATAGCGGGTAGGTGTAGCGGTTGGATTGTACGCCCGCTACGGTAAATTTAATCACTTTATCGCCGTATAAGCCAATCAGGCTTCTAATCGGGCGGCCATAGCGAAGGCCGCTTTCTTCCCACACCATGTTTTTGGCAAATTCCAGCCCGGTTACGATGCGGGTGAAAATTTCCGGCAGGAGTTTGGGGGTCTTCTCCCCTTTTATTTTGATTTTGGCGTAAATAAAGGGGCCTTTGTCCGTTTCCACAATGGATAATTTTTCCGGAGCAATGCCGTTTTTCTGCGCAAACCCCGCGCTTTGGGGGGTAAACTGGCCGTTTTCGTCTTTTAATAATTTGGCGGGCGGCCCTTTTACTTCTTTTTGCACATCGGCCGATTTTTCAGCCAAGTCTTCTATAAAAAGCACCAAACGGCGGTAGGTGCCGAAAGATTGTACGGATTTGTATTCCAGGCGTTTTTCCTGTAAAATTTGCGCCGCCAAAGTTTCCAGTTGTTTTAATGCCGGTTCCACAAAGCGGGAAGGCAAATGTTCGGTTCCAATTTCTAAAAGCGCGTTCATTAGGCGGCCTCCTTTTCCTGGCTGGGCTCTACGCTTTGCACATAGGCTTTTGCGCAGGCTTTGGCCAAATTGCGGATTTTGGTGATGATGTTGGTGCGGTCCGACACGCTGATGGCGCCGCGGGCTTCCAGCATGTTAAAATAGTTGGAAACTTTCATGGCGTCGTCGTAAGCGGGCAGGTACAGGCCTTTTTTGCAAAGGGCGTAGCATTCATTTTCACACTCCTCAATATAGCGGCGCAGGTGGTCTATATTGCTTTCCTCAAAATAATAGTGGGAAAACTGGCGTTCGCCTTCCCAATGTACGTCGCGGTAGGTGATTTCATCATTCCAGCGGATGTCAAACACATTGTCAATTTTTTGGCAGTACATGGCAATGCGTTCCAACCCGTAAGTAATTTCTACGGTAATGGGATTTAAGGAATATCCGGCCATATTTTGGAAATAGGTGAACTGGGTAATTTCCATGCCGTCCAGCCAAATTTCCCAGCCTACGCCCGATGCGCCCAGCGTGGGGGACTGCCAGTCATCTTCAATCCAGCGCACGTCGTGTTCTTTAGGGTCTAAGCCCAGGGCTTTTAAAGAATTTAAATACAATTCCTGCACGTTTTCGGGTGCGGGTTTCATAATTACCTGGTATTGGTAATATTTGCCCAGGCGGTTGGGGTTTTCGCCGTAGCGGCCGTCCGCCGGGCGGCGGCAGGGTTCTATGTAGGCGCGGCGTACAGGTTTTTTGGTTAAAGACCCGAAAAAGGTTTCCGGGTTATAGGTGCCGGCGCCTTTTTCCACGTCGTAGGGCTGAACAAGGACGCAGCCTTGCTTAGTCCAATATTCGTTTAAAGCGGATATCATATCCTGAAAATTCATACCGTATTTCATAAGTAATTACATTATATAAAATACAAAGGCGGCGCGCTAAAGCCTTACAAGCGTAAAATAACTATTTTTTATAAAATATAATTATGATTACCAGCGTTATTTTTGATATGGACGGCCTGCTTTTTAATACAGAGCCGCTTTATTTTGAGTGTTACAAAAAAGCGGCGGGGGAAAAAGGCCTTACTTTTCCGGAAGAACTGTTTGAAGCCTGCGTGGGCATCAGCCAGACGGACGCTGCACGCCTAATCCGCCACCATTTCGGCCCGGATTTTGACACCCAAGCCCTGCATGCCCGTACCTACGCCCATTTTGAAAAATACCTGCAGGACGGCGGCCCCATACACTTCCGCCCCGGGGCGAAGGAAGCAGTGGAATTTTTCCACCGCCGGGGGTTAAAACTAGCGCTGGCTTCTTCCAACATTACGCGCTGGGCGGAACACTTTTTGAAAGTGGGGGGAATACGCCACTATTTTATGGCGGTTACCACGTCCAACGACGTTACCCACCCCAAGCCGGACCCAGAGGTTTACCTGGTTTCTGCCAAAAAACTGGGGGCGGACGTATCGCAATGCCTGGTGTTTGAAGATTCCGTAGCCGGGGCCACGGCGGCTATTTCGGCCGGAATGCGCACCTGCGTGGTGCCCCAGCTTAGGCAGCCGGACACGTTTGTGAGGCAAAACGCGTTTAAAATTTATAAATCATTAGAAGACATTTACCCGGATATGGACGAATTGCTTTCTTGATTTTTACCAATAAAAAACCCCGCCGTTAAGCGGGGTTTTTATTATTTGACGGAAAGAATTCTGGATTTGCCGTTTAATTCTTTGATGGATTTCAAATCCGCCGGGTCATTATAATTAAAGATAATCAGCTTTTCCTGCGGTTTAATGACCAGCCACATATCCGCATGTTGATAACTAAAGCTAAGCAACAGCGCTTCCTTGTATTGGCGGGCTTCTTGCGGGGTTTCCAAGTTGTTAAAAAAGCGCTTTAAAAAAGCTTTTTCTTCTCTGGAAATCCAACAGAAATCATTAGGAACTACGGCCGTTAAAACATAGTTTTTAAATAATTTATTGAGATGAACGGTTTCTTGTAAATCCTGATAGTTGGCCTTGCACGCTTGAATTTCACTTTCCGATTTGCGCTGTTTTTTCAGTAAAGACGTGAATAAATTTTCCATTACTTTGGCGGCTTGGGCCTGCGCGCTGATAAGCCGTACATTGGCAGTAACGGAGGTTCCCAATACGGAAGAAGCCCCCCGGCTGACTGCTTTTTTATTTTCTTTCTGCAAAACTTGCTGCCAAGAAGGCGCTTTGGCGGCGTTCTGCCCGGCACGCAGGGCCGCCGGGTATACGCTGGCAGTCAACGCTAACAATAACCCTGCCCATAATTTATAATTCATGGTATTCTCCTGAAATGAATATCTCATTAATATTAGTATCAGAAAAAGTTTTTATTTTACAAGGGCCTTTTGGGGTAAAGGGTTATGGGACCGGGGCTAACGCACATTAGAAAGCGTTGCTTGGGGAAAGACGATTTCTTCTTGCAATGCATGGGAAGGGTTTTCTGGCAGCAGGTCCGTCTCTTCCAGCGTAAAATTTTTAAGCGTATTAAGCGGATAAGCCAAATATTGGCTTAAAAAACGGCGGCAGACACTGTTGCATTTGGATAAGGAAAGCAGGTCTTGCGGCTCGTTAAACGTTAAAGAAGACAGGCTGTCCTCGTGGATACGTTGCCAAAACCGGGGGGAAATTTTTAAAACGGGCTTTTCCAGCCCAAAGCCGGCCGCACGCATTAAGCGCAGCGTAAACGCCGCGGCAAAAGCCGGGTTGGGCTCCCCGTATTCCAGTTCCGTAAGGCTTTTTAGCAAAAGCTCAAATTTCTCTTCGCTGGGCTGGTGTTGGGGGGTAAGGCGCAAAACCAGTTCGCAAAAGTGCATGGCTAAGGACAAACGTTTTAAGTCCGTCCGCACGCGGCTAAACACGTTGAGCGTTTTTCCGCCGGTTACCGTGCCCATTACGCCGCCGCGGCGTACGTATATACGGTAATCCGCGTATGAAAAAGGCTCGCTTAAGGCTTTTAATTTGCCAAGCGGTTTTGCCACGCTGGGGAAACGTACGTTCACCCGTCCGTGCCGGCGGGTGTATAGGCAGGCCACGCGGTCCGCTTCGCGGAAAGGCTGGCGGAAAAGCACAATGCCTTCATCTGTAAAAACCATATAATAAATATAGCAAAATTTTAGCCCCGTGTTTATATATGCCCCTAAATAAAAACTTGCCGTTTTCCTTCATATTTGGGATAATAAAGAAAGACGTGGTTTTAGCGTCTAAAATTTTTGCAAAGAAACGCCAGAAAAGATATAATATCTGTAAGTTTCAAGCAGAAACGATTTTAAATTAATTAATGGGAGATACGTTTTTTCCAGTTCCTTAGCGGTGCCAGAAATTACGTATAAATGTGAGTATGTTACCTACCTATAGACCTAATAAAAGAAGAAGAGCTAAACACATCGGTTTCAGAGCCAGAATGGCCACCGCCGGCGGCCGCAAAGTTTTAAGCGCGCGCCGCGCCAAAGGCCGCCACGAACTTATCAGAGCCTAGTTTTATGCTTTACGGCCTTCCCAAACCGTTCCGCTTGCACTTAAAGAAAGATTTTGAGGCAATTATCCGCAATGCTTACCGCTTGCAGGGTGAAGGAATGGTAATTTGGTGGAGGCCGTCTTCTTATCCGGGCGCGCGTACGCGCTTGGGAATAGTAGTAAGCCGTAAGTTGGGCGGCGCGGTGGTACGCAACCGCGTCAAAAGGCTTTTAAGAGAAAGTTTTAGACTTAACAGGGAAAAACTAAAACCCGGCACTGACTTAATAGTCAGCCCGCGTTCCAGCGAAATCTTAGCGGATGTACATTCCGCCCAGCGCGCCTTATTGGCGCTTTGCGGGAAAGCCGGTATATTACACTCTTCAGACAATTTGTAAATTATTGAAGGGCTGATGCACAAATTTTCGCATTTGTTCAAAAAAACAGCGCTGTTTTTGCTTAGCGCGTTTATGTTGTTAATACGCCCCTTGCTGGGGCCCCGCGGGGTGTGCCGTTTCCGCCCCACTTGCAGCCAATACGCGCGGGAAGCAATCATAAAACACGGCGTTTTTAAAGGGGGGTGGCTGGCCGTTAAGCGGCTTTTAAAATGCCACCCGTGGCACCCGGGCGGATACGACCCTGTGCCGTAATACATTATTTTTCTGTTAGTGTTTGGCGCTCTTTTAGAAGCCGTCCCGTTACAACCGGGAAGGATTTGAAAGGAGTTTTATGAACAGACAGTTTTTAACGACCTTGATGCTGTTTCTCTTGGTCATTACCGGCTATAATCAGTTTGTAGCGCTTCCCCGTGCACGCGCTGAAAAAGCCGCCGCGGAAGAAAAATTAAAACAAGCCGTTAAAGAGCAAACCCCTGCCGTTTTGGCTACTGCCGCGGGCGGAAAAAGCGTTCCCGCCGCGGCCGTTTCTTCCCAGCCGGAAGAATTGATTTCTTTTGACTATCAAGACGCGGCCGTAACGTTCTCTTCCAAAGGGGCCGGCATTAAAAAATACATTTATAAAGACGTGGTGGACGACGTAAACCTTACGCCTTTTGACACCAAAGGTTTTTTTGCCACCCTGCCGGAGTTGGATTTTAGAGAATTTTCCCGCACGCAAAATTCCATTACTTTTACCGCGGATATTTTGCCCGGTTTTGAAGTACATAAAACCTACACCTTTGCCGAAAACGGCCTAAACGCGCTGAAAGTAGCCTTTGTAAACAATACCGCTCATGATATCACCTTGGAACCATGGACCTTTAACTTTGGCCCCGGGTTGGGTACGGTAAAGAGCGAAGAAAAAGACAACGAGCGCGAGTCCAAAGCCGTTTATTTGGTACAGTACGAAGGCCGCAAAAAGGCTACTTTGGAAGTATTAAAACCCAAAGGGGACAGCGCCGGCGTATACAACCCCGCCGCCGAACGTGAAGAAGAAAAATCCACCGATGAAGACGAATTTAACTGGATTTGGGCCGGCGTGCAAAACCGCTACTTTTTAAGCGTCATTATCCCGCAGGACTGGACACCCGGCGTGTTGGAAGCCACGGCCTCCGTTGTAGGGAAAAAAGACCGCCTGTGGGGGCTTTTTGGCCAAGCTGATGAAAAAGGCCCGCAAATGACGGTTCAAATGCCTTCCGTTACCGTGGAGGCGAACTCTTCCAAAGAATATAATTCCGACTTTTACTTCGGCCCCAAAGATTACCAAGAGTTTTTGGCTCTGCCGTATCATTTGGACCGCAGCATAGAGTTTGGCTTCTTTGGCGCTTTGGGCAAAATTGCCCGTAAAGTATTGGAAACGTTCTACGGCTGGACCGGTAACTACGGCGTAGCCATTATTCTGCTTACCGTGTGTGTACAGGCGCTGATGTTTCCGCTGACGATGATGTCTCTTAAATCTACGGCGCAGATGCGCAAAATCGCGCCGGAGATGAAACGCCTGCAGGAAAAATACAAAGGAAATCAGGAAGCTTTAAGCCGGGAGACGTTAAACTTATACCGCAAGTATAACGTAAACCCGTTTTCCGGCTGTCTGCCTATGCTTATCCAGCTGCCTATCTTTTTGGCTTTGTTCAATGCGCTTCGCACTTCTTGGGCGCTGCACGGGGCGAGCTTTGTGGGCTGGATTACGGACCTGTCTTCCAAAGACCCGTACTATGTACTGCCTATCTTAATGGGTGTGGTGATGTTCTTTCAGCAAAAAGGGAATATGCCCCCCGGTACGGATCCTGCCCAGGCAGCCATGTTTAAGTATATGCCGCTTATATTCACCCTGCTGTTTATGAATTTTCCGTCCGGTTTGGTGTTGTATTGGTTAACCAACAGTTTAATCAGTTTTGGTATCCAAACCGTTGTTAATAAACAAGTAGCCAAGCAAAACTAGAGGAGTTTATTGATATGCCTACTAAAGTAAAAATACAAGCAAAAGATGTATCCTCCGCCATTGCGAAGGGGTTGAAAGATTTAGGGTTAAGACGTGACCAAGTGGAAGTAACCGTGCTGGAACACCCCAAAAAAGGTTTTTTGGGTATAGGCGCCAAACCGGCGTTGGTGGAAATACGCCAAAAACGCTGGAGCGCCAGTGAATTGGACGCCCAAATTTACATGGACGTACCGCGTAAAAAACGCGGCGGGCGCGGGCGCAGCGGCAGCAAACGGCGCGACCGGGACGCTTACGCTTCTTCCGAACGCAGAGACGCAAGACGCCGCGGCCGCAAGTTTGAGCGTGCTTCCCAGGCTGAATTTAGGGAAAAAACCCCCAAAGCCAACGAGCCTCAGCTCCTGCCGTGCGAGCGCATTCAAAATGCGGTCATACCGGAAAATTTAAAAGCCCCCATGCAGGAAGCCAAACAATATTTAAATGACATTCTTACCCACATGGGCGTTACGGCTGAAAACTTAAACGTATGGTGGGACGAACAGCAACAACGCATTTTATTAACGTTTGACTGCGACCACCCGGCCATTGTCATCGGCAAAGAAGGCAAAACCTTGGAAGCCATACAATACCTTTGCACGCTCTCTCTCAGCCGTCATTTTGACAAGCCCATCTCCGTCATTACCGATACGCAAAATTATTGGAGGAAGGCCGAAGACAAAATCAATGCGGAAATTGAACGCGGCATTGGTTTTATAGAAGCGGGCCACTCCATTTACCGCTTCCGCCCCATGAGCGCCCAGCTGCGCCGCTATATACACCGCGCGCTGGAAGGGCACGCCACGGTGGCTACCTCTTCGGAAGGGGAAGGCAAATGGCGCAAAGTAACTTTGCGCCGCAAAACGCAGGAAGAAGCGGCCCAAGCGGCGTCTTCTGCGGCGGTAGCGCAAACCTTGCAAGAAGCCCAAGAAGAACAAAATTTACAGTCTTACGCGGAAAGTTCCTCTTGCTGTGCGGGGGAAGAATCTTCCTGCTCCTGCGGGCAGGACTGCTGCTGCGCCCAACCCCAGCAAGCGGCCTCGGCCCAGCAGCCTTACCAGGCTGAACAGCCCGTTTGCGCGGAACAAGCCGTGGTGCAAACGGTTGCGTATACGCAGACAACCCTGCAAGTGTCTGCGGAGCAAGTTTCTGCTGAAGCTGCCTCCGGGCAGGAAGCGGCCCAGCCCGCCCCCGCCTGCGTGAAGGAACAAGAAACCCAGGCTGCCGCTGCTGAACAGCCTCAGCAACCCGCCCAGGAAAATGCGGATTCTTCCTGCGGCCCGCTGTTTGCCGCGGCCCCGTCTGAAGAAGAACAGCCTAAATAAAGGCGTTTTCACCCTATTAAAAACCCCGGGAAACCGGGGTTTTTCTTTTTATAAACACGGTTTACAAAACATTTGTTTTTGTATTTTGCGCAGGCTAAGGATATAAAAGATTTGGGGGTAAGCCGGCGTTTGTTTTCCACACTGTCTTAAGTTTGTATATGCTTAGCCCAAGGTATCAAAAACCGTTACCGGGCATAGCCGGCGGTAGTTGGGGGAAAAAACCCTTTATCCTCAACCCTTTCATAGCGGGGGAAGGACTCCGCTCATCTTGGAATTTTAGCAATATAAAAATTCCCAGCCTTATCCGGGTATCAAACAGCAATAAAAAAACCCCGCCTGAAAGCGGGGTAAAAAGAAGGGAAATATTTTTATATTGATTTTCCCAATTCTACGGCTTGTTTCAGGTACGGGGTATTAATGATAGAGCCCTTTTCCCCGCAGCCCCCGGCCAATAAACGTCCCCGGTCTTTCCAGCCCAGATAATCGCAAATGCTTTTATAGGTGGCTTTTAGGCCGTCGTAATCGCCGTATTCTTCTTTCCCTTCGGCGCAGGCTAAAAGCACCGCCTCTTTGATTTTTAGTTTATGCTTGGCTTTGGGGGACATATACGCATATAATTTATCCACCACCGCCTTTAACTGGGCGGACATATTAAACCAGTAAAGCGGCGTGCATAAAACCAATACGTCGGCATTTTCCAATTTGGGGGCCAGCAATTCCAGGCCGTCTTTAAATACGCAGGGGGAGTCTTTTTCCCAGCACTGGTTGCAGGCCAAACAAGGCTGCACCGGGTGGAAAGGCGTATCAAAAATTTCCGTTTTATGCCCGGCGGCTTTGGCCCCTTGGATAAAAGAGTCCGCCAAAATGGCCGTATTTCCCAACTGGCGGGGGCTGCCGGTAATAACTAGAACGTTTTTCATTTTGCCTCCACGGAAACCATATTTACTTCTTTTTCCAAGCCTTTGGCGGCCTGTTTTATTTCTTCGGTGCGGTTTTCGTCATACCCGTCAAAAGTTTTTATTAATTGGTGCTTGGCGTCAAACAAGAACATCATGGGCACGCCGTCCACTTTTAAACTTTTAGCCAAGGGCATGGCGTTGTATACCGCGTCCAAACGTAAATTGTTTTTATTTAACAAAGCCAACGGGCGTTTGGGGTTGCCGTCCACAAACGCGGCTATTATTTTTATATCCGGCAAGGCGCGGCGGGCGGCTTCCAGCTGGGGCAGGGTGCGCTGGCAGTAACCGCAGCCGGAGCTGACCACCGCAATCAACACGGGCGTGCCGGAAAGCTCCGCCGAGGTAAACAGGGTGTCCGTTTTCACTTGGGGAAGCGAAAAGTTTAATACCGGCTTGGCGGATTTTGCCGCCGGGGCTTTGGCCTTGGCGGCGGGTTTAGCCTGGGCGTTTAGGCCCGCTAATGCACAAAGTGTCAGTAAGAGTATTTTTTTCATACAGCCAGTATAGCTTTTTCGCGCGCGTACGGCAAATTGGCCTCATAAATACCTCAAAAATTGATAAAATATATTTAATTATGCAAACCACTATCTGCGCCCCCGTAACCGGGGAAGGAAAATGTGCCGTTTCCGTCATACGCCTATCCGGCCCTCAAGCCTTGGCTTTGGCGCGTAAAATAACCGCTTCAGGGGTAGATTTTCCCCCAAGGAAGCAGGTGTTTTGCGCGTTAATGGACGGGCAAAGCGTATTGGACAAAGCCTTGGTTACGTATTTCCAGGCGCCTAACAGTTTTACCGGGGAAGACGTGGTGGAATTTTCCGTGCACGGCTCGCCCTATATCCGCGGGCGGCTGTTGGAAATTTTATGCCGCCTGGGGGCAGTGCCCGCGCGGCGGGGGGAATTTTCTTACCGGGCGTTTTTAAACAACAAAATGGATTTGCTGGAAGCCCAAGGCCTGTGCGATTTAATTTCCGCCGGCAATAAAGAGGCGCATACCATTGCCATGAGCTCTTTGGACGGGCGGCTTTCTTCCCGCTTGGAAGAAATTAAAAAAAGCCTTACGGATTTGCTCGCCCAAATAGAAGTGCGCTTGGACGACGTGGACGAAGAAATGACCCCGCTCTCTGACGAACAAATTTCCGCCCCGCTCACCCAGGCCATAGAAACGCTTGCTAAACTGGCCGATACATTTTCCGTGGGTAAATTTATTAAAGAAGGGCTGAAAGTAGCCATAGTGGGCGCGCCAAACGCCGGTAAAAGCAGCCTGTTAAACGCGCTGGTGGGGTTTGACCGGGCCATTGTCTCCGCCGCCAGCGGCACCACGCGCGACACGATAGAAGAAGCGCTGGACGTTAACGGCCGCAAAATTATTTTAACCGATACCGCCGGCATACGGGACCACGCTCTGGACCCGGCCGAGCAGGAAGGCATGAAACGCAGTTTAAAAGCGTTAAAAGCCGCGGACGCGGTGATTATGGTGATGGACGCTTCGCGCGAGCCCACCCCGCAGGAACGCGCTTTATGGCAAGACGTGCTGGCGGAAAAGAAGCGCACTATTTTGGCTTTAAACAAGCAAGACGCCCGCCAAAAAGATTTTACTTGGAACCCCGGGGACGGAAACTACGCATTGGTGCGTCTTTCCTGCAAAACGGGGGAAGGGGTGGAAGAGTTAAAACAAACCCTCACGCGGGATTTAAGCGCCTCCGCCGCGCAGGACGGGGTGATGCTTTCTAACCTGCGCCAGTATGAAGCCGTATTAAGGGCGCAGACGGAACTGGAAATGGCCGCACGCCGTGTAACGCGTGGGGCCGGCGGTGAAATTTATGCCGAGCATATCCGCGCGGCTTTGCTTAGTTTAAAAGATTTAATCGGAGAAGTAACGCCAGACGACGTGCTGGACGTTATATTCTCCACTTTTTGTATGGGGAAATAAATGTTTACGTGTGATGAAGTGTATGATGTGGCAGTAATCGGCGGCGGGCACGCCGGGTGTGAAGCCGCCTTAATAGCCGCTAAAACCGGCGCAAAAACCCTGTTGCTTACGCAAAGTTTGGATACCATTGCCCAAATGTCCTGCAACCCGTCTATCGGCGGGATTGCCAAAGGGCAAATTGTGCGCGAAATTGACGCCTTGGGCGGCGCCATGGGCAAAGTGACGGACGCTTCCGCCCTGCACTACCATATGCTTAACACCGGCAAAGGCCCGGCCGTACACTCCCCGCGCGTACAGTGTGACAAAAAGACTTATCAATTTACTTTTAAACACTTGCTGGAACTGCAGCCGGGTTTAGACATTATGCAGGATGAAGCCGTCCAATTAACGACGGATGACAACAAAATTACCGGCGTGCTTACCCTGCGTGATACGTTCTACCGGGCAAAAACCGTCATTTTAACCACGGGCACGTTTTTGGCGGGCACCATACACATTGGCACGGTCAATTATCCCGGCGGGCGTTATAACGATATGCCCAGCAACTTGTTGGCTAAAAATTTAAAAGAAATCGGCCTGCATACCCTGCGTTTTAAAACCGGTACGCCCATGCGCATTAACGCGCGGCAGATGGACGTAAGCAAATTCCGCCTGCAGCCATCCGATAACCCGCTGCAGCCCATTTCCCACTTTACGGACGCGCGGGAACAATCCAAACGCAAATTCTTGCAGTGCTACATTACCCGCACCAATTTGGAAACGGATAAAATCCTGCGCGCCAACGCCCACCGCTCCGCCATGTACAGCGGCAGTATCCACGGCATGGGGCCGCGGTATTGCCCGTCGGTGGAAGACAAAATTAAAAAATTTCCGGAAATTACCAGCCACCCGCTTTTTTTAGAGCCGGAAGGTTTTAATACGGAGGAATATTATATACAAGGCTTTTCCACCAGTATGCCGGAAGACGTACAGCGCGCCTTGTTAAAAACCGTGCCCGGGCTGGAAAATACGCCCATTACGCGCGCGGGCTACGCGGTGGAGTATGATTTTTCTGACCCGAAAGACCTCTACCCCACTTTGGAAAGCAAATTAATACCCGGCCTTTTCTGCGCCGGGCAAATAAACGGCACCACCGGTTACGAAGAAGCCGGCGGGCAAGGCTTGGTGGCGGGGATAAACGCCTCCATGAAAGTACAGGGCAAAGAGCCGTTAATCCTTCGGCGCGATGAAGCGTATATAGGCGTACTGATTGACGATTTGGTAAACAAAGGCGTTAACGAGCCGTACCGCATGTTTACTTCCCGCGCGGAATACCGCATTTTGCTTCGCAACGATAATGCGGACCTGCGCCTTATGCCCTACGCTTTTAAATACGGCACCATAGAAGAAAAATACCGCCGCCCGTTTGAGCGTTACCAAGAAGAAGTGCAAAAACAGCTCCGGCACCCCGGCTGCCCGGTGGACGATACGGATTTGTATCCTTGGACGCCTGAAAAAGTGCTCACCCACGCAGACATACACCAAAAATACGCCGGGTATTACGAGCGCAACAAAAAAGACGCCGAAAAACTGGCCCAGGCGGACAGCATTAAAATCCCCGCCGGGTTTGACCCGTCTTCCGTGCGGGGGCTGTTGTTTGAAAGCAGCCAAAAATTAAAATCCGTTAAACCGCTTACGCTGGGGCAGGCTTCCCGCATACCGGGGGTTACTCCGGCGGATATACAGCTTTTGGCCGTACATATAGAGCGCTACCGGAGGTTGCACCGTGAACCCAATAATTAGCGCGTGCGCGGAAAATTTGCACCTGCCGCTTTGCGCCCGGCAAATAGACTTGCTGGAGCGTTACGCCGGGCTGGTGTGGCAGAAGAAAGAAACGCTTAATTTAACCAGCGTGGCTGACATGCAGGAAATTTTCACCCGCCATATTTGCGACGGGCTCCAAGCCGCGGCCTATATATATTCCCGTACAGGCAATACCCCGGCCCAAGTGGCGGACGCAGGCAGCGGGGCCGGCTATATTGGCATTACCTGCGCCGTAGCTTTGCCGGATTGTACAGTCACTTTGGTGGAAAGTTTACAGCGCCGCTGCGCGTTTTTAAATTGGGCCGTTATGATGTTAGGGTTAAAAAACGTAAAAGTGGCAAATAAAAGGCTGGGGCAGGGGGGAAACTTCTCTTTTGATTTCTTGACCGAGCGCGCCATGGGTAAATTAACCGATATGCTACCCCTCTGCGCGCCGGCGGTGGCGCCGGGCGGCTTATTTATTGCATACCAGGGGGAACAGCCCGATGAACTCCCCTCCGCTATGCTTGCAAAATGCGCGGTGCAGGCTTTGCCTTTAACCCCTTACAGTTTAGGGGACGGTAAGAAACGTTTTTTGGCTGTATTCAAAAAGGAAAATAAATGACAAGGTTTATCCAATTTCTGCTGCTTGTTGCGGCGTTTGTGCTGTTGGCCGGACCGATAATGAAACATTTCGGTTACGAGCCGTCCGCCGCTTTAAAACAACTGCAGCAGAAAGCGGAAAACTTTGCTAAAAATTTGGAAACGGGCTGGGCTGAGCAGCAAACAAAAAAAGAAGCGCAGCCACTGCCCCAGCATAAAGAAATAGACGAAAAAGAAATAAGCAATTTATTTGCGGACGCTTCCGCGCGTAACGCCGTTGAGGAAGAACCTGCCCCCGCCTCCAGCGAGCCGGTGGACTACAGCACCCGGGAAGAAAAAGAATTTAAAGAAATGATAGCCGGGCTGGAAGAGATTGGATCCATCGCTTCCGATTTGCCCACCACCAGCATTCCCGGTTTTTCCACGCAGGCGTACAGGCCCAAAAACTCGCAGGAAAAATCCCGCTGGGTGCCGCCGCCACCGGGGTTTATGACGGCGGAAACATTCAACTATTTGATCTACCGGGAAACCCACCCGGTTACCCAAACCATTTCCACCGTGCTGGACACCATACACGGCAATTTAATGCTGGATTTATCCCCTTTTACGCTGGTGATTAAACCCAACCGCATTTTGGTGATGTTGTTTGGAAACAAAAACAGTTATATGAATTTTACCAAACGGCCGCCATGGTCGGGCGCGTCGTCAGACTTAAAGGCAGATACCATGTACGTGCAGGAAGGCAACAGCTTTTATCCGCTTTCCGTGCACGAGCTGACCCACTTGTATTTTGACGGTTATTTCTTGCCGGTTATTTCCCCGCTGTGGCTTTCGGAAGGGATGGCGGTGTATATGCAAATACACGCCAGCAAGCAAAAACCCTCGTGGGTGGCCCCGGCCATGAAACGCATTTTAAAGGGGGATATTATCCCGCTTGAAAAAATGACCGAGACGGAAGACCTCAGCAATCTTTCCACCAAAGAGGCGGAACTGTGGTACACGCAGGCATACAGTTTGGTGGATTATTTGCTTAACCAGCGCACGCGCGACGAGTTTTACCAGCTGTGCAATGAGTTAAAACAAAAAACGCCCTTGCACCAAGCGTTGTATAAAGCGTACGGCATGCCTTTTACCAAAGTGTCCGTATTGGAAAACGTCTGGCTGCACGATATACGCAAAGCGGCGGGGACATTACCCCCAGCCAAAAAATAACAGGAGCTTTATCCCATGAACCAATGGACCCATATTCCCATACTAGCCGCTGAAATTGCCGACCTGCTGTTGACGGACCCGGACGGCGTATATGCGGACGGCACCCTGGGGCTGGGCGGCCATACGGAGCTGTTTTTGGGGCGTTTATCTCCCAAAGCGCGTATTTTAGGTTTTGATAAAGACGCCCAAGCTTTGCAAATGGCCCAAGAACGCGTAAACGACCCGCGCTTAATTACATTTAATGAAAGTTACGTCTGCCTGCCGCAAGAGCTGGAAAAACTGCAAATACCGGGGGTAAAAGGCGCTTTGTTTGATTTGGGGTTAAGCTCTTATCAGTTGGATAATCCCGCCCGCGGGTTTAGTATAATAAATAACGGCCCTTTAGATATGCGGTTTGATTTGGCCTCCCCGTTAACGGCGCAGGTCATTGTAAACACTTGGGGGCTGGACGATTTAACGCGTATTCTGACCAATTACGGGGAAGAGCGCAAAGCGTCCCAAATCGCTTTGGCTATATTAAACGCGCGGAGAAGCGCGCCCATTCAAACTACCGAAGATTTAAAACAAATTGTAGAACGCGTTTACGGTTTTAGGGGCAAAACGCACCCCGCCACGCAAACTTTTCAAGCTTTGCGTATTGCGGTAAACGATGAGCTGGGCTCCGTGGAAGCCCTGCTGGCTTCTTTGCCCCAAATTATTGCCCGGGGCGGGCGGGCCGCGGTGCTTACGTTTCATTCGCTGGAAGACCGCTTGGTAAAGAACCGTTTTAAAGAGCTGGCGGCACAAGGGGAATGGAAATTGGTAAATAAAAAAGTGATTGTTCCTTCTTACCAAGAAATTTGCCAAAACCGCCGGGCGCGCAGCGCCAAATTGAGGGTGATTGAAAGAGTATGAAAATATTTGCCGTTTTGTTTTTAATCAGTGTTTTTGCCATGGGTGTAGTGGTTATGCGTATGGAAATAAACCGCTCCGGCCGGGAAATAAGCAAGCTGCAAAACCAGGTAGAAGTGCAGGAGGCGCGCAACCAGTACGTGCAGCTGGAAATCGCCCGTTTGGAAAGCCCGGCCCACGTTTCCGCCCTGGCGCAGGAAAAATTAGGCATGCAATTTACCAAACCGCATAATGTGGTGGTATTGAAAGATTAACTATGTTTAAACGTTCCAGCCCGTTTATTTATGACGTTAAAAACCGCATGAAAATATGCGGGCTTTTGTGTTTAATCGCTCCGGTGGCTATTGCTCTGCGTTTGTTTTATATGCAAACCTTTCAGCATGATAAATTTACCACCAAAGCGGAACGCGCCATTTATAACTATTTGGCGGAAGACCGCTTAAGGGGAAAAATTTTAGACGTTAACGGGAACTTTTTGGCCCAGTCCGTGCGCACCCATTCCTGCGGCATATCCAAACGCTACGTAAAAGACAGAAACAAAACCATTTCTTTTTTAGCCAAAACGCTGGGCATACCCAAAGAGCGTATTTTGGAAAAATGGAGAAGAAACCGCAATTTCTTCTTTGTAGCCAAAAAAATAAAGCCGGACGTATACATGCAAATCGTGCCTACGTTGCGCACCTCTTTGGGGCAGGGGCTGGATTTAACGCCTGAATACGAACGCATTCACCCGTATGGGGATACGGCCATTGATTTATTAGGGGCGTCCAATTCCAAAAATTTCGGTCTGTCCGGCATAGAGCAAATGTACAACCGGGAACTCAGCCAAGACATCAGCAAAAAACGCGCCAAACGCGCCCGGAGAGGGGAAGTGATTTATGACCGCAATTTAAAGGAACACCTCTCCGTAGGGGACGTGTATTTAACCATAGACTTGCAAGCCCAGTTCTTTGCCGAGGAAGCGCTTAAAAAATCGGTAGAGGAATACGGGGCGGAACACGGCATTGCGCTGGTGCAGGAACCGTCCACCGGTAAAATACTGGCGGCGGCTTCTTACCCGGTAAAAGACGGGCAGTCTTTAGGGTTTCAGTTTACGTATGAGCCGGGTTCCACATTTAAAACCATTGCCATTTCTTCGGCGTTGGACGCCGGCACCGTTACGGTGACAGACTCCATTGACATGGACGGACGCAAATGGGAAGTGGCCCGCGGCTTTACCATACGGGATAACCAGCATGATAAAGATTTTCTTTCTATACCGGAGATTATGCAGCTTTCTTCCAACATCGGCGCCGGGAAGATAGCGGTGGAGCTGGGCGCCAAAAACTTATTTTATTATTTAAAGGCGTTTGGGTTTGGCACCAAAACGGATATCAATTTTAACGGGGAAGCCAAAGGCAATGTGCCCCCTTATAACAAATGGACCAAGGTGGACTTGGCCACCAAAGGCTACGGTTACGGCATTTCCCTTACACCTATACAGCTTATTAACGCCTATTCCGCCATCGCCAACGGCGGTACGCTGATGCAGCCGCATTTGGTGGACCGCATAGAATATGCGGACGGACGCGTGGATAAAAAATCCAAACCGGTTAAAATCCGCCGGGTCATAAAACCAGAAACCTCTAAAATTATGACAAAAGTGCTTCAAAGCGTGGTGGAAGCGGGCAGCGGAAAACGCGCCCAAATAAAAGGTTATACCGTAGCGGGCAAAACGGGCACGGCGGAAAAGTTAAGCAAAGAGGGGGGCTACGGGAAAAGGAACCACATCGTTTCCTTTTGCGGGTTTGTGCCGGCAAGCAACCCGCAGTTTACCATTTTGGTGGTGTTGGATAATCCTTCCAAATATACTTTTGGCGGCACGGCGGCCGCGCCGGCCTTTAAACAAATTGCCGAAAATTTACTTACTTTAAAAGGCATAGCGCCTGACCAAGTGGATTTTATTAATTAAGGAGACTCTATGAAATTAAACTTGACGTTTGCTAAAACTGCGGAAATCATGAAAGGAGAGCTTAAAAGCAATACGCCTTCTTCCAAGATTACCAGCTTTGTTACGGACAGCCGCGTAGTAACCAAGGGGGACGCTTTTATCGCGTTAAAAGGGTTAAAGCACGACGCGCACCAATTTATCAGCCAAGTAATCAAGAAAGGGGCTTCTTTAATCGTGGCTGACAAGGCCAACTGCCCTAAAATAACCGATGAAAACGTATCCGTTATTTATGTAAAAAATACCTTGCAGGCTTTACAGGATTTAGCCAAATACCACCGTTTAAACAGCACGTTAAAAGTGGCGGCGGTTACCGGCTCCAACGGCAAAAGCACCACCAAGCAAATGCTTAAAGCCATTTGTGAACAGGCAGGCGAAACGGTAGCCAATATGGGAAACTTTAACAATCAGTTTGGCACGCCTTTTTCTTTGTTGGAAATACAGCCCAAACACAAATACGGCATTTTTGAGCTGGGCGCCTCCCACCCCGGCGATATTGACGAACTGGCCGCCATCGCCGTGCCGGACGTGGCCGTCATCACCAATATTTCCGCCGCCCATTTGGAATATTTTAAAGATTTGGAAACCGTCTATAAAACCAAAACGGAAATTGCCAAACATTTAAATTTTGGAGGCACGCTGGTTTATAATACCGATGATCCCATGCTCTCACGCTTGCAGACGGAATTTAAAGGCAAAACCATCCCTTTTGGTTACAGTCCTTCCGCCGCCTTGCGTATTTTGGACACGCAGGATAAATTCTCTTTCACCTACAAAGGGGAAGCCTATGTGCTGGATATTAACCTGCACCCACATGACAAATACAACGCCGCGGCTGCCGCGGCGGCTGCTATCGCGCTGGGGATATATATGGACGAAATAAAAAAAGGCCTTTTGGCTTTTACGCCCATGCCCATGCGCTTGGAGCGGGTGGAAAAGAACGGCGTGCATTTTATTTTGGATTGCTACAACGCCAACCCGGCCAGTATGAAAGCCGCCTTAGATATCTTAGGCAAAGAATCCTCCACCCCGCGCATTGCCGTGTTGGGGGACATGAAAGAACTGGGGCCTTCCTCCAAGGATTATCACCGCTTGATAGCCCGCCAGCTTTTAGATAACCAGGTGGATTATGCTTTCCTGGCGGGGGAACAAATGCACTACGCCTATGAAGTGTTGCAAAAAGCCGGCGGCGTGCACGCCATTTACGGCAAAACCCCGGCGGACTGGACAGGCGAGCTTAAAAAATTGTTAAAAAAGAAGAGCGGAACCTGCTTGGTAAAAGCTTCGCGCTCCATGAATTTTGAAAATATTTTTAAGGAGATTTAAGTGTTATACTATCTTACCCAATTTAAGGACGACTTCACTTTCCTTAATATTTTCAATTACATTACCTTTCGCACCGGCGCGGCGGTGTTTACGTCTTTTTTCATCAGCCTGCTTATTGGGCCGGCGGTGGTGGCCAAGCTGCGTTCCTACAAAATACAGCAAATAGAAAGGGAATACGGGCCGGCGTCCCACCTGTCCAAAAGCGGTACGCCTACCATGGGCGGGCTGCTGATTTTAGTCAGTTTGTTAGCCAGCGTACTGTTGTGGGCCCGGTTAGACAACCCGTATATTTGGCTGATGATTTTTACCACCGTAGCCCTGGCCAGCGCCGGGATTATGGACGATTACACCAAGTTGGTTAAAAAGAACCCGGAAGGAATGAAATCTTCCGTCAAATTTGCCATTCAGCTTTTTACCGCTTTGGTAGTGGTGGGATACTTGGGGGCCAATCCGCCCAACGGCAATTACGCTACCTCGGTAATGATACCGTATATGAGCAAAATGTTTGTGGATTTATCCGTTTTTTATTTTGCTTTTTCCATGTTGGTAATTGTGGGCTCCTCCAACGCCACCAACCTGACGGACGGACTGGACGGTTTAGCCGCCGGATGCATGGTGTTTACGGCGGCCGCTTACGGGGTGGTGGCTTACCTGGCGGGGAATATACACTTTGCCGATTATTTAAAAATTATTTACGTTCCCGGCGCGGGAGAAATAACCGTTTTTATGGGGGCGTTGGCTGGGGCGTGCATCGGTTTTTTGTGGTTTAACGCCTACCCGGCCCAGGTGTTTATGGGGGATACCAGCTCTCTCTTTTTAGGGGGGGTTATCGGCACGGCGGCGTTATGCGTAAAACAAGAATTGCTTCTTCCTATTGCAGGCGGTATTTTTGTATTGGAAACGCTGTCCGTTATGCTTCAAATGGGGTATTTTAAATTAACCCACGGAAAACGCCTGTTTAAAATGACGCCCATACACCACCATTTTGAACTAATGGGTATAGCCGAACCAAAAGTAATTGTGCGCTTTTGGATTGTGGGCGCCATGCTGATGTTGCTGGCGTTGGCTTCACTTAAAATAAGGTAATGCATTATGCCAAAATTGTTTACCCGTTCCGGCAAGAAAAATAATTTTATTAAAAAACCGCAACCTCGCCCGTGGGGAGTGGTGCATAACCCGTTGCCGGTACAGGGAACCTGGCGCCCACTGCCAATGGATAAACCCTTGGCGTTTATTACCTTTGCTTTTGTGCTGTTTGGGCTGATTTTTACCTATTCTTCCAGCGCGTTTGATTCTATCTCTTACTTTCAGCGGCAAGTATTGTTTGACATACTGGGCGTAGCCTCCGCCCTGTTTTTATGGCAATTTTACGATAAGTTGCAAAAACTGTGGATTTTTAAACCCATCCATTTAATGTATGTAACCTGGGTGTTGCTTACGATAGTGCTTTTTACCAAGCCCATTGCCAATGTGCACCGCTGGATTGATTTGGGGGTTTTTAATTTGCAGCCTTCTGAAATAGCCAAAGTAACGTTGGTTATTTACGTGGCGGATTATTTAAGCACGGTGCAGGGCAAGCTGTCTAAAAATTGGATGCTGATGATAAAGCCCCTGGTGGTAACCGCCATTACGCTGGGGCTTATTTTAATCGCGCGGGACTTTGGCACCCCCGCCTTAATGACGGTTGTGGTAGGCGCCATGTTATTTGCTTCCGGGGCAAAAATAAAACATTTGCTCGTACCGGTGTTAATTGCGCTTCCGCTGGCCGTGCAGCAACTATTGTTTGTACCTTACCGGCGGGAACGTTTGTTTTCTTTTCTAAACCCGGAAGCGGACCCGGGGGGCGTTGGTTACCAGCTTAACCAATCTTTTATGGCGGTGGGATCGGGCGGCTGGTTTGGAAAAGGCCTGGGAAACAGCGAATTAAAACTGGAATACTTGCCCGCGGCCCATACGGATTTTATTTTTTCTATCATGTGTGAAGAAGTAGGCCTTTTGGGGGCGGCTGTATTATTGGCGTTTTTTTGCTGGCTGTTGGTGCGGGGGATTAGTTTGGCCCGGGTTGCGCGCAATAACTTTAACAGCCTGCTTATTTTTGGGCTGACTATTACCATTTGCGTCCAAGCGTTTATCAATATGGCTATGGCGATAGGCCTGATGCCCACCAAGGGGATTGCCCTGCCGTTTTTTTCGTATGGGGGGTCCTCGGTTATTATGACGCTGGTCATGATGGGGATTTTACTGAATATGGCCGCTTCGGACTCGGCCCCCAAAACCCCTTTGCGGGAAGATTATACTCATTATAAAACAAGGAACAGATAAATGAATAAACGTTTTATTATCGCTTCCGGCGGAACGGGAGGGCATTTTTACCCCGGGTTCGCTTTAGGAAAATTATTAAACAGCCAAGGAATGAGCGTACTGTTTGTAGTGCGCAAGAATGACCCGGCTATCCAAATCTTGCTGGATAACAAGTTAAAATTCCGCGAGGTGGATTTTATCGGCTTCCCACGCGGGATAAACCCGCTTGCTTATTTAAAGTTTACCGCCAAGCTTTGGGGAGCGCTGCACCAAATGAAAAAGGTGATAAAAGATTTTAAGCCGGACGTCTGCCTGGGAACGGGGGGGTATATTTCTTTCCCGCTCATTTTTCAGGCTTACCGTATGGGCATAAAAACGGTGGTGCATGACTCTAACACCAAAATCGGCCTGGCTAATAAAGTGTGCGCCCGGTTTGCGGATTTGTTTTTATTGGGGCTTCCTTCCAAAGAAAAAATAAAAAACACCGTTTTAACCAGCACTCCTATCCGCAGTGAGTTTTCCGCCCCAGTGGACCGTAAAAAAATATTAAAAGAGCTGGAGCTAAACCCCCAACAAAAAACCGTGCTTATCTTTGGCGGAAGCCAAGGGGCAAAGGGGTTAAACGCCGCGGTCATTCAAGCGGTAAAACGCATTGTGTCGGAAAACCAAAACGTACATTTTATTCATATCAGCGGGGAACGCTGGTACCAAACCATAAAAAACCAATATGGGCGTACTTTAAATGTATGCGTGCTGCCGTATTCCAATGAAATTTATGAGCTTTTGCAAGCGTGTGATTTGGCTATATGCCGCAGCGGCGCCAGCACGCTGGCGGAACTGATTTATTGCCGCAAACCGGCGCTTTTGGTGCCCTATCCGCATGCGGCCGCCAACCACCAGTATTATAACGCCAAGATATTGCAATCCGTCGGCTGTGCGGTAATTGCGCTGGAAGGGGAGCGTTTAGAAGAGGAAATTTACCAGTTTTTAAACCGCGCGCTTTTGGTGCAAAACGACGCCATGCTTCGCACCATGACGGAAAATTACGCTAAGCTGGATATCCCCAACCCGCTCCACGCGGCCGAGAATATAGCCGAGATTGTAAAAAAGATGTAGTTTTTACGTAAGTTTTTACAAAAAAGCCTTGAGGTATCTTCAAGGCTTTTTTTATATGCCGCCCCGGCCTAGGCCGGGGAGAATCCCTATTATATCCTTTCAAACAAAAAGCATATGGTTTGTTAAAATTTATGTTTGTTAAAAATAGGTTTCTAAGAGGCAGAGAAGGCCGGCTGCCCCCTGTACAACGCTACACAGCCCCGGGTTTATATGATTAAAAAAAACGCTCTGCGCCGCAGGGCACTGCCAAAAAGGAAAAAGGCTATTTCTTATGTTTATTGACGGGTGGCAGCTACACCCAATACGCCTAAGCCATTTAAACAAAAAGAAACCCCGGGGTTAAAGCCGGGGTTTCTTTTTTCTCAGGTAATATTTTATAAAGCGCCCACAAAGTCCGCCAATTTTTGTCCGTCGGTGGTTCCATCACTTGTAATATTAATACGGTAGTTGGAGCCGCTGTCTTGGTCTGGAATAATCTGCGTCCATTTAACAATGCATGTGGTGGTACCTTCATCTCTTCTGCAAACATCCACGGTGCAATTGTTTTTTAAAGTAAAAGTGAAGTTTTTGGTGGAAAACACCTTTCCTCCGTTGGGGTTATCCCAGCGCCCGCCTTGTAAATCAGCATCTAAAGCCGTATTGTCCGTGGGGCAGCCCAAGGTGGGGTTGGCCTGGCGGTAACGTTGGATAGAGTCCGTCATGGCTTTAGCATTTAAAAAACCTTCCGTTAAGCGGGCTTTTTCTACAGAAATGGTATATTGCGGCAACGCTACGGAAGACAAAATGCCGATAATCAATACAACCACTAACAATTCAATTAAGGTAAAACCTTTTGTATTTTGCATGGCAATTCTCCTTACTTTCTATAAAAATCTGCTTACACTGTATAGTATAATAAAAAGCTTTAACAAGGCAAGCCCAAAAATAGATTGACAAACGCTTAAAAAAATATATAATAATATATGAACATATATTCATATATTTGAGGTTTTTCATTATGGCAAATTCAAAAAAACCAGAAGCTTTTTCCGTTTGCGCCAATCCGCAGGCGCATCAAATAGCGGCCAAGGCCCTTAAACAAAATCCTCCGCAGGAAGAAGAACTGTGCGACTTGGCGGACTTGTTTAAAGCGTTTGCGGATTCTTCCAGAATAAAAATTTTGTGGGCGCTTAGCGCTTCGGAATTTTGCGTGTGTGACTTGGCCGGCGCGTTAAAAATGACTCAATCCGCCGTATCCCACCAGCTGCGCCTGCTAAAACAAAGCAGATTGGTTAAAAGCCGCCGCCAGGGCCAAAGCATGATCTATTTTTTGGCGGACGAACACGTTAAAAAAGTGTTTAGCCTAGGGTTAGAACACGTGAGGGAAAAATGAACCATTCTCATCAACACAGCTGCGGCTGCTGCGGGGGGAAAACCCCGTGCGCCTTGCCGCAAAATTATCATTTTAAACACCTGGCGGCGGAAAAATATCCGCTGATGGCGGCTGGCGTGTTGTTTGCATTTTCTTTCTTTTTTAATGAGCTGAAAAACATACAATTTGCTTTGTGTTTTTTAGCTTGGTTTTTGGCCGGGAAAGAAGTGCTGTTTCATGCGGTTGCCAACTTTAAAAAAGGCAAAGTGTTAGATGAAAATTTTTTAATGACCATTGCTACAGTAGGCGCTTTTGTGCTGGGGCAATACCCGGAAGCGGCCGCCGTCATGATTTTTTATCAAGTGGGGGAAAGTTTTCAAGAATACGCCGCCGGCAGTTCCCGCCGCAGCATTAAAGCCCTTTTGGATATGCGCCCGCCTTTTGCCCGCGTGCAGCAAGGGGATAAATGGCAAAAAGTAAATCCTCAAAAAGTGCTTCCCGGCAGCTTAATAGCCGTGCATAGCGGGGAAAAAATCCCGCTGGACGGAACGGTCATAGAGGGGGAGGCCTATGTGGACACCTCCGCCTTGACGGGTGAGGCCGTCCCCCGCCGTTTGTGCCAAGGAGCAACCGCCCTGGGCGGATTTATTTGCAAGGACGGAAAACTAATCATAAAAGTTCTGCGCCCGTATGACCAAAGCGCCGGCGCCAAAATATTGCAACTCGTAGAACACGCCGCTTCCAAAAAAGCCAAGACGGAAAGTTTTATATCCCGCTTTGCCCGCTGGTATACCCCTTTGGTGGTGGGGGCGGCCGTGGCGGTGGCTGTTCTTGCGCCCCTATTGTTGCCAGGGGCCGAATACAAAGTATGGTTATACCGCGCCTTGGTATTTTTGGTCATTTCCTGTCCGTGCGCGTTGGTGTTGTCCGTTCCGTTAGGTTTTTTTGGCGGGATTGGAGGCATGGCAAAAAACGGCATATTGGTAAAAGGGGGAAACTATGTGGAGGCGTTATCTCGCGTAGGGTTGCTGGCTGCTGACAAAACCGGTACGCTTACCCAAGGAGTGTTTGAAGTGTCTTTCATTAAAACAAACGGCCTGCCGGAAGAAGAACTGTTGGAAATCTGCGCGCTGGCGGAACACGCCTCCTCCCACCCCATTGCCAAAGCGTTACTGCGCGCCTGGGGAAAAGAATTAGACGTTTCCCGCGTGAGCCATATTCAAGAAACAGCCGGGCTGGGCGTAAGCGCCAAAGTGGACGGACAAAAAGTATTAATAGGCAAACTTTCTTTTTTACAATCCCAAGGTGTTAAAGAAATAATACCTGCCGCAAATGCGCTGTATTGCGCTATAAACGGCCGTTTTGCGGGAGTGATAATCATAGAAGATAAGCTAAAAAAAGACGCTCAGCAGGCTGTTTTTACTTTAAAAAAACAAGGTGTAAAACAGATTGTGCTATTAACCGGGGATAATGCTTCCAGCGCCCAAAAAATATGCCAAGAAGTTGGCGCTGACGCTTGTTACGCGGATTTGCTTCCCGCAGACAAAGTAACGCAGCTGGAAAAGCTGAAAGCGGCCTTGCCTGCCAAGTACACCTTAGCGTTTGCGGGGGACGGAATAAACGACGCCCCCGTCTTAGCCCGGGCGGACGTGGGGATAGCCATGGGCGCGCTGGGGAGCGACGCCGCCGTAGAAGCCGCCGACGTGGTGTTAATGAGCGACGAACCTGTCAAAATTCCCCAGGCGGTTGCTTGCGCCCGGTTTACGTTGCGTATCGTCCGGCAAAATATTTGGATAGCGTTGGGAATAAAAACAGTTATTTTGTTGCTGGGGCTGACCGGACACGCAAACTTGTGGGAAGCCGTATTTGCCGATGTGGGCGTATCGGTAGCCGCCGTTTTAAATTCATGCAGGCCGTTAACATACAAACCGCGTGTATAAAATAAAACCCCGCCGTCAGGCGGGGAATACGGGATTATAAATGGGGCCAACCACTACTAAAAGGCTTTGCGGGGGAGTTATACCCCGGCTCAAACAAAAAGTACGCATTATATTTGGGTTCAAAACGAAAGTAAAGAGGTTTAGAACTTTTCACCGTCAAAATGCCGTGTTCTGCTTGTTGAAGCGGATTTTCTTTCATAGCCGAAGCGTAGGCTTTTGCGTCCGCCAAATGAAAAAACCACATATCCGGCACCGGGGAAAAACCGGTTATTTTATGGTCCTGTATACGCATTTGGTAGCCTAATTGCCGGGCTCGGCAGTAGTCCCTGGCGGAAAGAGAAGAATGGAATTCCACCCCAAGCTGCGGAATATAAGAAACAATTTTTCCATCTTTTACCTGCGGGTTTAAACCCTCCTTGCTGGTTTGTACATACATATTGGCGGAGGACATTGTTTTTAACCATACCCCTTCTTCAGGAGAGATACCCGTTATATGGCCTTGTTTAATTTCTACCTGATAACCTTGCTTAACCGCCTGCACATATTCCTGCGCCTGCCAAACAGAATTTAAAAAAACGCCTTTTACCGGGCAAAAACCATGCACCCTAAAAGATTTAACCACCACGCTGTAATAATTGTTTTTAACGGCGTAAATAAAAGCGGAAACATCGCTCTGGGAGGCTAATTTTACACCCGCCGCAGAAACAAAATATTGCTTGCCGTCTGCTATAACAGGCGTAAAATTTAATTGTTCTTTAGAAATGGAAGACAAGAGTTTTTGGCGCGGGCGCGCGGTTCGTTCCAAGCGCATTAAAAGGTTTTTTTGCAAAACGGAAACTTTAGCCGAAGATTCCGCCAAAGCGGGAATTAGCTTTTGCCCGCCTCTTTTTACAATTCCCTGAGCGTGGCAAAATTCAAAAGGCAGGCTAAGTAACACACAAACCAAACAACCCTGTAATTTACGGTAGAACATAACTCCCCCTTAAAGCATGATGTCTATACATATTTTATAAGAAGCTTTGCATAAATACATGGGCTCTTTGGCCCTCTTTGGCATAGGGCTTTGGACCTATAAAGATATCCCCGGCAAAGCGGCAGCCGGGGAATAAAAACAGGTAAACTTATGCGGATTGATCCGTTACAGTTGGTGATGATATAGCTCTTTATAGTTTAAAAACCCGTATTTGGTTTCCAGCGTGTTTTCCAACAATTGGTAAGCCGGGTGATTGGCTTTATGCACCAGGCAGTTTGCATACAGCCAAGCTACATAGTAGGCAGTCATGTCATTGGGAGTACCGTTTATTTTTTGCGCGTACAGTTGGGCATAACGGATATTCTTTTCCAGCCATTTTTCCATTAAGAGCTGGGCCTTTTTATCTTTGGGGTTTACCAGTTTGGCCGCCGCCCTTGCCAACGGGTAAAGTTGCGCTTCATTTATTTGAGTAGGAAGTGATAAACTTAGAATATTATTTTGTAATAATAGTATTTGAGCTTGTTGCTTTAAGAAAGCGTTAGCCGTTTTCCTATTTAATGTTTTTACTAATTTGGAATACTTTTTGCCATTTAACAGCGTCTTGGAAAGCTCTATTTTGCTTCCATTGCGCTGGGCGGATTTAACCGCTTTTCTTATCAGGCCTTGCGCCTGAAGTGAAAAAGACAGGCAAATCAAGCCTACAATTAAATATATTTTATGCATACTAAATTCTCCTGGAATACGTTTATTATATAAAGCTGTTTTGGGGCGGGCATGGGTCTTTGGTCCTAAACCTGTTATTTTTTTAGTCCTATGTTTACACCATGGCACTTAAATAAAATACCCGGAGTTTATTCATTCCGGGTATGTGTGTAAAACGTAAAACGCAGCGTTCTATTCCAGCCCGCGTATGCGGCGTATATTGCGTTTGTGCTGGTCAAAGGTAGGGCTGAAGACATGCCGCCCGGTATTATCGGCCACAAAGTACAGATTGTCAAAATTAGGTTCCGGGTTTAATACCCCTAAAATAGACTCATAGCTGGGGTTACAAATAGGCCCGGGCGGAAGACCCGCATTACGGTACGTATTATAGGGGGATTTGGTTTTTAAGTCTTTATACGTAAGGCCCTTTTTCCAGTAGCGGTTTTCTTTGGTGTTAAAACCCAGCGCGTACTGGACGGTAGGGTCCGCCTCCAAGCGTTTGCCTATTTTTAAACGGTTTAAATACACGGCGGCAATTTTGGGGCGCTCGTCATGATGAATGGCTTCCCGCTCCACAATAGAGGCCAAGGTAAGAATTTCTTTTTCAGATAGTTTAGACGGATACTTAAGAAACAGCGGCAAAATGCGCTGTTCGTACTGGGCCGTCATTTCCGCCACTACTTTTTGCGCGGGAGTATTTTCTGAAAATAAATAGGTGGACGGGTATAACTTGCCTTCCAAATCCCGTTCCCGCACAATGGATAAAAATTCATTTCCGTCCGTTATGCCTTTTTCAGAAAGGGCTTCGGCTATTTCTTCGCTCCGCCAGCCTTCCAGCACGGTTAGGCGTTCATAGTGGGTACAGCGCCCGCTTTTAATGCAGTTGATTACTTCAAAGCTGGGGGTGTTTTTGCGCAGGTCAAACTTGCCGGCCTTTAAATCTTTGGCCGAAGACGTAAGCCGCAGCAATATTCTAAACGCCAGGGGGTTTTTAATTACCCCGGCTTCTTTTAATTCCTGCGCGACCTCCGCCCCGCTTTGCCCGGGGCGTATGGTAAACGTAATCAGTTCTCCTTTATCCCAGGAGAACATCTTTACCAGCCACAGCACGCTTATCAAAAAAAGAAAGCAGATTAAAAAGAATATAAGAAGCCGTTTCATCCGTCTATTTCACCAATTTTAAGAAAGTGCGCCGCCCAATTTGCAGCACGGCCCCGTTTTCAAACGAGAGGGGAGCGTCTTGCTCCGCCTTTACCCCGTTTAAACGCACGGCGCCTTGTTCAATTAACGCGCGGGCCTTGTTTTTGCTTTGGGCCGCGCCCGCCGCAAAAATAACGGCAGATAAAAGGGCTCCTTCCTGCGGTTTAAATTCGGGCATTTCGTCCGGGTTTTGCTTTTTGGAGAAGACCTGCTCAAAATTGGCCCGGGCGGCCTTGGCGGCCTCTTCACCGTGGAAACGGCTGGTAAGCAGCCCCGCCAGCTGTTTTTTGGCTTCCATGGGGTGCATGGCTTTTACTTGGGCCATATCGGCGGAGGTTAACAGCTCGTAATAAGAAATCATCAGCTCGTCGGATATAGACATAATTTTGCCAAACATATCGTTAGGCTGGTCGTTCAGCCCCACATAATTGCCGTAAGATTTGGACATTTTTTTCACCCCGTCTATACCCACCAGCAGCGGCACCGTAATGGCCACTTGGGGTTCCTGCCCGTTGTTTTTCTGCAGCTGGCGGCCTACCAGCAAGTTAAATATTTGGTCCGTTCCGCCCAGTTCCACGTCCGCCTGTAAGGCTACGGAGTCCTGCCCCTGGAACAAGCTGTAGAGCACTTCCAACAGGCTGATGGGGTTTCCGTCCGCCATGCGTTTTTTGAAATCTTCGCGTTCCAATACCTGCGCCACGGTTACTTTTTGCAAGGTTTGCATCAGGCCCTTGCCGGAAACAAACGGGTCCAGCCATTCGCTGTTAAAGCGCACTTCGGTTTTGGCCGGGTCCAGCACTTTAAAAGCTTGGTCCGTATAGGTTTTGGCGTTTTCTAAAATTTTCTCACGGGGAAGGACGGGGCGGGTGGAATCGCGGCCGGACGGGTCCCCCACGGCGGCCGTAAAGTCACCTATCACCAAAATGGCTTTATGCCCCAAATCCTGAAAACGGCGCAGTAAAGAAAGCACTACGCTGTGGCCCAGGTGCAGGTCCGCACTGGTGGGATCACAGCCCAGTTTAATGGTCAAAGTTTTGCCGCTTTCCAATTTTTTGGCTAGATCAGCCTTGGATACAACATCCACGCAGCCGCGCGTTAAAAAATTAATTTGTTCGTCAATCGTCATTTAAATAATCTCCAAAACGGGTATTACTAATATTTTACCATATACAAACTAAAACCGCCTGCTTTGGCAGGCGGTAAAAAGTGTTTATTTTGCGCGTCCGTATCGGTTGGAACCGGGCGTGCCCGGCAAAAAACACAATATTAATATACAAAAGGGCAGCGCATAAACCAGTATGGTCCACCAGCCGCAAAAATCAATGTCATGCAAGCGGCGCACAATGGCGCTGCAGGAGTATAACAAAAACAACAGCAACAACCCGCTGCCAATAAACATAAAAGGCACTAAAAGCAATTCCAGCCCGCCTCTGTAATGAGCCAAAGCTACAAACAAAGAGCCCACAGAGTAAATTACAAAAGCAATCAGCATGCGTATAATAAATTCTTTTCTGTTTAAACGTCCTTGCAATGGAAACATAAAACCCCCTGTCTACTCTATTTAGTTTATAGTACAAAAAATAGGTGAATTAGTAAAAGTCATACGGGTCGGCCGATAGTTTAAACGGGTGTTTTTTGTCTTGCGCGGACAAACGGTCCAACGCCGCCACGGCGGGGAAGTATTGCTCCTGCGTTAATTTAAACAACAGGTATTGCTTTTTTAATTTATCCGTTTTTTTGCCGCAGGAAACGGGGCCGGCCGCCTCCAGCGCGCACCCCTCAAACAAGGCTTTTAAGCGGGCGGATTGTTTATCCAGTTCTTTATATTCTTTATTTTTTAGGGTAACGCGCACCAAATGCACAAAGGGGGGATATTGAAAGGCTTCCCGCAAGGCCAGTTCCTGTTGGAAAGAGCCTTCCCAATCCCCGTTTTCCACAAACTCAAAAGGATAAATATCCGGCCCGGAAGCCTGCACAACCAGCCTGCCGCCCGCAACGCAGCCGGCGCTGCCGCGCAAATGAAACAAAAGCTGGCCGAATTTTTCACTGGCGCGGAAATCCGGGCTGTCCAGCTCCAAATCCGCGTCCAATACGCCAAAAAGCGTAATTTTACGTCCGTTGGCGGCGCTGGCGGCCAAGCGGGTGCCTATTAAAATATCCGCCTGCCCGCTGGAAATAGCCTGGGCGGCCTCATGTCCTTGGCCGGATTTGGTTTTTAACGTATCCGAATCCAAACGCAAAATGCGCGCCTGCGGAAAGAGCTTTTGCACTTCCGTTACTATTTTTTGCGTGCCGCCGCCGCGGGATTTAAAAATCAAATTGGCGCATTTGGGGCATTTTTGTTCCAACGGTTCATGCGCGCCGCATTTTTTGCATAATAAAAAATCCCCGTGTTCGGGCGTGTTTTCACGCGAAAGAATGGCCCCGCACTTTTTACACCGGGCGTATTCCCCGCAGTTTAAGCAATAATAGGCGTTGGAATAACCCCGGCGGTTAAGCAATAGCAAAACCGGTTCTTTGCGGGTTAAATTTTGGCGTATTTCCTGCGTTAAAAAATCAGAAATGTATTTGGAATGTTCCCCGCGTTTTTGCGTAATTTTTACTTGGGGGGAATAGTCCGTTCCGGGCAGTTTTTGGCTTAATTGATAGTGCCCCACCCGCCCTTCTTGCACAAGATGAATCATCTCTAAACTGGGCGTTTGGGAAACAAACACCACCAGGGCCGAGTGCATTTGCCCGCGCAAAAGGGCTAAGTTCCGCACGTGATAGTACGGTTTATTTTCTTCCTGCTTGTAGTTTTCATCTTCTTCTTGCAAAACCACCGCCAAACGCAGGTTTTTAAAAGGAAGCAATATGCCCGAACGCATGGCGATTACCACGCACGGCACGCCGTTTGCCACGGCGGAAAAGTATTTCTTCTTTTGCGCCAGCGGGGTTTTGCTGTGCCAGCAAAAAACGTATTCTTCCCCAAATTGTTTTTTGGCGCGGGAAATAAAATCTTTGGCGGCCACAATGTCAGGCACGGTAATAAGCGTTTGCCCAAAATTTTGCAGGGCTTTTTCGGCCAATTTCAAACAAAGCGCAGTTTTGCCGGTTCCCGCCGGGCCGCTTAGTAAAACCGGGTAATACTCATAGGCCGGGGAGGCGGCAATCTCCTGAAATACCGCCTGTTGTTGGGGGGTATGCAAAACAATTTGGGATTGGGAAACAAACGGTGCGGGGGCGGCGCTTTCCTGCAATTTAAAATAAGGCTGGGGGGGAACCAAAGAAAATAAGATTTGCCCAATGGCCCCGCCCCAAGTTTTTTTCATAAAAGAGGCCAGTTCAAACAAATCACTGCCAAATACGGGGCGGCTGTCCACCACGCAGGCGATATCTTTAATTTTAATATTATCCAATTCACAACAGGGGGTTACTTGTAACACCAGCCCCGCCGTAAGCCGCGGGCCGAACGGAGCCGTAACACGCACGCCCGGCCTAACCAAAGGTTCCAGTTCAGGGGGGATATGGTAGTCAAAATCACGGTCCAGCGGGACGTCAAACACAACCTTGCAAAACATAAGAGGACCTTATTTGGAGGGGGCTTTTAAGCCCATATGCGCCATGACCATTTGCAAATCGGCCCAGGCGTCTTTTTTCCAACCCGGGTTGCGCAGCAAGGCGGCGGGGTGGAAAGTGGCCAATATTTTGACGGGACGGGGAAGGGAAACATTGTCCAAGCTTAATGTATAAAATTTCCCGCGCAAGGCCCCTAACGATTTGGCGTCCGCAATCAACGCTTTGGCCGACACGCCGCCCAAAGCCACCACCACTTCCGGCAGGATAATAGAAATCTGTTTTTCCAAATATTTGCGGCAGCAGGCGATTTCCTGCGCGTTGGGGGCGCGGTCATTTCCGTGTTTTTCCGGGTGTTGGGGGTCTACCATGGGGTGGCATTTGGCAATATTGGCTATAAAAACCTCTTCCCGTTTTAAACCCATGGCGGCAATCATTTTATCCAACAGCTGCCCGGCGCGGCCCACAAACGGGCGGCCTTGGCGGTCTTCGTCATATCCCGGGCCTTCCCCCACAAACATTAAACGGGCATTTACATTGCCTTCCCCGGGTACGGCATTTAAGCGCGTATCCCCAAGGGGGCAGCGGGAACAATTTTTAATGGTGGCGGCCAGTTCAGCCAGCGCGGCGGTTTTTTCTTCCGTTGTCATGGTTCCTCCAACAGGGGGTTGGTCCGGCGGGCAAACCGGGGCGGAAACAACCGGCTGGGGCTTTTCCACCGTAACGGGTTGCGGGTGCTGTTGCGCCGCCTGCCCAAAAACCACCGTCAACGTATCCTGCGGCGGCTGTTTGGAAACCGCGGCGGCATGCTGAGCCGGCCGGCTGGGGGAAACTTGCTGATATAAAACCGGGGAGGCAGGGCCCATTTGGGGCTGGGCAGGGGTATTATCTTCCTGCCCCGTTACGCGCGAAAACCCGGCGGCCGCCGGTTGGGCGGCCGCCGATACAAAGTCTTCCTCTTCATGGGCTGAAAGAAAATTTTTTAATTCAGCCGCTAAAGCGCGTACGGACTTGTCTGCCATAATACGGTTTATAACTTCATCGGCTCTTTGGCTTTGCGTTCGGCTTCTCTGCGGGCTTCTTCCTGCGCTCTTAATTCAGCTTCTAAGTTTTCTTTGCTGATTTTAAGCACTTCTTCTTTGGAAACCTTCCCGGAGATGATGTCATCCAACGCCACTTTAATCACCACGGCGTTGGGTTGGTTTTTATATTCGTCTTTCTTTTTTAATTCTTTGGCCCAGATAGACGCCAAAACCACCACGTCATAGCGGTCCCCGTCAAAGTTCATCAGTTTAGCGTCAAATTCCTTATCTTGTTTTATAGACATTTGTTCACTCCCTTAACATTACTTCAAATCTGTGATTTTGGTGTCCTGGCGGCTAACGCGGCATTGTTCCGCCGCTATAATGCCGGCCATTTTATCTACGGCTTCGGCCAAGTCATCATTTAACAAAGCGTAGTTGTAATGTTCCAGCTCCAGCATTTCTTTTTTGGCCGTTTCCAGGCGGATTTCTATGTCCTGGGTGTTATCGTTGCGCCCCAAAATGCGCTTTTTTAATTCTTTTAAGCTGGGGGGAACAATAAACACGGTGGCGGCGTCCGGGTATTCTTTTAACATGGTGCGCGCGCCTTGCACGTCAATCACCAAAATGGGGCAAATTCCTTTTTCCAATAAATCTTCCACCGATTTTTTTGGAATACCGTAATAATGGGTGTGTACTTGCGCCCATTCCAACATTTGGCCTTTTTTAATGGCTTGTTCAAACTGTTTGATAGTCCAAAAATGGTAATCTATACCATCTTTCTCCCCGGTACGCGGGCCCCGGGTGGTGGCCGTAACCACGCGCGACACGGTTTTATTGCGTTTAAGCACGGCGTCTACAATAGTGGTTTTGCCCGCACCCGACGGGGAAGATACAATAATAGGAAAAGCTTTCATTGTTATATTTTAGTAAATATTGCCTGCCAGGTAAAGCGCGTCCCCCAAAAATAAAAAGACGAAATATCCTATTAAAATAAGAATAATCAGCCCCATTGCGTCTACTATCATAAAAAATAAACGGCGCAAAAACAGGCGGGTGTGTTCATCTTCGCGCAGGGGGGCCGGCTGATGTACGGAAATATATTTTCCCAACTCTTGCAACATCCGCGTGCGCGCCGGCTGCGGTAAAGACCAAAAGGGCACAATTATGCGCTTGCAGAAATCTTCCTTTAAAAACCAACGCCGCCACCAGGAAACCCGCCACTTAAATTTTTTTACGGGAACTATTTCCAATTCTTCATCCGGAGATAAAGCCGCCCTGGCGGAAGACAAAAACACAAACCGGGCCTGCCGCAAATGCCGCCATTCAAAAAAAGGATAGCCTATAATTTGTATTCCTTCGGCATACATAACAACCCGCGCTTTAAACGCATAATGCCCCACCCAGCATAAAACCGCCAAACACAACGCCGTCACGGCATAAAATTGAGGCAAATTAGCGCTTGCCCCCAGCCAAAGGCAGGCGCCTATTGCCAACAAAACAATACAGCAGCCGGAATAGAAAAGGAAAATCCTCTCCCATATGCTTTCATAAGCGGCAAACAGTTTTTTGCGTTTCATAGCAGCCTCCCTGGCAAATGCCGGGTTATTTGTATGACAGCGGCACACACTCTGCGCTTTGCCGCTGTGTTACATTAAGCAAAATTCAGGCTTGATGCAAAAGCCCGGCCGTGTCAGACCGGGCTTTTTAAAATGAGCCGGTTCTATTAAAATTCAGGCTGGCAAAAACCTTGGGCGTTTACTTTTGCCTGCTGGCCCAAAGATTCAATGGCGCGGGGGCAGCCTTTCCAAGAACGGAACGCTTCAGAAATATCCATATAAGCGGCGTTGATTTTTTCATTTTCGCCCAAAATAGCTCCTAAAAGGCCCTCGTTTTTAGCCAGACGCTGACCTTGCTGTACGGCTTCTTGCATGGAAATTTTACCGCTTATTACTTGTGCAAATAAAACGTTCTCATACACGTCCGCCAAGAAAACAAAAGGGTCCGTCAGCAAATTATCCGGCGCGATGACCGCGCGGTATATTTTTATGTTGTTTTCTTCAGCCAAAGCGGTGGCTTGCCGGTGGTATTGCTGGGCCTTTGTACCGGCTTGTATGGCCGCGTTCCAACGTCCGCTTTGCACAGCTTGGCGGCAGGCAAGCGCATTTTCATACGCTTGCTGAAATTGTTGCTGCACTTGGTTTCTTTTGGCGGTAATAGCCGCTTGGGACAGGGCATCCTGCACCCCTGCCTGCAATAAAGCACTGCATGATAAAACTGCTAAGGTTAAAAAGGGTTTTTTCATAAGACACATAAAATGAAAATACAAAAATTTCATTTATATTATAAACATTTTTTGTTATTAGGGCAATATTATTTTGAAGCCGGGATAAATACTTTAAACTCCAGGCTTAACATAAGGGTTTGGTTTTCATTTAGTTGCATAGGGTAAAATTCCTCCGATATATTATTATTTTATAAGGCTTAAACGTAATGCCGCCAGGGCCTTTGGGCCCATACGCCAAGGGAAAAAGGCCCTAGGCCCCGCCAAAAACTATGTATAATGAATAATATGAAAACATTTACTTTTTTGTTTGTATGTATAACGGCAGCATTTTTAACAGCTGCCTGTGGGCAAGGAAAATTGCCCAAGTTGGAATTTTCCGGCCAGACCTACCAGCTGGCCTTTTCTACCGAGGAACCGGCCGGACGGATTAACGAATACCTTTTGCCGGGAGAAAACCTGGAAAGATATTCCAAAATGATAGGGGTTTATACGTTTCCCACACTGAAAGACCAAACCCCGCAAGAAGCTATTAAACTGCTTTCCGCTTATATGGTATCCACCAATTCCATGGCGTCATACGAAACCCATGAATCTAAAGACAAAAACGCCGCCATTATTGATTTTTTGGTATTTTCACCAGGAGCAACAATGGCGGAATACAATGTATTTAAATATGTAAAAGAGGGGGAGAACATGAAATCCCTGCAGTTTGTGGCGCGCTGGTATGCCTCCCGCGGGGACGGCGCCTTGGAAAATGCCCGCAATTTTGCCACCTCTTACTTGGAAAACCGCCAGGAATGGGTAAAAAAAGTAGATGATATGCGTATCCCTGAAATATATGAACAGGACTACTCTATAGACCCCTCTTTGTATGTAGAGGAAGAGCCGTCCGCCGTGGAAACAAGCGCACAGCCCCAAGAGCAAGCCTCTTCTGCTCAAGCCGGTTCCCCAGCAACACCAGCGGCAGAAACCGTTGCCCGGTAGTTTCATTTTTCCATAAAAAGCCCGGCTTAGCTGCCGGGCTTTTTTGTATTATGAAAACCCCCGGAATAGCCGGGGATATTTATTATTTTAAAGCGTATTTATGGGTTCTCTACTCTGCCCAGCTAATATAAAACATCTCCGCTTTTGTTATAAATAAAAAATAATATGTAAAAATAAAAATACTTAAAATATAAATATTTTTATCTTTTTCAATATAGCATTGCAATAATTTAAATTTATAATTAATTTTAAAAATACTTAAATTATAATCTTTTTTAAAATTACGTATTATTTTAATCAAATCATATTTATCTTTAATTTTATAATTTAAAACGCAAAAAACAAAAATTAGCACTTATTTTTTATGTGCAAATGGATTTTAAATAAAAGAGGATAGGCAAAGCCCTTAGGTATTTGAATGGTAGTTTGCAGATTTTTGGGAGTATAAAAAATCTATTTTGGATAAAAATCCTACAAAAACAGGTTAAAAACTATAAAAAGCCCCCTTTTATTATCCCTTTTATGCTTTAAAAGGCCAAAAATACGTTTTGCCATACATAGTTTATACCCCTAATGCAAATAAAAGCGTTCCTGGCGCTATTAAATGCTGCAAAGAATTTTTAAATATTATGGGGTAATTCCTAAAACAGAAAGACCAAATTCCCGGGGAAACGGCAAAGCCGTAAAAACAGAATGATAAGACAAATAGGAGTGGGAAAGCGCCTTATCCTTAGCTACACTGGGTCTTAGTGAAGCTATCCGGTTACTCCCGCCAAGTTTTGCCACCACTTTAAAATGCAAGATACACGAATACAGCCCCCAGCTTTAGTAGGGGAGAGGGCACACCGTCCGCGCTTAAGCCCTAAGTAAAAAACACGGGCTGGGGAATATCCTTTATTTACCCAATCCACTGGGCCAGGGGTTATGCCTTTTAAAATAAGTAAAATTGCGGTCCTTTGTTATAGGCGTTATCAAAACGCCAGTTTGTTTGGAAACTTAGCAAACCGCCGGCCTTGCCTTTCATACAAGCTCATTTTATATAAAATGGCCTGTGTTGCCAGCCCCTTTGCCATAGATAAAGGGGGAGCCCCGGTTGTTATGTTTTACGCCAAGGGTTCATATTCCAAGCGGTATTTATAAAAAATTTCCCGCATTGCGTAATACAATGCGGGAAATTATTTTTTCTAAACTGCAAACCAATTATTTGCGTTTCTTTTTAGCCAACACGTCCTTAGCGGCGGCCTGGGCGGCGGCTAAACGGGCTATCGGCACGCGGAAGGCGGAGCAGGAAACATAAGTGAATCCTTCCCGGTGGCAGAATTCCACGCTTTCCGGGTCGCCCCCGTGTTCACCGCAGATACCCACTTTTAAGTTGGGTTTGGCGTCGCGCCCTTCCACTACGGCGTGCTCAATAAGCATGCCCACGCCGCGTTGGTCTAAGGTTTGGAACGGGTCCGCCTCCAAAATACCCTGTTTTAAATATTCGGGCAGGAAAGAACCGATGTCGTCGCGGGAGAAACCAAAGGTCATCTGCGTCAAGTCGTTCGTGCCGAAGGAGAAGAAATCCGCCTCTTGGGCTACCTCATAGGCTAATACGGCAGCGCGGGGGATTTCAATCATCGTACCGACGGAGAACTGCAGCTTCTTGGTTTTAAAAGCGGCGCATACTTCGTCATAGGCTTGGCGGATGAGTTTCTTTTGGGTGATGATTTCGTTTACATCACAGGTTAAGGGAATCATCACTTCCGGGGCGGCTTTTACGCCTTCTTTTAACAGTTCAGCGGCGGATTCAAAAATAGCCTTGGACTGCATGAGCGTAATTTCCGGATAGGTTACCCCTAAGCGGATGCCGCGGTGACCCATCATGGGGTTTACTTCATGCAAACCGGCGGCGCGTTCTTTGAACACGTCCATAGAAATACCCAGCGCTTTGGCCAGTTCCGCCTGTTTTTCAGGCAAGGTGGGCACAAATTCATGCAAGGGCGGATCCATCAAGCGGACGGTTACCCCAAAGCCGGCCATGGCTTTCATGGTGGCTTTGATTTCTTTCTTCATGTACGGGAAAAGCTCGTTTACCGCTTTCTTGCGTTCTTCCTCGCTGCCGGACAAAATCATCTTGCGCAGGATAAAGAGGGGTTTTTCGGAATTTTTGCCGTAGAACATATGTTCAATACGGAACAACCCAATCCCTTCCGCGCCGAATTTGCGGGCGTTTTTGGCGTCGTCTTCCGTATCGGCGTTGGCGCGCACTTTCAATGCGCGCACTTTATCGCACAAATCCAGGAATTTGGCCAGGTTTTTGTTGCCTTCGCCGGCTTCCAACATTTTTAAAGCGCCGTCATACACCCAGCCTTTGGTGCCGTTTAAGGTTAAGGCGTCGCCCTCTTTAAAGGTTTTGCCGCCCATAGAAACGGTTTTGGCTTCCAGGTTGATTTCCAGTTCGCCGCAGCCTACAATGCAGCATTTGCCCCAGCCGCGCGCTACCAGCGCCGCGTGGGAGGTCATGCCCCCGCGCTGGGTTAAAATACCGGCGGCGGCGCGCATGCCTTCAATGTCTTCCGGGTTGGTTTCTTCGCGCACTAAAATGGCGTTTTTACCGGCTTTCTGCAGTTTAATAGCGTCTGCGGAGTTAAATACAATCGCCCCGCACGCGCCGCCCGGGCCGGCCGGCAAGCCCTTGGCAATGGGTTTAGACTGGGCTTCCGCCTTAGGGTCAATAGCGGGCAGCAACAGTTCCCCAAGCTGGGCCGGGGTAACGCGAAGAACGGCTTCTTCCTTGGAAATCAAGCGTTCTTTTACCATGTCCAACGCCATCTGTACGGCGGCGGTGCCGTTTCTTTTGCCTACGCGGCACTGCAGCATCCACAGTTTTTGGTCTTCAATGGTAAATTCAATATCCAGCATATCGTGGAAATGTTTTTCCAGCTTTTTCTGGATAGCGTCCAATTCCTTATATACCTTGGGCATTACTTTTTCCAAGGTGGGCAAATGGGCGGAATGGGCATTGGCAGACCATTTGTTCATGGGGGAGGGGGTGCGGATACCGGCCACCACGTCTTCACCCTGGGCGTTGATTAAATATTCGCCGTAGAAGTGGGAATCCCCATTGCCCGGGTTGCGGGTAAAGGCCACGCCGGTGGCGCTGGTTTCGCCCATGTTGCCAAACACCATGGTTTGCACGTTAACGGCGGTGCCCCAGTCATGCGGGATGTTTTCAATATTGCGGTACGCAATGGCGCGTTTGCCGTTCCAAGAAGCAAATACCGCGCCAATGGCGCCCCAAAGCTGTTTCATGGGATCATCGGGAAATTCGCTCCCCAGCACTTTTTTTACCGTGGCTTTAAAATCCGCGCATAAAGCCTTTAATTCTTCCGCCGGGATGTGGGTATCGTCTTTCACACCCAGTTTTTCTTTTAAGGCTTCCAGTTTGCCGTCTAAAATTTTACGTATGCCTTCACCGTCTTTGGGTTCAATGCCGGCGGCTTTTTCCATCACCACGTCGGAATACATCATAATCAAGCGGCGGTAAGCGTCATACACAAAGCGGGCGTCACCGGTTTTGGCAATCATACCGGGGATGGTCTTTTCGGTTAAACCAATGTTTAAAATGGTTTCCATCATACCCGGCATGGAAGCCCGGGCGCCGGAGCGGACGGATACTAAAAGAGGATTTTTTTCAGAACCGAACTGTTTTTTCGTTTCGCGTTCAATTTTTTTCAGGTTGGCTTCCACGTCCGCTTTTAAGGTTTTGGGGTACGTGCGTTTGTTGTTCCAGTAGTAGGTGCAGACTTCGGTGGTAATCGTAAATCCGGGGGGGACGGGCAGTTTAAGCAAACCGGCCATTTCCGCCAGATTGGCGCCTTTTCCGCCCAAGAGTTCTTTCATGCTGCCGTTGCCTTCGGCTTTTCCAGCCCCGAAGGAGTAAACGTGTTTCGTGGCTTTTTTTACAGTCTTTTTAGCCGCGGGTTTAGCGGCTTTTTTGACGGTCTTTTTTACCATTGCGTATCTCCATATAAAATATCATCAAACGGGCGCAAGGGCCCGTTTTAATCCCCTATATTGTATTACATTTCCTAAAAAAAGAAAAATTTTTTCTTTAAAATGTTTCTGCCGCTGTTTTTTTGCTAGAATATTACCAATCTTTAATAAGGGGAAATATGATGAACAACAAAGGCACTTCTTTTTTACAGTATTTTGTTTTTCTGATTGTGTTAGCTGTTGCGGCGTTTTTCTTTTTGCCGGATACGGTACCGTTTCCAATGGGCGGCGCTATGGACAAAATGGGCTTGACCCAAATAGAAAAAGATCTATTAACACAAGGAGAAAAAGAGTTTAAATCCTCTGACAATGCAAGTTTGGACGATCATTTTACAATAATAAAAGAGCTTCAAATTCCGCAAACCGTTTATGACAGCATTCCAACAAACCCCTCTTTTCAAGAATATTTATCAGGGGACAAGAAACAGGTTCTGTTTTTTAATATACGCGGAGTACCTACCGCCCAATATTTCAGCGACGCCATAGAACAGGCCTTTGCGTCTTCCGATATACAAGCCGTCTATCAAAAAAACGTGATACCGTTTTCTGCCGCCGACGTTAACTTTACCTGCAATCCGCCTCATACCACCTGCCCTGAGGCTTGGTTGGTGCAAAACTGTTCTACCAAAATTTGCATTATTAACCCGCAGACCCGCCGCGTAATAGCCGCCGATGTTTTTAAAGGATATCTCGTAAAGCCGCTGTTGGAAAAATATAAGAATTGGTAAAGATGAAACTGCTCATCGGCTTCATAGCTATTGTGATATTGCTGGTATTAATCAACCAATATTCGGGATGGGGGTTGGAGGATTTGCTTCCGGCACGGCCTG
>CASFXV010000006.1 GCA_949298795.1 uncultured bacterium
TTATGGTCCGCCGCACTGCCGCTCCTGTTGCTTCTCAAATAGTTTGCATAACTCTTCTTCTGCTCTATACTCCGCCCTAAGTCTGTCAAGCGGTCATATTCACGCTCCTTACGTAACGCATTGATCTCAGGCTGATACGCGCGCGCCGATTGCTGCAACACCACTTTATCCTTATCCTTAAGCCCTTTTACAAACGCTTTATATTCATCCATCGGCATTTCGCGCGTCACCAATTTGCCTTTGTCATCCGCATAGTAAAATATCGCTTTCGCCGGGTCCGTGGCGTCCGCTTCCATATATACCAAACCGTCTGCACGTACGTCAAATACTCCTCTCGGAACTTCCCCTTTCACCTCCGGCATTAAGGAGCGGTCTTTATACCTTAACGTACCCTGGGCCGCCGCCTTGCGTTCTACCGCATGCCCTTGGTTCCATTTAAACATGTCACGAAGACTGTCTTCCTTCCCTAATCCGTTGCGGCTCATGTCTCTAATCGTACGTTCCGCTTCCCGGTTTAAACGCGCTATCTCATCGTCTATCTTCTTTATGCGCGCAAAATTGCCGCCTTCTGTAAAATGATACGTATTCCCAGCAGCTATCTCCTGGCGCATGTCCTGCAGCCGGGTAATCTCTTTCGCCAGGTCTGTTAAACGGTCATATTCCCGATCAGCCCTCAATGCGTTTATCTCACTCTCATATGACTGCGCTATCCGCCCTAACATGTCTTTATCCGCTTGGCTCATTTGCCCCATTAAACCATCATACGCGTCCATCGGCATCTCTTTTGCCGTATTTACACGCCCCAGGTCATCTGCATAGTAAAATACCGCTTTCGTCGGGTCCGTCGGGTGCGCCTCCACGTATACCAACCCGTCCGAACGGTATTTGACGGGCCCTTGCTGACTGCCCTTGGACGCTCGCGGCGTTAAAGACCGGCTGTTATACGCTTTACCCATCGGTTTGGGAAACATCTCTGACTGAAGCTGAGATACCGTCTTTCCTGCTTGGATAGAAGGATTTTTGGGCGTTGCTGCCGCAGTGCCCGCTTTAACGGACCCGGCAGCTTCTTCCGGGAGCACAGTGTGTTGTGCCGCGGGACGTGCCGTGGCCGCCGGTTTGGAAGGAGCCGCCCCCGTTACACGAGAGGGGGCCACTGAAACCGCCTTTTTACTTGCAGATGAAGCCGCCGCTTTTTGAGAAAAACTCGCAGACGAGCTTGCAGGTTTTTTACCTGTGAGAGCCGCCGCCCCTTGTTTAACTTTATCCTTTATGTTCCATTTAGCCATTAATTGGCTTAAACGTTTGGAACTAACCAACGGAGTAACCATCTCTGTAATACCGATACCGGAAAATAAATCTAATGTTATGGGCATGGTTTTTTTATAAAACTCCGCATTTTTAGAAATGCGGCGTTTGGTCAGCATGGCAGAAAGCTCTTGGGTTTGGTATTCCCGGCGGCCGGAACGCAGCAAATTATCAGCTGCTTCTTGTGCGACCATATAACCGCCAAAATTTTGATTCATGGCAATATCGTACCAGTTCTTGCCTATTTCCTTTTCCACCCCTCTCATAGAAACATAAGAATAGTAGAAAGGTTTTTCAAATTCAAACAAATCGTTGGTAATTTGAGCGATACTGCGGTTTAACGCCGCGGCAGCCAAACGCCCGGCCACCGTATCAACCACCTCTTCACGAGAGGGCATTTTTCCATATTCATTAAATTTGGCTATTGCCAGACCGGGGGACAGATAGTCCAACATAGACAAGGCAGTCCCTGCCGTTTCCATGGAACCTTGGAAAGAAACCGTCTTCCAAACGGCTACCAGTTGGTCCTGCAAGCTGGGGTCCATTTTTTCCGCCTGTTCATAATAATAGCCGGGGAATTCAATTTCCGCAAGCAAGCTGTCTTTTAACATTTGCTTGGTTAACCCTTTCGGCGCATTGCGCAGGGACAGCCGTTCATTAAGGTACTTCTCTACATCCGCCCCAGGAATAGAATCCGTCTGCAGCGGAACCAACGTAGAACGGATAAACCCGTTGGAAAGGCGTGTATACGCCCGCACAAAATTTACAATTTCATTCTGCCGTTTAGAAAACACCGCCGGGTCCACATTTTCCTGCGCTACGGAACAGTCAAAATTTTCATAGCCTTTCATCATAAAGGCCCGCTCTTTTTCTGGCAAGGCGGCATATTTTTTTAAATTATTACAAATAGTTTTAATCTCATTTACTTTAGCCGCGTAATCCCCCAGTTGGATGTACATAGAACTTAAACTAAAAGCAGCAAACCAAGGGCTTTTTTTGACAGGAAACGGCAATGTGCGGGATACTTCCACCCGGCGTGGATTTGCTACTATTTTAAGAACCATTTCATTAGCCATCTTTTCCACCGGCTGGGCTTTTTGAGATTTTAAAGAGTCATAAGTTCCCAGCAAATTAAACATAAAAAAATTACCAGGCTGTTGGAAAGGGGCCAAACCTGGGACGACGTCTTCCCAAAAAGTCCGCGGGTAGGCCCAAAAAGCAACCGCATTATAACGGTCCTGAAAAGTGGCGTTTTGGCTGGTAGCGTCTTTTACTTTTTTCTGATAGAACTGCTGAATTAAGGAAGCAGGGCTGCCCGCCGGCACCTCTTTTGCTGCATATTGGGCCGCCGCGGGTAAAGCTACGACAAAGCATAAATACAAAATAATAAAACGCATCATACAATACATAAATAGTATCCTCTTTATTATTGTATTATGTTAATCAAAACGTAAAACCCTTTGTAATATAATATAATAAAAAAATCTATAATTTCCAGGTACTATTTATGCATATATTAGAAATTCTCTCTAAAAAATGGTATATTCGTTTCTTTTTGCTGTGGTTTACGGCTACGGGCGGCTATGTATTGTTGCAGGAAGCACTTCCCAAAATGATTGGGGCCGTGGTAGGCGCCATATACAGAACGGGCCTGGGAATGACTATTTTAGACTCCGTGGTTTTAGACTTTATTTTCAGCGCCGCCATATGGTGTTTCTACGCTGGAGTATTATTGGCTTTCCTTACAATGATTTTTGTTTCATTTTTCCATGCGTTGCTAAATTCTTTTGCTATTTTTGAAAAATATTTTGACTTTTTAGACACGCTGCGTGCGTCTTTGCGCCTTTTCCCTTTTATAGCCGCCCTCGCCCTAATAGTAACGATTCTAGCGGCAATGACGGGGACGCTGGAAAGAATTATCCCTTCTCCCTTTTCCTCCAGCTTTCTTACCAATTTTCTGTTTTCTTTATTGGTGTCACTGGCAGCATTCTTCACTACGGCAAACATCATTTCTTCTTCTGTGAAAGACGCCGCCCTCAATACGGCCCGCCTAATACGGGAATATTGGCCCTCTTTCCTGTTACTGTTATTCTCATGCACTATATTAATATCACTGTTGGGATGGATTTTATTTGTCAAGGCCAGCCAATCCATATGGTTCCAACTCTTATTAAGCGCAACGGGGTTTTTGCTTTACGGTTTAATTGGCGGATTTTTATTTGACTTTTTTATCCGTAACAAAGACCCTTTCCTCTTAAACAGCCAAAGCCCGCAACAACTCTTATAAAAACAGCATTCCCTATAAAATAACGCCTTGCATATAAGGTAAAAACGGAAATGCTATAATAAATTTATGGGACTGGAAGAACTGGAACAAAAAGATTATTTTTCTATAGGAGATGTAAAGCGCATCACCGGTGTGCCGGAATATTCCGTGCGCTACTGGGAAGCGGAATTTGGCCTGATTAAGCCCATACGCAAGGAAAGCGGCCACCGCCGATATACTAAAGAAGACGTTTATACTATCCTTAAAATAAAAGATTTAATCTACAAGCATAAACTTACCCTGGAAGGAGCTAAAAAACAGCTGGGCAAGTATCAATTAGCATCCATGGGCAATACGCCTGCTCCGTCCCGCACAGATATTAAGTTTCTGACGGAAATTAAAGAAACGCTGGAAGATTTAATAAAAGAATGATAAAATATAAAGGTGGTTGAAAGAAACCACCTTATTTCGGGGAGTGGCTCAGAGGTAGAGCGCTCGCTTGGGGTGCGAGAGATCGCGGGTTCGAGTCCCGCCTTCCCGACCATTTAAAATTATTATACGGGGCGTAGCGCAGATGGTAGCGCGCACGGTTCGGGACCGTGAGGTCGTGGGTTCGAATCCCGCCGCCCCGACCATTTAGAAAGCCGCTTTTAAGTAAGCGGCTTTTTTGTTGCCTGTGCAGCTTAGGTTCCGTCGGAAAATTGCCGCCATTTTTATACATTCCCGTCCTAGATAGCTTTTAGAGATAGAACTAAAAGGAGCTTTTCCGGGCTTTTTCTCTAACGAGGGAATAGCCCTCATCGCCTTCTCAACTATTCAAAAAAATTATTCAGAATCCTATTATTATTTTATATTTGTCTATATCATACCAACTCATTTTTTCTATTGCCTACTTCATCCCTTACCTTTATAAAAACTTGACTTTTATAACTATTTTATACTATAATATATTTGTAGATATTTCCTGCCGTACAATCCTTTTTAGTTTTTCTTTACAGCATAGCCCGCTTTCAGGCGGGCCGTTTGGCGCCGTCCCTTCTTCTGCCCAAGGGGCTTTCTGTTACCTCTGTCTCTGCGCGCCTTCCGTTTTGACGTATTATCTCACCTAAGGAGTAGCCTTATGCCTAACAAAAAAACCACTATTCATCCTCTGCGCAAGCACTTACTGGAAACGCGCTTAAAACAAATAGAATATTTAGAGCGCCAACAAGCCCGCCAAGACCATTTTACCACACAACTTTACGGTAAAAGGAATTATAACGAAGAAAAAGAAGGTATTCTTTATGAATTACGAAATTCATCTAACAAAAAGATTCCTTATCATATCTCTAGCAACACAGATTCTTTTATCCCCGCTGAACCCGATGAACCTTCCGACTTTGACAGAAGAAAAACCCTCTGGGAAAATCAACAACAATGGGAACAGTTTATGGAAAAACAAACAGAAAACACTAGTTTTCAAAAACCTCCTAAAGAGCAAAACATCTTTGAACGCCTGAATATACCTGATCCCAAAGAAACATTTGCAAGCATGTCTCCTTATGAAGAGCAAAAACGCTATGTTTATAGATGGCCGCAACCCAAGGGGGCTTCTACGGAAGAATGGGAAAAAAGAAATGAACAGTGGCGCAATACCCCTAGAAAAGACAAAAATGGCAATATTATAGGCTCTGAGCTACGCTGCAACACTGTCTTCGGCCGGGAGTTATCCAAATTAGGGATTAATGTAGCCAAAGACAGCAATATGAACAGTATGATCAAAGGAATGGAACTCTCGGGGGATTGGGCTGACTTACCTGTTGATGAAAATGGAAATACAGATCACGCAATGGCATTAAAACTAGCCCAAGAAGGATATATTGTCGCGGCTACAGAAAAAGGAGAAAAAAACGGACATGCCGCTTTACTTACAGGAAAAGAAAGGAATTCCTCAACTTGGAAGGGCAAGGTTCCTGAAGTATATGGCAGCGTCAATGGGAAAACAGCCAAGGCAGAAGGAATCAGCACTCATTGGCAACCCAAAAATAAAAATAATATAAAATACAAAATATATAGATATAAAAGACCCATATAAAGGAGTTTATGGGCAACCATAGGCCCAACTCTTGGTTGCCCAGAGAAATTATGTTTAGATATATTTTATGTGTTTTTTGTTGTTTGACAGGATTATACGCCTATGCCAACGACACTTCTGGCACTGTGTTGCCCACGGGAGGAGTAGTGTTTGAAAAACAAGACGGCATTAAAATGAAAACCGAGGCACTCTATATTCGCCCCGGGCAGATAGAAGTAAATTATCTGTTTGAAAACACCACGGACAAAGATATTACTACCCAAGTTTTCTTCCCCCTGCCCCAAATGCCAGCCGTAGAGACTTTCCCGCAAGGCGACCTTGCCCACGATTACGAATTTAAATTATGGGTCAATAACAAGCCTGTGCAATATGAAAAACATTGGACTATTCTAAGCGGTGAAACAGACATTACAGCCCTTGTCCCCGTCCTCTTTTATACAGAGGAAGAAATCATCTCTGAAGCGGAATTAGACCGCCGGGTTGAAATGTTGCAGCCGAAAGAACGACAGCCTTTTATTGATAAAAACATCTTAAAATACGGTTGGATTCTAGACCCGACTAGAGGAGAAGTGCAAGCCTGGGAAATGACAGATGCGTGGCAGAAACAACTTTCTTACTCTTGGCAGCAAACATTCCCGGCAGGAAAAACCGTTTCTGTCCGGCATACGTATGTTCCCACGGCAATGACTACAAATGTAGGGACGCCTTTTTCTAAATGTATAGATAAAAATAGCAAAAAATATCAGGATTTCGTATTTATACCGAAAAATGAACGCACCTATTCCTGGCAGCACTTAGACGCCCAAGACTATGTGGAATACATTCTCACTACCGCCAACAACTGGCAAGGCTCCATAGAAAATTTTAACCTGCTGGTGGAAAGCCCGCTTAAAAGCGTGGGCTGCTTTGACGGCGAGTCCTTTTACGGCGGCCCATATTTTGCCGTCAACCGCCAAAAATATACGCCTGAATGGGATATATCCGTGGATTTTATAGCAAAAGGAAATATTGTCCGTCCCTACCGCCCAAAAAGCGAGCCTATTCTCTACCGCGTGGACGGCCCCGCCAACGTGCGCAAGGAACCCAACGGAGAAGTGGTCGGAGAAATGAAAAACGATACCTATGTTTGGGTCTGGCCCGGGGAAAAACAAGGCAGCTGGTATCCCGTTTTGCAAAACGGCTTGCAAGGCTACACGCACAAACAAAATTTAATAAAAGTGTTTTAATCCCTGTTTTTCCCTGTTCCAGGGTATAGGGAATGTATATGCAAAGGCAAATCCTCCGTATAAAATAAGCGGGGCACTCACTTTCCCGCCCACATACAAAGGGCAACTTTTACGGTTTTTCCCTGTATTTTGCCTGATAAACAGGGATTTGCCCCCATCTTACCGCCTTTGGCAGTATGCACGCCGTGTCCGACCATTTAGAAAGCCGCTTTTAAGTAAGCGGCTTTTTTGTTGCCTGTGTGGCTTGAGTTCCAACGGAGAATTCCCTCCGTTTTTATACATTCCCGTCTTAGAGAGGTTTTAGAGATACAGAAAAAAGTCCCAAAACAGCCCTTTTTCTCTAGCGGGCAAATAGCGAGGATCCAAATCTGTTACAATGTAAGCATAATTTATGTACTTTACCGATAAAAACCGTATTAAATATTTCAAAACTCTTATAGAAACACCTGCCCCAGAAAGAAAAAAAGCCCTGGAATCCTTTTATGTAGAATTATTTTTACAAATACCCGAGGGAAGCGCTTGGAAAGGGTCTAACCAATTGATGGATATTTCACCCCAAGAAAGTCCTGATTTTCTATTTTCATCCAAAAGCGGGGAAAAACAAGGGTTAGAACTGACTGAATGGGTTAACAATACCAAACAATGCCGGGTAAACCAAATACTAACAGAAATTGCCCGGGATATTTGTATTGAAGTAAAAAACACAAAGGGTATTTATCTCAGCTTAGTAATTGATACCTATGACCCCAGAAAGTGGCACAGCCAAACCAGGCAAGAATATATTGATTATATAAAGAATCCAGGCGTAAAAAAACTACAAGAAAACACCAAAAATCTAAAGAAGATATTTTCGGAAACAATACTAAATAGTGGAATTATTTCAGAAAATTTAACAGAAAAACAAATAGAAGCAAATGAACAATATTTCCGATTAGTATTTCACAAATCGTGGTTTGGATATCCCAATTTTCATATTAATAATATTAGTATGTGTTGGGAGGATCCCGTTATCTCATTACAAAATTCCATTGATAAGAAAAACAAAAAATACAATTCTTTTCTTAATAAATGTGCTACTTGCGATTTGCTAATTACATATCCTTACTATCACACCGGAAATCCTATTTTTTTCCGACACAAGAGTTTCATTCAAATCCCGCTTTCCCAATGTGTTTTTATTATATTGGAACGGATGGGATATCTCTGTAACGAAATTAAAAACAGTTCTTCCCTAACAACACCACGCTTTTTCCTGCTGTGCAAACGCCGTTGCCCCTTCCGCCAAATTCATATGGATTACTATGAATACACGGGCCCTAAAAAAGAAAAGGAAAAAGAATAAATGTATAATAAAAAGATGAAACATTTATTTGCGTTATTTTTGCTTAGTATATGTTGGGTAAGTGGGCAGGCCGATCCCCTGCCCACCAATCAGGAGGATACCCCCAAAGACACAGAAGCTGTCGTTTATTCCCGCTTCCGAATGTTTAATATGCCCAAACCAGATGAGAACGGGGCCTATGTATTAGGAGAATTTACCTATAACAATGAATGGACGGATTACTTTATAAGAGAAAATAATTTATATTTTAATTGGTCCGGGACTCTTTATTTTCATCTTATCCCGGCAGCCCCCCTGCCTATCTTGGAAAGTTTTCAATTGTGGCAAGATAATTACAAAGAATTTGAGAAACAATTTTTAGCAGAATTTGCCGTCCCGCATTTAGACGGAAAGAATTTTTCGCTTCCGTGCGGGGAAAATTCCTCGGTAGAATTTATAGAGCAAATCAAAAAGGGCGCCCCCGGAGAAGAAAATGACGTATTTTACAAAATCATCTGGCATAAGGACGGGAAACAACATACGTTTGCCCGCGAAGAATGCCCCGTCCCGGTGATAGATTTTCCACCCGGCCAATTTGCTTATTGCGACGAAAATATACTCTATTATGACGGCTTTGACGATTTCCCCTGGCCGGGAAGAAATAAAGCCCGGCGCGGCATCTTCTTTTGTGATTTACAAAACCACACCCGCGGGGCTTATGCCGCCACCCCGTACGAGACAAAAGAGAAATCCGCCCTCTATCCCTATAACCCCATTGGAATACCGGGTACAAATTGGATTTTTTATTTGCAGGATTCCGAAGGCTCCCCCCGCAAAAGCCAGCTTGTGGTGCGCCCCAAACTAACACCGGCGCAAGCGGAAAAAGCCGTCAAAGAATACCAAACTTTTATTCAAAAAAATACTAAAAAATGAAGAAATTATTGTTCATTCTGCTCATTTGCCTTTCCTGTATATCCGCCCGTGCCAACGACACAGCCGGTTATGTGTTGCCCACGGGCGGCGTGGTGTTTGAAAAACAAGACGGAATTAAAATGAAAACCGAGGCACTCTATATTCGCCCCGGGCAAATAGAAGTAAATTATCTGTTTGAAAACACCACAGATAAAGACATTACCACCCAGGTTTTCTTCCCCCTGCCGCCTATTGCGGCGGTAGCGGATTATTATGGATATACCCAGGAAGCTTTACACCAGTTTCATTTCAAATTGTGGGTAAATGGAAAGCCTAAAAAATATCAAACCATTTTTAACCTAAAACAAGGCAAACGCGCTGTACCTGCGGTGGCTAATTCTCTGTGGAAATACCCGGAGGAAGGGCTGAAAGAACCTTTATTTCACGAGCGTGTATCAGCGATGGAAGAAAAAGACCGCCAACTATTAATAGACGGGAATTTCCTGCACTGGGGCGGCGTATTTCTTCCCAGTAAAGAAACGGGCGACTACGAAGAAGCCGAGGGCTGGACGATTACCGACCGTGAGGAGGATTTGTGGACAAAAGAAATTTCCTATTTTTGGGTTCAAACTTTTCCCGCCGGCAAAACCGTGCATATCCGCCACACCTACACTCCCTCTTCCAAAAGCACCAATACGGGTATGCCTTTTTCCTCTTGCATTAATCCCAACACTTGGGACTACCAGGATTTCGTCCGTATTCCGACTCCGCCGGGCACCGACCACCTGTGGGATAAGTTAGAAGCCCAGCACTATGTGGAATACATCCTCACTACCGCCAACAACTGGCAAGGCCCCATTGAAAACTTTAATCTGCTGGTGGAAAGCCCGCTTAAAAGCGTGGGCTGCTTTGACGGCGAGGCCTTTTACGGCGGCCCATATTTTGCCGTCAACCGCCAAAAATATACGCCTGAATGGGATATATCCGTGGATTTTATAGCAAAAGGGAGTATTGCCCGCCCATACCGCCCCAAAAGCGAACCCGTTCTCTACCGCGTGGACGGCCCCGCCAACGTGCGCAAAGAGCCCAACGGAGAAATTGTCGGAGAAATGAAAGACGGCACCTATGTATGGGTATGGCCCGAGGAAAAACAAGGCAAATGGTACCCTGTTTTGCAAAACGATTTGCAGGGCTACACGCACAAACAAAATTTAATAAAAGTATTTTAATCCCTGTTTTTCCCTGTTCCAACATGTAGGGAATTTATATGAAAAGGGAAAGTGTGCCTATTAGAAATAAACGGGGCGCTCAGCTTTTGCCCACATACAAAAGGGCAACTTTTACGGTTCTTCCCTGTATTTTGCCTGATAAACAGGGATTCCCCTCTTACCGCCTTTGGCAGTCCGCACGCCGTATCCGTCCATTTAAAAAGACACCTGTTACAAGGTGTCTTTTTTGTTCCATCCTCCAAAATGATCCTCAGTGTTTTGTGAATACTAGTTCCTATCTGCACACAGAGCACTTTTTTGTAAATCAAAGACCTCAAAAATTTCCCCTTTTTCTCTGCTTGTTGAAAATGCAGAATCGCGATTGTACCATCTATAGCTTCTTACTTCTGCTTTCTGTTAAACTTGACACAGTCTTCATTTTTTTATATAATTAATTTATATTATATTTTCCGCTACTATTTCCACTCGCAATAACAACACCACAATACACCCCCTAAACATAGCCCTGCGCTTTTGTATTATCAAATCTTCCCCCCCTTTGCACTATACTAAAAATACAGGGAGAAAATATGGATAAAACACACAATCCTCAAGATGATGTATTCCTCATCATAAACGGCAAACCAAAACGGGTTGTTCCCTATGATTTATCGGAAAGGGAAACAAAACAAGAAATCAAATCCATCACCTTTGACGGCAACTATTTAACCACAATCGCCCAAGACAAAAACGGAGTCAAAATAACGCAAAGATTACCCGCTGTTTCCGGCAAACCACAAAACGGTTTTTTTGACTACTCACCTCAACGCCAACAAGAAAAAGACCAAGGGCCTGTTCCCGAAGGGGAATATATTATCAATCCGCAAAAAATTGACAGACCTACCCCACTAGACAAGATAATAGGAGTGGTGGGGTCGGGTTGGCTCTTTGGGAAAAAGTTTGGTGCATACCCCGGAGGAGAATTTGCATGGGGAAATTGTCGGACAAATATAAACCAAACCCCAAAACAAAAGGAAGAAAGCGGAAGAAGCGGTTTTTTTATTCATGGCGGAACAACCCCTGGCAGCAAGGGATGTATTGACCTGCTAGACAAGGATGTGGAGTTTTGTAATTTTATAGAAAAATATCGGGGAAAAAACCAGAAAGCCGCTCCTCTTATCGTAAAATATAAAAAGTAAATGGTATAATAAAGGCTCTAACGGAGCCTTTATTATGTGCAAAATCATCCGCTTCGCCTTGTTTTATCTGGTGGCTCTAGGCACATTGTACTTGGCCGCCAACGGTACGTCTGATATGATTACCCAATATCATACGCCTGATGAAACTTGGCGTTGGTGGACGGCTGTTGTACTGTACGATTTGAGCGCTATTGCTTATGTTGGGTATGCACTGTGGCTTTGTCATGGGAAAAAGCAGACTTGGCGGGCTCTGGGTTGTTGGACGACGATGTTCGCAGGGATAATGCCACTAATTGGATGCCTTGCCATGTGGATTTTTCCGGACGGGAAAACAGATGATGTTTCTTTGTACTTGTGGACTTATTTGCCGCTCTCGCTTGGGTGTGGATTTTGTTGGTGGTTATTGCATAAAGAAAAACCTTTGCTAAGCAAGTGGGGCATTTATCTGGCATTGGAATTTATCGTGGCAACCCTGTGGTGGCTTTGGCTCGCAGGAACACTTAATTAGAGCAAATAGGCCAAAAAAATTAGTTATATTCTCCTATTACCAACAAAAAAATAAACAAACTTGTATATTTACCCATTTTACTCCTCATATCCTGTGCCTTATATGCACAGGATACGGACATTACGGATACTAAAGAAGAGAAACACCCCGGGAAAAACGCTTTTGTGATGAGCCAAATGGCCGTTTACTCACAGGGGCTAGCGCAGCCGGACGGAAGCTTGCTCGTTGCGGAAGACTTTACATATGCTTCCGAAGGAATTGATTTCTATAACACGCCCGAAGATGACTTGTATATAGAAAATGGCGAAAATTTAATTAAATTTTCCCCTGACAAGCCGGCTCTTGCTTTGGTGCAGGGTGTATGGAACGGATATCCGGATCTGTTTGCAGAATACAAGTTGGGCCCTTACCGGTATCAGCCTAAAAAAGCCCCCCCGTTAACCTTTTATTGCAATAAAGAAAAAACCCAATATATTACCCTAACAGACAGCCGCAAACCCGCTGACTGCGACGGCTGCGATTACGTAGCCCCTTATGATGCAGCATGGCATGATGATAAACTTAAAAAGACTAAAAAACTGAAGTTAGCCAAAGAAATCACACCCGAATATTTCGGCCCGCCGGAATATGTGTTCTGCCAGGGCGATGTGTTTTATTATGAAACGAATGATCCGCAAGACCCCGCAAAACCCGTCTGGTGCGAAGTCATCCGCGCCCACCATATTTCCACAGAGAAAGATGAAATTTTTATCTCCCTGCCTGCAGAAAAATGCGGAGCCAAATTAAGCGGCCCTATGGCGGTACCGGGGACGGATTATTTGCTTTACCAAATTTCTGATTACAAGAAATCCAATACCCAACTATTCATGAAAAAAGGATTGAAATAATACGCCCTCTTAATCCCTGTTTTTCCCTGTTCCAGGGTGTAGGGAATATATATGCAAAGACAAAGCTTCCGTATAAAATAAGCGGGACACTCACTTTCCCGCCCACATACAAAAGGGCAACTTTCATGATTTTTCCCTATATTTTTCCTGATAAACAGGGATTTTGCTTACCCCCCTCTTACCGCCTTTGGCAGTCCCCACGCCGTGCCCGACCATTTAAAAAGACACCTGTTACAAGGTGTCTTTTTTGTGGGGTTTTGGGGTTCATGCGGCCCTCTAAAACCTGCCTGTTTTATTCATGCTGTTTTAGCGTACTTTTAGTGGGGCGTAAAAAGCCCTGTATAGGCATTTCTCTAACAGGCAAAGAGAATATCCTCAACCGTTTATTCCCTCCGCCCGCTTTGCTCCTACTTTTCAAAATTTACGGCCCCGTTTGCCCAATTTATTGTGCTTTCTACAAATTGCGGATAGCCCAAGGTTTGGGATAGAGGTTGTTGGCGCGATTGCCCAAGTTTTTTACAAAGCCAAGCGGATGCCCCTGATACGTCACTAGCACAAAGCCGTGCGGCGTGTTACCGGGCAAGTGAAGCGTTTCCCTGTGTAAATAGCGCAAAGCCTCTTCTAAGCAGAGCTCCGCCCGGGGAAAATCCGCCTGCTGTATGGATAGCGAAAGCGCCTGCGCCGCCGACGGAATTTGTTCCCGTCCCTTGGCTTCTGGCTGAGGAATCCCGTCGGAAAGTACATGCAGCAAGGGGTATTTTTTCACTTGTGCGCGCAAAGAGGACGGCAACGTGGGAAACGTATTCTCCCCCCCCTGTTTGCGAAGAATGGCCATAAACAGGCCTTCACTGCGAGTCGTACCCGGAATAAAACGATACACAGGCTGCTGCCAATGCGCCAGCAAACTGCCCGTAATTTGCCAATCAGGAAAAATGGGCACAGACAAAATATCCGCCCCCAGCTCTTCGGCAATCCAGCGAACGGTTTCCTCGTTTTCGTGCGTATTAAAGGTGCAGGTGCTGTAAATTAGTAAGCCGCCGTCCTTTAGGCAAGGCCAAATATCGCGCAAAATCTGCCGCTGGCGCTGCGCGCAAAAATGCACGTTTTGCGGGCTCCACTCGTTGACGGCGTCAGGTTCCCGCCGGAAAAGCCCCTCGCCCGAACACGGCGCGTCCGTTAAAATAACGTCAAATAGTATGTTTGTTTTGGCAAAATCTTTTGGCGCATTATGCGTAACCAATACGTCCGGGTGCCCTTGTTTTAAAATGTTTTCCAATAGGATATTGGCGCGGCGGCGGTCAATTTCGTTGCTAACAAGCATAGATCCTTCCGGCAAAGCGGCGCGCATCAGGGTGGACTTTCCCCCCGGAGCGGCGCACAAATCCAGCGCGCTGACAGGCGCAGTAACCAACTGCCGCAACACATAATCCAAAAATAATGAAGCGGCCTCCTGCACATAATACACCCCTGCGTGAAAGAGCGGGTCAACCGTAAAGCGCAGCCGCTCTTTAAGCCAAAAACCCTGCCGGCACCATGGCACCGGATCGGCATTTGGGAAGGGGTTTTCCGCCGCTTTCCACGGGTTTATCCGCACGCTTACGGGAGTTTCCTGCAGAAAGGATTGCACAAAACGTTCCCAACGCGCGGCGCCAAATAAGCGGGAAGTATAATCAGTAAATTCTTGAGGCAAAGTCATAAGATACCTTATTGTACAATTATTTATACACAATTACCGATAAATCCCACCTACCTTAGGAACAGCCCACCCATAAGGCCACGTGAGCAGCTGCCCCAGTTGTTTATAGGAGCTAGTGAGCGGCTTTGCCCTTCTTTGCAATATCTGTTAAGAAGGAGCAATTCCACCCTCCTCCCAGCACTAACCTGCCCCATTAAACCCATAATAGGGCTGACAACGCCCAACTGGCTTTTTAGGAAAAACTTTACCGCACACATTATCCCCGCTATGGGACCTAGCGCCCACTGGGACATTAAGAATAAGGTATAATTTGGGCCTTTCTGATGACCCCGAATTTCAAGCCGTTCCTATTAGGCAACAAAGAATAAGGTATAATTTGATGCTGGCGGGTATCGTTCGCCGGTAACCAGTTCCTATTAGGCAACAAAGAATAAGGTATAATTTGTTCCTATTAGGCAACAAAGAATAAGGTATAATTTGGGGAACCTGTTTCAAAAAAGAGCATTTCAAGTTCCTATTAGGCAACAAAGAATAAGGTATAATTTGAAATCGTCGCGCGCGTTTCTGTTTGCGTAAGTTCCTATTAGGCAACAAAGAATAAGGTATAATTTGTGAAAAAGTTAATTAGCTTAATAGCCCTGCGTTCCTATTAGGCAACAAAGAATAAGGTATAATTTGATAAAAAGACTTGACAAACGCGGCAACGCGGTTCCTATTAGGCAACAAAGAATAAGGTATAATTTGCATGTGCCGTACCGGTTGTTTATGTCTTCTGTTCCTATTAGGCAACAAAGAATAAGGTATAATTTGTTAATAAGTCTTTCTGCCGTCTGAAAAATAGTTCCTATTAGGCAACAAAGAATAAGGTATAATTATAATTTGTTGGGCATGGGTGATTATAACTTGTTGGGAAGTTCCTATTAGGCAACAAAGAATAAGGTATAATTTGGCTTGGTGCCTGGACTGTGCCAAACAGTTTGTTCCTATTAGGCAACAAAGAATAAGGTATAATTTGTATCCTTGTAAGAACGTTCAACGGAATAAAGTTCCTATTAGGCAACAAAGAATAAGGTATAATTTGACCGAGGCTGCACATGAGCGTTACCCAATTGTTCCTATTAGGCAACAAAGAATAAGGTATAATGGTACAATTATGGATTACATGTTCCTATTAGGCAACAAAGAATAAGGTATAATTTGCCAAAGTAGCCGGATTAGCTTTTTCTGCCCGTTCCTATTAGGCAACAAAGAATAAGGTATAATTTGAAAATCTTCCGTACCGTTAGCCGTATCAACGTTCCTATTAGGCAACAAAGAATAAGGTATAATTTGTATGTCGCTTGTAATTATCAGAATTATAAGGTTCCTATTAGGCAACAAAGAATAAGGTATAATTTGTCCCAAGGCTCCGGCTCCTTTAGCTTTGGTGTTCCTATTAGGCAACAAAGAATAAGGTATAATTTGCGTTGCGGCGGAGCAGATAGAGGCCGCGCAGTTCCTATTAGGCAACAAAGAATAAGGTATAATTTGCGCAACCTTTGCAGGAAGCGCAAGAGGAAAGTTCCTATTAGGCAACAAAGAATAAGGTATAATTTGAATATGGTTATTACTGTAACCTTAGATTATGTTCCTATTAGGCAACAAAGAATAAGGTATAATTTGGGTTGCGGCGCCGCTTCGTAAATTGGCCAAGTTCCTATTAGGCAACAAAGAATAAGGTATAATTTGAAAATCTGAAATCAGACAGTTAGAAAAACAGTTCCTATTAGGCAACAAAGAATAAGGTATAATTTGAAATACGAACAATTAAAAATTTTAGAAGAAGTTCCTATTAGGCAACAAAGAATAAGGTATAATTTGTATTACATGTGGTCCAGCAGTCCAGGGATAGTTCCTATTAGGCAACAAAGAATAAGGTATAATTTGCCTCTCTTTGTGTCCCAGTTGTAGATTGATGTTCCTATTAGGCAACAAAGAATAAGGTATAATTTGATAAAAAGACTTGACAAACGGGGGAATACGGTTCCTATTAGGCAACAAAGAATAAGGTATAATTTGTTTTACTTTCATGTCTTGGATGGCTTGTGCGTTCCTATTAGGCAACAAAGAATAAGGTATAATTTGACGTACGACCGCGTGGCCCAATGGGCGCAAGTTCCTATTAGGCAACAAAGAATAAGGTATAATTTGCCTCAAAATACCGAGGATACGAAAGGGGATGTTCCTATTAGGCAACAAAGAATAAGGTATAATTTGCGCAATAATTTGCACAAGGCTAACAACTTTGTTCCTATTAGGCAACAAAGAATAAGGTATAATTTGTTTATTCTTGAGGAAAGATATGGCTGTTATGTTCCTATTAGGCAACAAAGAATAAGGTATAATTTGTCCAAGCAAGAGGCGGCTATCAAACAATATGTTCCTATTAGGCAACAAAGAATAAGGTATAATTTGAGACGGGAAAAACTGGAAGGGGTTTTTAATGTTCCTATTAGGCAACAAAGAATAAGGTATAATTTGCATTTTCCGCTTGAAACCGAGCAGGCGCAAGTTCCTATTAGGCAACAAAGAATAAGGTATAATTTGAGTACAAAGCGCGCCCACTTTTCGCCGACAGTTCCTATTAGGCAACAAAGAATAAGGTATAATTTGGTCGTTATGAAATTCGTTTCTTATTTCTAAGTTCCTATTAGGCAACAAAGAATAAGGTATAATTTGAACACCAAGAGGAAGAGGAAAAAAGAAACAGTTCCTATTAGGCAACAAAGAATAAGGTATAATTTGCACATTTTGGAACGACCTCGCCAGACGCAAGTTCCTATTAGGCAACAAAGAATAAGGTATAATTTGTATCAATAAAAATTCTTGCTAAAAATTAAACATTTTTGTTAGAATAATTACAGAAACCTTATTCTTTTGTGCCGCATTAGGTAACAAGGGCATTTCAAGCCCGCTAAGGAGGGAGCCGCAAAGGCTCTTCTCCACTTAAAAAATTTAAAAATCCTCAAACAATATAAGTTGTTCATATTGTTTGGGGGTTTTTTCATGCCGTTGTGAAGGGCCATAGAAATTCTGTGTTAAAGCGTATTGCTTGTCTGTTATTAAAATAAAAGCACATTTGCCTTGCGGAGGCGTCTGCGGACCTATTTGTTTTATTAAGGCTTGGGCCTGGTGGAGGGTGGGCATATGGCGTACATATACCGAAAACTGCATCATACTAAACCCCTTTTGAAGCAAAAGTTTGCGAAAAGCCGCATACCGTTTACGCTGGATTTTTGTCTGTGTAGGCAAATCAAATACAGCCATTACCCACATAATGCGCCAGCTATTGGGGGGCATCTTCAAACTGGTCAGCCTGCCACAGTAAAGAAGAGGAGGCTTTGCCAGGGCGGGCAGGCTGATTGGGAAGCATTAGTTTACGCCGGGGATCTTCCAAATGAATACAATAACTGTTAACTGCAAAATCTATGCCATGAAATAAACGGTAATTTCGGCCGGCCAATTCTATTTTGCTTGCTAACAGTAACGCCAAAACCTGCTTTTTAACATTTTTATCAAACTGTTCCAACGGAAACTGCTTAGAGGCTATCTGCCAAACAATTCTATCTACTAAAAAACGAAATGGCTCTATAAAATCCTCCGCCAAATTAAAGGGATTATCTTTGCGGTCATGGCCTACGCCAAAATTTAAACATAATCCCGCCGCCGCCAGACTACGGGCAATTATCGCACGCAAAACAGCGTATCCATAATTTAAAGCAATATTAACAGGGTCTGCCGCCCCTTGTTTTTCTCTAAACAAAATGGGATTGTGAAGAGATGTAAAAAAAGAGGGCCAATAGGATTGGGCTGCTTGCGCTTCCCGCGTAGAAGCATTTTCCGCATTCACCTGGCCGGAAATTAGTTTCAAGCGGTCTGAAAGGGCGGAATCAAAATCGGAAGCGGCCAAAGCCTGCCCCCTAATTTTAGCTTCTATAAGCTGCTTCCATAGGTTTTTGCTTTCGGGCCCACTTAAATACTTTGCCTGTAAAAAAGGCCGTTTGGCTCCCTCCAAATTATTGCCAACCGGCAAAGCCATACTGCACGGCATATGTTTGTTATCGGCAAACACAACCGCCGCGCCTTGTTGGGCCAGTTCCTGCAAAACCGCTAAAGAAACTCTAATGCAGGGATGCGAAAGCACCAATACGGCAATATCACAAACCGCTATTAAATGAGATTGCTGGCCCTTGCAAAAACTTATCTTTAGACGCCCTGTATCAATAGACAGGGCGGCCTCGCGGTCTATACTAATTAAATGCTGTATACTCATTGGCTTTTTAATTTAGTGATGTCCTGCCGCGTTGCTACCACCTTATATTTTTTAAAATTAGAAATATTTTTGAATTTTTCTTTGAAATTCTTTTTAGGAACTTCCGTAGTCAACATACAAACCGCCCCGGAAGAGGAACTAAACTTTCTAACTTTATAGAACTGTTTATTTTCTGTATCGTACAATATATCCCCTATAAAAACACGAATTATTCCTTCCGGAACGCTTTCATGCGGCTGATAACTCCACAAGGGAATTAATTTTACAATCCGTCCTGTTTTGAAGTCAAACTCAATACAAGCATAGCCGTAATTTCTATAGAATTTATGATGTTTCTTTCCCCCTAAATCCGTATGTATAACCTCTTTATCCACACCCGGCGCAAATTGGGCCAAGAAACGCTCCTTGTACATATACTGAAGCTTTTGTACTTTTTTGCCTCTGTAATAAATGCCGTCTTGCGGGTTGTCTTTTTGACCGCAGAGGGCTTCTTCTGCCGTCATTCCCGCATCTAGTCTGGCTTGCAGTTGCTTTAAAACGGCTTGTTTAATTTCTTCACCAAAGATTACAGATTCCAAATGAGAAATCAATTCTGTTTTTGTTCTTAACTTGTTGTTTGCTTTTAAGAAAGATTGTAATGGCGCGCGATGCACAAAACGCGCCATATTCTCTTTCTTCTTCACATTATAGGCCGTTTCGTCAAACAATTTCCCTGCCGGGAAGTGGTCCGGTTTATGCCATACCACATAATGCGTCAGGCGTTTTTCTAATTCCTGCCGGATAGCGTGATACTGCGCAATATCGTCCACCAAAAAACCGGGGATATCCTTGGATTTATCACGTACGCCGTTTTCATCGGTGTATTCTATTTTCTCCAGCGTACCATACCGGGCATGATGGTCGGCCGCGCGCTTAATCATAGACAAATCACACAAGCCGATAACCGCCGCATCTACCGCATGGTGGCGGTAGTCGCACCGTTTATTAAACTGCAGCAGCGTACGCTGTTCCCGACGGAAATTTTTAAAAGCTTCATCAAAATCCGTCTTTGTTTGCGGTTTTGTATCCAATAAGCGGCAATAGGCTTCAAAATCACTTTTCAACGCTTTGCTTTCTGAGTATTCCAGCCTGTCTGTATCAAACAATTCCGTCCATTTTTCCGGTTCTATGATATGGTTATCCTTATCAAAAAGATCTTTTCCTTCCAACAAACGCACATGCGGCAAAACCCGGTTAAAACGCAAATGCCCGCGCAAATAAGACGTCAACCCGCCAAACGAAGGCGTAACTTTGGAACAAATGTCTTTACACCACCCCAGCACAATTTTGCCAATCCAAGCCGTTTCCTGATTTTGGCGGTTATTAAAATCCTCTTTCAATTCTTCCGGCGTTATCAACAAATTATGTATCTTGCGAGCGATACGCACCCCTCTTTGGGTGGGTTTCCATTTGTGATCTTTGGGGGACAGATAGCCTTTTTCCTCCTTCTTATACAATTGCTGTAAATGTATGACAAAATTAATTAAAGAACTATCATAGCCAAACGTTGCTTTTTCAACAGGGGCTTTATTCTTCTTGGCTTTTTTATAATTTTCCTTTTCTGTTTTTAAAAACGCCAAATAAGCGTCTATGTCTTCTTGAAATTTCCATTGATAAGGCAACTGGTTGGATTTTTTTAAATTTTCTTGTTTAAAAACCAATACTTTGTTTTCAAATACATCCGGCCCGGCTATCTCGCCGCGTTGGGGAATGATATGATCTATCTGAGTGTAATTTTCATCAAACGCCTGGGAAAAAGAGATATGATTTCCGCTATATGGGCATTTTTCATCTTGTTCTTTCCATAACAAATATTTTTCTATATTGCGCGGGGTTACCAGTACTTGGCCTTTTTGCAGCTCAGCCACGGCTTCTTGGCGCAGCTGAGCCTGTTGTTTATTTTGACCTTCCAGCCATTTGCGCTGCTGCAGCGATTTTTTCATATCGCGAGAAAGCTCTACTACAATTTCCTCCGGCAAACCATACTTTTTAACAATATAATTCATTACCCGATAAAATTCCGCCAAAGCACGGCTGATAACAGGGTCATTAATACTTTCCTGCGCTTTGATGGCCTCTACCGAGCGGAGTTTACCGCGCAGGCTGTGTTCTTGCGTATGAATCTGCGCTAAAACAGCTTCTTCTTGTTCCCCTTTTAAAATACGTTCAGTAAGCAAACCCAACGCTTTTACCCCGTAGGAGGAGCGGCCTTTCTCCAATGAAAAAGAAGAAAAGACATTTTTATCCCGCAAAGTTAAAATAAACTCCAAGCCTTCTTGCAAATCTTCCGGGCTGGAGGCTACATTTTTTGTAAGACGGGCAAATTCTTGCTGGATATAAGAAGCAGAGTTGTCTTCAATATCTGAAAATGTAGTAATATTAGCCAAAAATTCTACCACAAGTTCCTGCCCTTTGTCCGACAGGCCCATCCACTCTTTGAATACGCCCGCCCGTTGAAAAGCCGCTGATGTGGAATTTCCCCGAATACCCCTTTTGGCCCCATTGCTGCGATCCGCCGTAAAACGCATATCCGGTAAAAAGTTTAATTTTTCGTATATTTTAGAAAAAGCCATTACACTGCTATTTTGAATATATGCTTCGGAGGAACCGTCTATATAATCAAATAACATACGCCGGTCTTTGGGAGATAAGGCTTCAGGCGCTTTTTTGCCTGGAATATAGAAACGCAAATCAGCAATTTCTTTAGCCAAACGGTATCTTTGATAAGCCAACTGGGCGCAAGAGGCCCGTTTTTCTTCCGGGAAAACAGCGCAGTCCCCCACTGTTTCCAACTCCCAACGAATAGGCCGCTGATAAAAGATAGCCGAATGAAAAGCCTCCTGCAGGGAAATTTCCTTTTGGCCGGAAAAATCTGGGAAGAGATTGTCCCCCCATACCGCATACCGGCCCTTTAATTCCACGTGATATTTACTTTGTTCTTCATAAATCCGCCGGAATTCTTCTTCTATCATCTCCCGGTAAATAAAAGTGCCGCTGTCTTCTACTTTGCGCCAAGGATTCCCATTACTGGCGGATTTGCGCTCATACAAGAGCTGCCCCAGCGTTTTGCCCCCTTCCAGCAATTTTTCTGTTACTTTTATATTATTTTTTACTTTGCTGCCGTCACTTCCTTTCAACGTGCCTTTATAACCGCGATTTTTTACAATATGACAAAACACCTTAATTAGTTGCGGCAGAGAAATTTCCTGCGTTACCGCTTTGGCACGCAAGCAAATTACATCTTCTTTATCCGCCAAGACATCTTCCCGCGTAATGCCCAAAGAAGCAGCAATAAACCCTATTTTGCGAAGACGCGCCGCTTTACGTTCCACCTGCCGCCTGATAAGCCTTTCCGCACGGCGCATGCTGTTTAATGTAACCATTTCCTTAGGGGCCACCGGTTCACCAAAAATATAACTGTCTAAATGCAGCACCCCACTGATATGCTTTTGAGCGTCTAAGTTATATGCAACCACCCCAATAGAAGACGTGCCCAAATCAATTCCCAAACGATAGGAAGCTAATAGCTTATTGTTATCTGTCATGCTGAACCTCTCTTAAGCAAATAGAAGTGTATTTCATGCAATAAATTAGCGGGGAAATAAAAGCAAAGACATTATCAAAAAGCCTAAAGCCAAAGTAATAATAAAACATTGCGCCCACTGCATTTATCTATTTGCTATATACTAATCTAATATTTATATACTATATAAAAATCAAAACCACTTCTTACTTGATTTTTTTACTATAGGCGGCAATTTTCTGGCCAATAAGGTCAACAAGCTCCTGCGGACGCTTAACCACTATATGCGGCAGCCAAGCCAATACGGTAGGTAAAATTTCTTCATATTTTCCCACAAAACACTCTATAAGAAGCCCTTCCCCTGCTGTTTTGCGCAGAATCTTTTGTCGGGGAAAATAAACTTTCTTTTCAAAATAAGAAGCCGCTTCCTCGGAAACGGTTAGTTCTACCCGTTTATCGCGGTTTCCCTCAAACCAAACGGAAATGCTGTCCTCCAAAATTTTTTCTATCTGTTTAGGGCGTTTAAAAAAAATACCCGTGGGGGTAAGTTGTTGTATTTTATCCAAGCGAAGTTTTAAAATTAAATTCTCTTTTCCCAGCGCCAACAAATACCAAAACCCGTCAAACCAGGCAATTTTAAGCGGGGAAATATCCCGGCCGGACAGCTTTGATTTTTCATATATAATCGTTAATTTTTCCCGTTTTCTAATAGCTTTTTCTATTAATTTACTATGGGTATCCTCCCAAAAGTTCTGCCCCTTGGGGAGTTTAATATAAAAAGGGTTTTCTTTATCGTTTTCTAAAATACGGTTTCTCAAACTGACATATGTTTCTTGAAAACTCCCCCCCAAACTCCCGGCAATACTGGCAAGCAAGGCCAACATAGCAGCTTCCTTGGCGCTTAATTTTAGTTTTTGCAAAGAATACCCTTCCACAAAACAGTACGTCCCTTTATTGGGGCAGAAAATAGGAAAACCCGCCCTTTCCAAAATTTTAATATCACGCTGAATGGTGCGGACATTCACCATGAGCCCCTGCGCAAGGTTTGCTACATTCACCGTTCCTTTGTCAAACTCGCTTAGAATATACATCAACCGGCTTATTTTGTTTAAAGTATCCCCCAGCATAAAATCTCCCCTTAAATATTATCTATTAAACCAAACTGCTTTTTGGAAGGCTTCGGTTTATTTTTCATAACAACACCGCCGCATTATCAATTAGTATCTTTGGCGGATTGATTTGCCTTCTTCTGCCAGGGCTTAGGTTCATTAGAAGCTTTCACCACTCCCAAAGGACTAAGTTTAACCAAAATTTTAACTAAATCTTTTTGGTTTTCCATTACTTCGTCAATATTCTTATATGCGCTGGGAGCTTCATCCAACAGTGCCTGTTCATTCATGCGGTGCACAATTCCCTGGCTGTTCAATATTTCCTGTTCATGCGCCAAGTCCAACTCTCGCATTGCCTTACTGCGGGACATACACCGCCCCGCACCATGGGAACAGGACTGCAGGGAACTTTCATTGCCTAGCCCCCGTACAATGTAAGAGCTGGTACCCTGAGAACCGGGAATAATGCCCGTTGTATTTTCACGCGCCAAAGTGGCTCCTTTGCGGTGTACCCAAACTTTGCGGTTATAATGTTCTTCTATCGCCGCATAGTTGTGATGGATATTAATATCCTGCAAGAAAACAATCTGAGGAAATTCTTCCTTAAAAATCTTTTTTATAGCAGTGGCAATCATTTTGCGGTTTTCAAAAGCGAAATCTAAACAAAGTTTCATCTCGTTTATATAATCGCCGGCTTCACGCGTGCCTATTGGCAGAAAGGCTAAATCTTGTTTGACAAGCGCCTCATGCTTAAACAGCGTGCATAGTTTCACCGCTTTTTTATTATAATATTCCGCCACCTGCTTGCCCAAGTTACGGCTTCCGCTGTGAATCATAAACCAAATATGACCATCATTACCGCGCTGCACTTCTATAAAGTGATTTCCCCCGCCTAAAGTGCCAATTTGCTTTTGGGCGGAAAAAAATTCCCGCTTGCACACTTCTGTTTTATTCCAACGGGGCAAATCTAAAAAGAGGGGATTTTCCTGGGCTTCTTTGTGATGCTCAAACCCAACGGGGATCCGCTCGTAAATTTTATCTACTATCGCTTGAACCTTATCACGAGAAACATCCGCAAGACTTGTTTGTACCGCCAACATGCCGCACCCGATATCTACTCCTACCATATTGGGTGAAATAGCATTATCCAGCGCCACCACCCCGCCTATTGGCATACCATAACCGCAATGGGCATCAGGCATTAGGCAAACATTCCCCACCAAACAAGGGTGCTTGGATAAGTTTTGTACCTGTTGCATTGCCGCGGGTTCTAAATTGCTACACCAAGATAAAATGTTTTGAGCTAATGGTTCCATCATGTAAATCTCCTATCATAAAATTTAAATAATCTATGGCTGCCATATCAACCCGGAACGGCAGTTTCCGGCCTCCGTTTGCCCCCGATAACCAAAAAGGGCCCCGTTCCCGCCAGAGGGGTTTTATCAACCCGGGCAGAAACCAGAGGGGTTCTTTCATACATACCCCTATGTAAATATAATAAAACAGTCGGGCGACAGCATATGGTCGTGTTAAAACAATTTTAGATATTTTATTGCGACCATATGCTGTCGTTTATTTTTATTAAAATAAAATAAGTATTTTAATTATATGTTTACAAAATATACTAAAACCCTTTTTATCCTAATAGGCATACAGGCAAGCGGAAAGACCACCTTTGCCCATAAGTTCTTGCCCGATTATACCTACATTAGTCTAGATGAACTACACACCCGCAATAAAGAGCAAACAGCGTTAGAAACCGCTCTTAAAACAGGTTTTAACTGCGTGGTAGACAACACCAACCCCAGCCGCCAAGAACGAAAGAAGTATATAAATTGGGCCCGATTTAATCATTACAAAACAGTGGGCATATACTTCCGCTCGTCTATCGCTCAATCCCGTCAACGCAATGCCCGGCGCGCCGGAAAGGCCCAAGTGCCGTTAAAAGCCATATTAGCCACTGCCAAACGCCTTGAGCTGCCTTCTCTGCAAGAAGGATTTGATGAGTTGTACTACATAAAAATAGAAAATAGTAATTTTGTCATCTCTAAGTGGGACGAAACTTTATGAAATTTGATGAATTTGATAAAAAAATGAGAAAATTTGAAGAATCTTTGGATCAGTTTATCCCAACGGATTTTTTTATGGTGGCCCGCCTGGACGGAAAAGGTTTTACCAAATTAACCAAAACAGAAATGGAACTAGAAAAACCTTTTGATATCCGTTTTAGAGATGCTATTATCAATACCATAAAATATCTCATGAACGGCCAATTCCAAATTATATACGCGTATAATGAAAGCGATGAGATTTCCCTCTTGTTCCAACATCATACGGATAAATTTAAACGCAAAGTACGAAAATATAATTCCATCTTGGCGGCGGAAACGAGCGTTCACTTTTCCCGCCAGATCGGCAATAAGGCTATATTTGACTGCCGCATCATACCTTTACCCAATTTGGACGCCGTACAGGATTATTTTGCTTGGCGCCAGGCAGACTCCAACCGAAACGCCGTGCTTGCCCACTGCTATTACAAATTGGTTGCCTCCGGGAAAACGCCGCCGCAAGCGGCCGCTTATTTGCAAAATTTGCCCTTTCGGGATAAAATAAAACTGCTGGCTCATTTTGGCAAGGATTTGCATAGTATTCCCAAATGGCAATTATACGGAATCGCCGTATATTGGCAAGAAACCGCCAAAAGCGGGTTCAACCCTGTAAAAAACACCCACGAGCAAAGCATACGAAAGAAATTAACCGAAAGTTACGACTTGCCAACCGGCAACGAATATCGAAACTTTATCGCCCGCATAATTGCCTGCCCCTTGACTGGGGGAAATTAGGCGCTGACCGCCAGTACTTGGAGAAATAAAACATCATGAAAACTATTTTATTTGACATTGACGGAACCTTGGCTAACCTTAACGGAAGGGAAAAATTCCTAAAACAGGAAAAACCCGACTGGCAAAATTTTAATGCCAAAATGGAAGAGGACCTGCCCAACACACCAATAGTGGAACTATACCGCGCCTTATACGAAAGCAAAAAATTTGAAATTATTTTGGTATCCGGGCGGCAAGAAAAATTTCGCAAAGTAACCCAAACCTGGCTAACATGGCATGAAATTCCGTTTAACACCCTTTTGATGCGGGCGGATAAAGACCAACGGCCAGACCAGGCAGTAAAACAAGACATATTAAATTCCCTAAAATCACAGGGGAAAGAAATCCTTTTTACCGTTGATGACCGGCAAAGCGTGGTAGATATGTGGCGTGCAAACGGCATTACTTGCCTTCAATGCCAAAAGGGGAATTATTAATTTTTTGTCATCAGAATCAACAAACAACCCTCTTAAAGCAAGGGTACATGCTTGCGATGACGACTAACAAGCGTGGCAACGTGCCGCTGCAGGCCGGGTTTATAAAAATAAAAATTGCTGCGGAAAAGTGAATATGAAAGAATTAGCCATTATCTGCGCTGGATACATTCCGGGAGATATTGCAGATCATCAAAACTATCAAAAACGGCTTGGCCAAAATACGCCAATGCCTTCTGCACATGTTAACATCACGGCAAAAGACTATGGGGATATTTCCCTTTGCATAACCTTTAATAGGAAAACCGTTGAACTAGACGCTGCACTTGGCGCCAATGTTCCGGACGATATCATTGCCTGGTTGGAAGCCATTTGCCTCGGTTATTGCGAAAGCATTTTTGTAATAGATGAGGAAGGCCCATTAACCATGTTGCGCTATTACTCTACCAGCCAAGCCTCCAGTGGGAGATTTTCTATCTTATCTTCCGCTGGAGATGAAGCCACTTCCCGCTTATACCAACAAACCGGTGAAACACAAATTATTTGTGATATTTTGATAGACAAAAAAGAATTAGTATCAAAATTTTGGCAAGCGTTGACAAACGTCCTAAAAAACATTTCCACAAAACGATTTGAAGAAGTCAACGCAGAGCCCCCTGTCCGCTGTTCTAAAATTATCCAAGATTTTTTAAAAGAAATTTAAAACCACCATACTATACATTCACACGCGAGGAAATTAAATAATACTTTTCTTCTTTTATTGTTATCCGGCCGAAGTAACGCAAAGGAAATTGCGGGCTATTTAACACCCCCTTTATAGCAAAGAACCGCCTCTCTTTCCTACGCAACACTTCCGAGTGCCACGACGAAAAAACTAAAAACTTAAACCAGGCGAAGAAATTCCACCCCCTACGTTCACTCCGCCGGGAAACGCGTTCTGCCAAGGTAATCTGTTCTATTATGTAGCAACCGCAAAGTACAGCCAGAAAAACACGGCCACTTTCAAGTGCTCTGACTCCATCCGCTTACAGTATATTTTTACGGATCAAGATGAAGTTTTCCTATCCTTTCCGGCAGGGAAATGCGGCGCCAAATTAACCGGCCCTATGGCGGTGCCGGGGTACGGATTATTTGCTTTATCAAACTTCCCATTACAATAAATCCAACACCCAGCTATTAATGAAAACGGGTTGGAATAGGTTTAAAATATACTTTGTCCGATCATAAAAACCAGGAAAACAAAAAGGCACTTTATTAGAAGTGCCTTTTTTGTAAAAGGGAATCTTTTTCTTACCGCCAAATCCCAGGTATACCCCATGATAAAAATATCTCCACCCAGCCTTATGCAGTTATACGATTACTGTTTAGGAGAGATACAGTTCCGCTTAATAATGTGATATAACCCCTCATTAAACAAAACGGCATTTTTTGCCTGGGCAGGCCAATCAGCAAGGGGGTTATTTTTCAATTCCTGTAAAGTAAAAGAAGTACCCCCCAGGGGCTAAAAACATAAATATCGCCGTTCTCAGCATAAACAAATTTTTCGTCCGTCCGGTTGCTGTCAAAAAGACTGCTCCCAGCCGAAGCAAACAAGATAGGCTCCCCTATCAAATCAAATATAGAAGGCAATGCATCTTCCGGCGTAACCACTACGCTGTCTTGATTTCCGGGCGGGAGTAACCCAGAAGCATACACTAATAGAAAAGAATCATAAGGAGTTTCTGTTCCTTCCAAAGGGGTTGCGCTGAAAATAGCGCGGTGATCTGGGAAAATAAAGAAAACCGTATCGGAAAACCAATCTCCTTTTTGGGCTTTTTCAAAAAATTCTTCCAAGGCCGCGTCTGCATAATTTAACCGGTTATAATATTGTTCATATTGGTTTTGAGGGTTTGGGAAAGGCATATGCTGCCGCGACAAAACCGCCGTATACGGGGAGTGGGTAGAAGAAGTATAAAATACGGCAAAAAAGGGCTTTGCAATTTGATGAAGCTGCTGGAAAAAGAAAGCGGCGGCGGAGTTATAAAATCCTTTATTAAAAGAGGGAGAATCCGCTAATACGGGGATATCTTTTTTCCCATAAAATTTTCCAAAACCCAAGTACTTTGTCCAATTGCCAGCCTTTTCTGACAAACGATAATCACTCTGCAAAAATAAAGTATGCCAGCCGGCTTGCCGAAGCGTTTCCACCCAGCGTGAAAAGTTATAACTTTCCAAACCTGTATTTAAATAAGGAAGGCCCGCCACACAGAGAATGGTAAAAAAAGCCGAAGTGCCCCAATAAACCCCGTGAGCCGGAAGAATCAAAGTATCCATAATATAAGGATTTTTCTTTAATATGGTGAAAAAAGGAGTAATATCCGGCCGGGCATTTAAGTATTTTTTATCCCAACTTTCCAACAAAATAATTACCGCATTTAATTTACGCTGCTGCTTGGGCCCCGTACGCCACAGCGGATATTGGTTGTCTAAAGGAGTATCCTGTGGCAAAAGAACACGCTGTTTCACAAAAGAAACCGCTTCTTCTTCCGGTAAAAACAACTCCCGCTTTTGATAATAGCGCAAACTACTCCAAGCACTAAACACCCCATTTAAGGCAATATCCGTCATTTTAGAATTTAATAGTTGCCGGAGCGGCATAAAACTTAAACTTCTGCCATGAAAAGACAGCTTTCCTTTAATTCCAAAAATAATACTAAAACCTATCAAAAGAATAATTCCCAAGCTTATACTGCACGATCTCCACTGATATAAGGAGGCCGGTAATATTTATCAATGAGCTTATATAGGAAATACATCAAATAGCCAATTACCCCAATCAAAGGAATAGCAATATACCAATAAGTCAAAAAAGACATAGAAAGAATAAAAGGGATATGCGCTAACGCCGTAATGGGTTCCGTGCGCAGATGAGTAAAGAAAAGGCTAAAAAACAAAATGTCTCCAATAGTAAAAAAGAATAGGGCGTCCAAAACAAACACAATAAAAGTGGCTAGCGTTTTCAGAAACCATTTTCCCTTCATTGGGATGAATAGCAGTACAATCAACGGAAGCAAAAAGCAGGCAATGACATATGCATCATAAGTAAAAGATACCCCAAATGCCCTCATGATTTCAACAGATGGCAATCCATCAAAATAAGCGCCAGACAACCCAAAAACCATAATAAGCTTACAAATCACCAGAAATAAGTACAGTCCCAACACGCTTCCAACGCCTATTGCGCCAGGCAGTAAAATAGAACGGTCATTCACAAACTGCAAAAGTTTCGTTTTCATTTTTTTATAAACTTCTTTTTAAATTTTTGTTACTTGTATACTTTGGAAGGCCCATTTACAACTTTTATTTTATCAACTCCAAATAACTTACAAAACCGTTTTCCTCTATCAGAAATAATGGGACAATATATAGGGATTAGAACAACTAAGGAGGCTACGCCCCAAGCCAAGCAGCCCTCCTTTGGCCGCCAGCCAGCGCCGCAGTATAACCGTCTTCATAAGAAGAACACGGGCCAAATTTCTCCCCCGGTTCCCGTTCCGCCAAAACCACTTGCGGGGCATAAGTATCAAACGCATATTGTACAGCTGGAATAGAAACCGCCCCATGTTTAGCGGCCAACACCACCAGCGTCTTGTTTTCTTTTTGGTAAACCGCCAAATAGGGCGGATTTGGCATTTTTTCATACAACTCCGCGCGGCAGGAATTGCACTTTAAAACCAATTCCCTATCCGCCCTGAACGTTTGCGCGAAAGGGTGCACGCTTAAGAAAATAAAAGATAGAAACAAACAGCACTTTGCCATGTTAAAAAACCCCTTCAACAAGCTGCCAATATTTATTTTTTTAAGTATATATTATTTTTGCTAGACTATAAGCTATGAAAATAAAAATAGAACCCCTATCCTGGCCAAAGGTATACACTGCCTTGGTCTTTTACATATGTATTTTGATTGCGGGCGTGCTGTGGTTAACGTCCGGCAGTGACTCCGTCTTAAAAGGACTTTGGCAAAGCGTTTTGCAAGATACGCGCGAAGACAGTTTGTTTTACTTTATCTTATTAAACATTTTCCCTTGGGCCTTGCTGTTTATGGCGGCAACGTTTGTTTGGAATTTTTTCAAAAAACGCCGTGCATATGCCACCCAACCCCGCATAACCAGTCTCTCGTTTGAAGAAAAAGGCGTTGTACTGGGGCAAAACCTTTCCCGCCCCTCGGTTTTTTTGCCCTACGAACAGACGGACTTCTCCCTTACCGCCCTTATCACCATTACCTATAATAAATACCACCAGCCCATACGCAATATAAACGGGGTAAAGCTGTCTTTTTCCTCCCAAAACGGGGATTTTTGCGCCCAACATTATGAGAGCCTGCCTTTTATACGCCAAATGCTAAACGAGGGGAAAAAATTCCGCTCTTGCCGTGCCAAAGCCCGCCCCGCCGATGGGGGCTCCGCCTCCACCCAGGACGAGAAAGACTATATCCGCTTTTTAGAAGAACAATTTACAAATTACCTCTGTTACGGCCTTATGCTTACCGTATTTCCCAAGACCCGCAACGGGTTTTTATGGCTGGGCATTATAACCGCTTGTCTGGGGTTTTTTCTGGGGAACATGTTTTTGCTAATCATAAACTATTCCCCTTTTCCGTTCTTGGTTTTGGTAATGACTGCAACATTTGCGGTTATACTTTTGGTCTGCTATGCCTGTTTTAAAAAATACATTACAGAAGCTTACACCGCAAAAAAACTGGAAAAAGCAAAACAAAAATAATGGCTAAATTCCACGCCCTCAAATATCCGTTTGTAGTTACCGTAAAATTTCCCTATTCTTATTTTATTTTAGGGGTTAAGATACTGCTGTTTGCTTGGCTATACATGCTACTGATACTGTGGTTAGCCTATACCGGGGACACACACCCCCTTTCCTGGGCGCAGGTATGGGCGGAATTTAAAAAAAGCATGCTGCATCTGCCGGCGGGAAATTTCTTTTATTACAGTCTCCCTTGGGTATTGGCCGGCATAATAGGGTTTAGCGTATTAGACTTTATCCGAAAACGCCAAAAACACCTCTCCGCGCGACCCTTTAGCCAGCTGTCGTTTTACGAGAATGACCTCCTTTTAAAAACTCCTAATAATACGGGAAACGTCGTCTGTTCCTACAAAGACACCCTTTTCACCCTAAATGTACAGCCAAAACTGCTCTCGCTCAAAAATATAACAATTCCTTTTATAAGAAAGGCTACCTTAATTTTTCAAACGCAAGATGAAACGTACGCCATCGCCCATTATACCGGCTTTGCGGGGCTGCGCCGCCTGATATCCGCCGCTAAAAAATGCCGCTCCTGCGCAATACACACGCAGACTGAAGAAAACCCCTCCGCTAAAGACACGCTTTATGCCGCATTTTTAGAAAAACAATTAAATAATTACCGCAAATACGGCCTGATGCTGGAGTACATGCCTGACTGGAGAACAGACTTGCTTCTTAGTACCCTTCTTTATGCTTTGTTGGGAATTATTCCGCTCTGCATGTATGGGGGGTTCGTTGTTTCTAAATCCTCCATTTTGCAAAAAGGCCCCTGGGTAATACACTGTCTGCCGCTGTTTGGGGTGATTTTCCTGCTTGCCGGTTTCTGGACGTTTAAAAAGTGGTTAACAGAACGCGCCGCGGACAAGCAGTTAAAAAAATTAACCGCAAAACAAAAACGCACCGCCGCTTGCGCCAAATAACCCAAAAAAGGCTTTATTTTCTTTTCCGGCTTTATTTATAATATAGGGAGGAAATGCCTTTTGGCATACACCGCGTAAAAGGGGGTTGTATGGATATAAACACTTTAAACAAACAAGTACAGGCGGAAAGTCTTTTCCTGCAGGATTTAAAACGGGAAGTAAGCAAAGTCATCGTAGGGCAGGAAGACCTGCTGGAAAAAATGCTGGTGGCCTTGCTGGCGGACGGTCATATCTTAATAGAAGGCGTGCCCGGCTTGGCAAAAACATTGGCCGTTAAAACCCTGTCTCAAGCCATACACGCCCAGTTCCAGCGCATTCAGTTCACGCCGGATTTGCTGCCCGCCGATATTACCGGCACCCTTATTTTCAACCCGAAAGAAGGCGTATTCTACCCCAAACGCGGGCCGGTATTTTCCAACTTTGTACTGGCGGACGAAATTAACCGTTCCCCCGCCAAAGTGCAAAGCGCCCTGTTGGAAGCCATGCAGGAACGCCAGGTGACGATTGGGGAAAAGACCTACGCCCTCCCTTCCCCCTTTATGGTGTTAGCCACCCAAAACCCGGTGGAACAAGAAGGCACTTACCCCCTGCCGGAAGCGCAGGTGGACCGCTTTATGCTGAAAGTGCTGGTTACTTACCCCACCCGGGAAGAGGAAAAACAAATTTTGGAAAGAATGTCCACCCACCAACAGCCGCAAATAAACACCCAGGTCACCCCGGAAATGATTTTAAAAGCCCGCCAGGTGACGGACGGCATTTACGTGGACGAAAAAATTAAAAACTATATTGTCAGCCTGGTTTTCGCTACGCGCGACCCGAAGGCCGCCGGCCTGGAAAAGCTGGCCTCTTTTATTGCTTACGGCGCCAGCCCGCGTGCCACCATCTTTTTAACGCAAGCCGCCAAGGCATACGCTTTCTTAAACGGACGCGGCTATGTAACGCCGGAAGACATCAAAGCCATCGGCCTGGACGTACTGCGCCACCGCGTGTTGTTAACCTACGAAGCCGAGGCCGAGAACGTAACCTCTGACCAAATCGTCAAACAAATCTTTGACGCCGTGGACGTACCGTAACCGCGCGCCGGGGGTAAGCCGTATGGATACCGCGGAAATTTTAAAAAAAGTACGCCAAATTGAAATACAAACCGGAAAATTGGTTTCAGAAACCTTTTCCGGTGAGTATTTAAGCGTATTTAAAGGACAGGGAATAGAATTTGCCGAAGTGCGCGAATACATCCCGGGGGATGATATACGCTCCATAGACTGGAACGTAACCGCCCGCACCGGCGTACCTTTTGTAAAAAAATACAATGAAACGCGTGAACTGACGCTTATCATCGCCTGTGACGTTTCCGCCTCCCAGCGTTTTGGCTCTTGGGACAAATTAAAACAAGAAACCGCCGCGGAACTGGCCGCTTTGTTTGCGTTCAGCGCCATGACCAATAATGACAAGGTGGGCCTGTTGCTGTTTTCTGACAAAATAGAATTGTTTGTTCCTCCCAAAAAAGGCAAAAAACACATTTTGCGCTTAATCAGGGAATTACTGGCGTTTGAGCCTTCCTCTAAAGGGACGGACATCGCCCTGGCTTTAAAAACGCTTACCAAAGTAATCCGCCGCCAAGGCATATTGGTTTTACTGTCAGACTTTATGGCCCCCATTGAACAGTTTGAAAAACCGTTCCGCCTGGCCGCCAAGAAATTTGACTTAATCCCCGTGGTGATTTCAGACCGAAGGGAAAAAACCCTCCCCGCTCTCTCCGCCTGCTTGGCCGTGCAGGACCCGGAAACCGGGGCCGAGGGCATGCTGACCCTTTCCCACGCGGCCGCCGCGCATTTACAGCAAGACGCGCAAAAAAGAGCCTACGCCTTAAAACAACTTTTTAACCCGCTTAAAATAGAGGCCATATCCGTAGACACGGCTCAGCCGGCGGCGGACCCGGTCATCGCGTTTTTCAAACGCCGCGCCAAGAAATTAAAGAGGTAATATGAAACGTTTTTTAATCTTTTTTATTTGTCTATGCACCTTGCCGCTTTACGGCCAGCAGGCTCCTGCTCCCCGCGGGCAGGCTGCGGCCCAGCCCCAAGCGCGGCAAGCCGCGGCCGGTAACAAGCCGCCCATTGCTTTTACGCAGGAGCAAGTGCCCTCTTCCGCCGTATTTGCCCAACCGATTACCCTTTCTTATTCGTTCTCGCACGCGCCCGGCTATAAGGTGGAATTGGACGAAGAAAACCTGCCTAAAGATTTTGAATTTTCCTCTATACAAGGCATGCCCGACTCCCCCGGCACGTTTACCTATACCATTACGGCTTATCCCTTTGAGTTAAAAGACGCCAAATTAACCCCGCTTACCTTTTTACTTAAAAACGCCGCAGGGGAAACCGTTAATTCCATTTCCACGCAAGAAACCAAAATAAACGTTTCCAAAGCGGAAACGTTTAAAGACAACAACTTCCGGGAAATACGGGACCCGTTTCTCCCTTTTTCTTGGTTTAAATGGCTGCTTATCTTATTAGTAGTAGCCGGGGCCGTATATGCGGCTTGGTACTATTGGAAACGCAAACAAGCCGCCGCCCGCACGTTGGGCGCACCAAAAGACAACCGCCCCTGCGACGAAATTGCCCTTTCCAAATTGGAAGCCCTCATACAAAGCGGCCTGTGGGAACGCCACGAATACAAAATATTTTATCTAACGCTGACGGATATTTTGCGCGAATACCTGCTGCGCCGTTTTGATATAGACACCACGGCAGACACTTCAGCCGAAATGCTGCGCCGCATTAAAAACAGCGGGCAGGAGCTGTTGGCCCCGCTGTTGCCCAAACTGCGCGTATTTTTAAGCTCCAGCGATTTGGTAAAATTCGCCCGCGCCGTCCCGCCGGAAGAATACCGCAACCGGGATATAGACATTCTGCGTTTGCTTATTGATTCCACTACCCCAAAAAGCCAGGAATTAGTAAAAAACGCCCCCACTAAGCAGGAGGCCGCCCAATGATGACGCTCTTTTTAATATCCTGCGTTTTATTAATATTGGTGTTGGCATCTTCTTTATTTGTCAACCTGCCGGAAAAAGTATTTTCCGCCTTGGTATGGATAATGGGGACGCTTACCGTCTTATTGTTGGCGGCTTTGGTTATCCAGCGTTTACTGGGCACAAAAGCCGCGTTTGCCAACCCGTGGGCGCTTGTTTTACTTATTTTGCCGGCCGGCGTACTGGCCGTTAAAAGTATTTGGAAAAAATCGTTCACCCCGCATGTGGCCTACTCCCGTGCACGCCAAACCATACAGCAGGCTTCTTTGCGAGCCCTGCTTACCGAGTGGCTTCCCATTACCTTATATACGGGGGCGCTTGTTTTGTTTGTGCTGGCGCTGGCGCGCCCGGTGTTGTTGCGCCATACCACCATTCCCCCCACGCAAGGGGTGGATATTATGCTGGTGATGGACGCTTCCGCCTCTATGCAGCGGCAGGATTTTTATCCCAACCGTTTTGCCGCCGCCCAGCGCACGGCGGACAATTTTATTCAAAAGCGCATGAATGACCGCCTGGGGCTGGTGGTTTTTTCCCGCTATGCCATGCTGCAGGCCCCCCTCACGCTGGACCATGATGCCGTGCGGGAACTGTTAAACGGGCTTTATTTGGGCATGATAGACCCCACCTATACGGCCATTGGGGACGCGGTGGGGGTGGCTATTTCCCATTTAAAAGACAGCCAGGCAAAAAGCAAAATTATTATTTTACTAACGGACGGAGACTCCAACGCCGGCACGATAGACCCCCGCCTGGCCGCCCAGGCAGCCGCTTCCTACGGCATAAAACTCTATACCATTGCCACCGCCAGCCCGCCGGGCAGCGGGGTGTATTCCAGCCAAGAAGAAGAAATTAACGAAGGCCTTTTGATGGAAATGGCCAAAACGGCCAACGGGCAATTTTACCGCGCCAAAAACGAAATGGAACTGGCTACTATTTACGACAAAATTAACGAATTGGAAAAAACCACTTTTACCTATAATATCCGTACCAATCAAAGTGATTTTTATATGCCGTTTGTTTTAGCCGGTCTTATTTTATTGGCGGCGGGGCTGGTGTTGGAAAAACTATTTTTAATCAAGGTACCCTAATATGGAATTATTTGGAAAACCTATATTTTTTATATATTTTTTGTTTGCCGCTCTTGCGGCGGGCGCCATATGGCTGGCGGGCGGAAAATTAAAAAACCGCGCCGTTAACGCATTTTTTGGCCCGCAGGCTTACGCCAAGCTGACGGCCGGGCTGCGCTTAAACCATAAATTAAATGCCGTATTCTTTTTTGCGGGGCTGTTTTTCTTATTCACCGCTTTGGCGCGGCCCCAATGGGGGACGGAAGTAATTCAGGCGGAAGGGAAATTTGCGCAAACCGTGATAGCGGTGGACGTATCCTCCTCCATGAAAGCGCGGGATTTGCAGCCTGACCGCTTGGCCAACGCAAAAAATATGCTGTCCATGCTCATTTCCAACTTGAAAGATGAACGCATAGGCATTATCGCTTTTACCACCAAGGCCTATATCCAGTGCCCCATTACCACGGATGAGGCCGCGCTTAAATATTTTCTTTCCAGTTTAAAGCCGGATATGCTGCCTGTACCCGGCACCGCTTTAGCCGCGCCGGTAGAGTTGTCCGCCCAAATGCTGTCTAAATACCCCGGGCAGAAAGCCCTTATCCTGCTGACGGACGGGGAAGACCACGAACCGGACCAACTTAAACAAGCCATTAAAGCCGCGCTGGAAAACGGCATTCGCGTCATAGCGGTGGGCATTGGCACCCAGGAAGGGGAGCTGATACCCCAGCGGGTGGACGCCTCCGGCAAAGTATTGGAGTATAAAAAAGACAAAAACGGAAACACCGTAGTCAGTAAGTTAGACGAAAAATCCCTTTTGGAACTGGCCCAAGCAACCAACGGCGCCTATATTCACTATACAACCCCCGCGCAAGTGGCTTCCAAGGTAGAAACCAGCCTAAAGGATTTAGATCGCAGCTACTCCGCCTCCGGCAGCCATGCGCGGTATAAAGACCGTTATCAAATCCCGCTGGGTATAGCCATTTTGCTGTTTTGTTTATGGTTGGTTTGGCCGGCGGGCAAAGCCGCCGCAGACGCCGGTTCAAAAAAGGTACAATAAAAGAAGATGAAAAAAGCACTATCTGTTTTCTTTATTTTTTGTCTATGCCCCGCCGTCATGGCCGGGGTAAAAGGGGATTTGTCTAAGGGAAGCCAATTTTATAAAAAACAACAATTTGGCCAGGCCTTAACTTCTTATCAAAAAGCCCTGGCCCAAGACCCTTATAACCAAGAGGCGCTTTTTAATATCGGCGCGGCCCACTACCGTTTAAAAGAATATAAAGAAGCCCAAGAAGCGTGGGAAAACGCCTCCCAAAAACCGGGGGAGCGCAAACAGGACGCACAATTCAATTTAGGCAATGCGTTTTTCCGCGCGCAAGACTTAGACGCCGCCATTGCGGCCTACCGCAAAGCCATTTTGCAAAACCCGCAAGACAAAGAGGCCATACACAATTTACAAATTGTGCTGGAACAGAAAGAAAAAAACCAGCAAAACTCCCCTGACAACCAAAACAATAAAGGGGATAACAGCCAAAACAAAAACAATCAGGGCGGGCAAGACAACCAGCAAGATCAACAAAACCAACAACAACAGAAACAGCAAAATCAGGCCAACTCCTCCCAAATGAGCAAAGAGGAAGCCCAGCGGGTAGCCCAAATGGCCAAAGAAAACGAATACCGCCCTTCTTACGCCACCCCGGGCGGGTTGGAAGATTCCGGCATAGAAAAGGATTGGTAACTGTATGCGTATACGTAACTTTTTACTTACACTGGCTTTTGCGGCGGCGGCGCTGGCTGCCCATGCACAAGTAACCATGACGGCCAGCGTAGACAAAACCAACCTGTCCCTGGATGACGAACTGACGCTGACCGTACAAATTACCGGTGCATCGGGCAATGTCGTCATGCCCCAGCTGCCCAGCCTGCCGGCTTTTAACGTATATTCGCGGGAAGTTTCTTCCATGAACATCAACGGGCAGACTTCCACCGTTTTCCGCTACGTTATGCTGCCGCGTTTTCCCACACAGGCCACTATTGGCGCCATCCGTTTTACCTATAACGGCCAAGTATACACCACCCAACCCATACAAGTAAACATTTACCGGCGCGTACCGGCCGGACGGGGCCAGGGCGGGGCGGTTCAGCAAGCGTCTTCTTCCGGCACGGGCGGCAATTATGATTCTTCCGTTTCCGCACGCACGCAAAACAACATTCCGCAAGTGCTCGTTTCCACGGACACCTTGGCTGAACAAAATGGGGATAAAAGTTTCTTTATGACGGCCGCCGTCAACAATACGTCCCCTTACGTAAACCAACAGGTGGAACTCATTGTGCGTTTTTATTATTCCCGCCCTTTTGCGGGGCAGCCGCCGTATACCCCCCCTACGGTAAACAATATTTTTATGGAACCCCTTAAACAAAATACGGAAGGGAGCCAAATTTTAAAAGGAAAGATGTTTCGCTATATAGAGAACCGCTACGTATTGTCCGGCGTACAGGCGGGTAAGGCGGTTATCGGGCCGGCTATGGTACAGTTCCAACCCGGCAGCAACGACGTCTTTTCCGCCTTTGACCGCCTTTTTGGCGGCTTGGCGGCGGAGCCCCAGCAGCTGGTAAAAAGCAACCCCATTACCTTAAACATACAGGCTACCCCCTCCGCCGGGCGCCCCGCCAGCTTTTATGGGGCGGTAGGGACAAATTTTACCCTGCAAGCCCAGGCGGACAGAACCCGCGTGGAAGCCGGGGAAAGCATCAATTTAACCGTTACGGTTAAAGGGCCGGGTAATTTAAAACCCACCGCTGATTTAAAAATACCGCAGATAAACGGGTTTCGGGTGTATGACGTAGCGTCTGACTCCGTCACCCTGCCTTTAGGCCGGGGGACGCAAAGCACCAAAACGTTTAAAACGGTGCTGGTGCCCACGGCATCCGGTTCGTATACTATACCGGCGTTGGCGTGGTCCTACTTTAACCCCAAAACCAAACGCTACGTAACGCTGACCACCAAACCCATTTCCGTGGAAGTTACCCCTTCCACTAAGGCGGATAACGCCGTCAGCTTTACCGGGGGAAATACTTCCGGCGGGTTTAGACGCTTGGGTAAAGACATCCGCTACATAAAAACAGACCCATATCCGGGAGAAGTGGGCTGGTTGGTGTCCGTAGGAGCCTTAACTTGGCTGGCGTGGATACTGCTTCTGCTCCCTATTGTATGCGGGCTTGCGATATGGCTGGGGAAAGACTCCCTTAAAAGCAAAGGCCCCATTTTAACTGCGCGCAACCAATTAAAAAAAGCCTGCGTAGAAGAACAAGTAGCCGTCGCGGTGGAAGAATTTCTATTAAAACGTTTTCACATTAACATGGGCAGCAATAAACTGCGCGAAGTATTAGAAATATTAAAACAAAAAGGCGTCCACCCGGACACCTTAAAAGCGTTTGCCGCTTTATGGCAGCGGTTAGACGCCGCCCGCTTTGCGCCGGAAAACTTAGCCGCGGCGGACGCCCGCGCGCTGGCCGCCCAAGCGCTTAACCTGCTAAAACATTTAGATGCGGAGGGCCGCTTATGAAAAAACTTTTTGCCGTTTTGGTTTTATTAGTTGCCTTGGCCGCAGGCGTCTTTGCCCAAAAAGAGGCCTCCCAGGCGGAACAATATTACAGCCAAGGCAAGTTTTCCGCCGCGCTGAATTTGTATGAGGACGAATTAAAAAACGCCCCAAACAACCCCTATGTTTACTACAATATAGGTAACTGCTATTTTAAAATGGGCAGCATGGGGTTGGCCGTAGCCAACTATTACCGGGCGTTCCGTTTAGCCCCGCGGGACGGGGACATCCGCCATAATTTAAATTTGGCGATGGAAAACGCCGGGGAACACCTGGTTCCCGGCGGCATGCCGGAAGTATTGCATAAATTGTTCTTTTTATTATCCTATAACGAATTAAAAGGCCTGCTGATGCTGTGCTTGGGGGCTTTTTCTTTACTAATGTGCGTATGGATAATAAACCGCCGCTTTGGAAAAGCGGTTTGGGTTGCGTTGGCGGTGCTTGTCATCTGCGGCGGGTGGTTCTATCTGCGGCGGGGACAGGAAATGCAGGTTTTGGCGGTAGTAGCCAGCCCCACGGCGGAACTGCGCAGCGGCCCGGGGACCAATTTCCCCGCCAGCGCCAATTTAACCCACGGTCATTTGGTTATACTAAAAGACAGCCGCAATAATTGGGAAGAAGTAATCGTAAAATCCCAAGGCATACAAGGCTGGATAAAAAGCGAAAGCTTAGAAAAAATTTAATACTTTAAAGAGGTTTTTATGTTTATTCAAAAAGAAGCCGACGAACTGATACAAGCCCTTACTTACGTAAAGGAAAATTTAGCCCAACAAACGCAAGACCTGGCCGACCAAATCATTAAATGCTTTAAAAACGGCGGAAAAGTAATTTTAATGGGCAACGGCGGCAGCGCGGGAGACGCGCAGCACATCGCCGCGGAATTTGTGGGCCGCTTTAAAAAAGAACGCCCTTCCATGCCGGCTTTGGCTTTAAACACCAATACTTCCACCCTGACGGCCGTGGGGAATGACTACTCTTACGATGTGGTATTCTCCCGCCAAATAGACGGGTTTGCCAAACCGGGGGACGTGGTAATCGGCATTTCCACCTCCGGCAACAGCCGCAATGTGTATTTGGCGTTGGCTTTAGCCAAGCAAAAAGGCTGCTTTACCGCCGCCCTGCTGGGTAAAGACGGGGGCACCATTAAAGACATTGTAGACCTGCCTTTGGTTGTCAAATGGCCCAATACGCCGCGCGTGCAGGAATGCCATATCTTTCTGGGCCACAGCGTGTGCGACCTGGTAGACCAAGCTTTTTAACGGAGTATTATGAAAATAGCCGTAGGATGTGACCACGCCGGTTTCCCGTTAAAAGAAACGGTAGTGGAAAAAATAAAAGAAATGGGGCACGAAGTGCTGGACTGCGGCACAAACAGCACCCAACGGGTAGATTACCCGGACTACGCTTTTAAAGCCGCCGCTTTGGTGGCCCAAGGACAGGCGGACCGGGCCGTGCTTATCTGCGGAAGCGGGATAGGCATGTGTATAAGCGCCAACAAAATAAAAGGCATACGCGCCAGCGTTTGCCACGACGCCTACTCCGCAGCGCAAGGCGTACAGCACGACAATTTAAACGTTCTGTGCCTGGGGGCGCGGGTAATAGGCCCCAGCACGGCGCAGAACGTGTTGGAACAATTTTTAAATGCTTCTTTTTTGGCGGGAACCCGCCACGAAGAACGCTTGGAGAAAGTACTCCAAGCGGAAAAGCAAAATTTTAAATAAGGCCGAAAGGTCTTTAAAAAAGGAATACAAATATTATGAACACACACGAAACTCCCCTGGCCGAAGGCATCATTCGCGAAGGCCTGATTAAACTGGAAGGGTTGGAATTTAACACCAAATTTTGGGCTAAAGATCCCACCCTTTGGAAGCAGGACAAAGAACACAAGGAATTTATCGTAAAATTCTTGGGTTGGCAAAAAGTGTATGACTGGACGCTGGAACGCGTGGATGACATTTTAGCTTTTGCGGCCGACGTAAAACAAAATTTTAAATATGTGGTGGTAATGGGAATGGGCGGTTCTTCGCTCGCGCCGGAAGTAATCCGCACCGTATTTGGCAAACAATCCGGCTACCCGGAACTGATTGTGTTAGACACCACCAATGCGGACTGGGTACACGCCGCCAGAACCCATATTGACCCGGCCCAAACCCTGTTCATTTTTGCCAGCAAATCCGGCGGCACGGTGGAGCCCTCCTCCCAATACGCTTATTTCCATGAAGAAGTGAAAAAAGCCGGCGTAAAAGACCCGGGGCAGAACTTCTGCGCCATTACAGACCCGGGCACCGGTTTGGAAACCTTGGCTAAAAAGAATAAATTCCGCAAAATTTTCTTAAACCCGGCTGATATCGGCGGGCGTTTTTCCGCGCTGTCCATGTTTGGCATGGTGCCGGCCGCGTTAATGGGCGTGGATATTGTAAAATTGCTTAAAATCGCCCAACAAGAAGCCCAAAGCTTTGGGCCGGAGGCTGATTTTAAGACCAACGCCGCCGTTAAATTAGGGGCTTTAATGGGCGCCAGCTTTGCCAACCACAGCAAAGACAAGCTGACTATTATCACCCCCAAAGAACTGGCCTCTTTTGGTTTATGGGCCGAACAGCTGGTGGCGGAATCCACCGGTAAAGAAGGCAAAGGCATTGTGCCGGTAGTGGGCGAAGGACTGTTTAAAAACTTTGACTACCGCGAAGACCGCGTATTTGTACACATTTCCAATGGGTCGGAAGACGACAAACGCGTCAGCGCCATTATGGATGATTTGGAAGAACGCAGCTACCCGGTAATGACCATCTCTATGGAAGAAGAATATGAGCTGGGGGCCCAGTTCCTGCTGTGGGAAATCGCCACCGCAGCCGCCGGCGCCATTATGGCCATTGACCCGTTTGACCAACCCAACGTGCAAGCCGCCAAAACGCTGACCAAGCAAATTTTGGGCAAACTGGAAAAGAAAGAAATTTCAGACGAAGAACTTAACAAACCGTTCATGGTGGCCAAAGACATTGAAAAAGAAGTGAAATTTGATACCTTAGCCCAGGACGTATACTCCCTCTTGGAAAGCAACGACTATATTGCCCTGCTGGCCTATGTGTACCCGTCAGAAGAAGCAGCCAAAGCGCTTTTGGCCCTGCGCGATAAAATTTTGACCCGCACCAAACGCGCCGTACTATTTGGTTACGGCCCGCGCTACTTGCACTCCACCGGCCAGCTGCACAAAGGGGACGGCAACAACGGCGTGTTTATCATTTTATCCGCCGATGCGGAAAATGACATTCAAATCCCCGGCCAGCACTATACCTTCGGCCAGCTGTGCGCCGCGCAGGCTTTGGGTGACTTCCAAGCGCTGGAAGAAAAAGGCCGCCGCGTAATTAAAATACACCTTACGCAGCCTATCTTGCAGGCTATTAAAAACTTAAGCGATAAGTTCTAAACCATTGCAAGCCAAAAGGCGGTCTTTAAGGCCGCCTTTTATTTTTTATATACGTATGAAAGTATTTCTGCAAACCTTCGGCTGCCAAATGAATTTGGCAGACTCCCAAGAAATGTTCTCCCACCTGCACGCGCGTGGGGCCCAGCTTGCCCAAACACCGGACGAGGCCGATGTTATTTTGGTAAACACCTGCACCGTGCGCGAGCACGCGGAACACCGCGCCGTTTCTTTCTTAGGGCGCCTGGCTAAATGGAAGCAGCAAAAACCCGGCCGCGTGATTATTTTTGCCGGCTGCGCCGCCCAGCGGCTGGGGGAAAAGCTGAAAAAAGAATTTCCTTTCTTAGATATAGTGGCGGGAGCCAAAAGTATAGACGCATTCCCGGCACTGTTGGATAAAAGCGGTCTGTTTCCCCCCGCTCAGGAAACTCTTTCTCCCGCGCAAGAGGGCCTTACCGGATACGTAACCATTATGCGCGGGTGTGATTTTAGGTGTTCTTATTGCATAGTTCCCTATGTACGCGGGCCGGTAAAATGCCTGTCCGCCCCGCACATTTTGCAGGAGGTGCGCCAAAAGGCCGCCCAAGGAGCTAAAGAAATTATGCTTTTGGGCCAAACCGTAAACGCTTATAAAGACGGAGCCACCTCTTTTGCCGATTTGCTAAACCGCGTAAGTGAAGTACCCGGCGTGGAACGTGTGCGTTTTATGAGCCCCCACCCGGCTTACATCACGCCGGATTTTTTGGCCGCCGTACGCCATAACCCCAAAATCGCCAAGCATATTCACTTGCCTATACAAAGCGGTTCCACCAAAGTATTGCAGGAAATGAAACGCGGATACACCCGGGAAATATTACTAGAAAAATTAGCCGCCTTGGCGGATTGCCAGATGACGGTTTCCACAGACATTATCGTCGGCTTCCCGACCGAAACCGAAGAAGACTTTCAACAAACCCTTTCGTTGGTGGACCAAGCCCAATTTTTTGCCGCCTATTGTTTTAAATATTCCCCCCGCGCCGGCACCCCCGCCGCCCAAATGCCCCTTCTGCCGGAAGAGACACTGGAACAACGGCTGGATATTTTGTTAAATAAAGTGAGAGATTTAAGCGCCCGCGCCTATACGGCGCAAATAGGCACGCGCCAGCAAGTGCTGATGGAAGAAGAGAATAAAGGGCGTTCTTCCAATAATTTTTGGGTAAAAACCTCCAAAAATTATACAATAGGCAGTATAGTTGACGTTGAGATAGCCCGTGCGGACGGCACTTTATTATTTGCCAAGGAGTAAGTATGACTAAAAAAAATATCCCTGAAAAAAGACGGCACCCCCGTATGCCCGTCATCAGCAATTTAATTGAACCGGTCAACCTCTTTTATAAAACCCAAGACGGAAAAGAAACCAGCTTGGTAGCCATTTTGGCGGACTTGTCCGCCTCCGGCATGCGCATGATTAGTTTCTTGGGCGCACCGCTGGCGGATAAATTTTCTATCAATTTACAGCTGCCGGGTACGGAAAAAATGGAAATCGGCGCTAAGATGGCCTGGGTAAAACAGCGGGAAAATGTATACACCATCGGTATAGAATTTACCAACATTAAAGACAAAGACGCCAAAGCCATCAGCGAAATGGCCGACGACTTTAATGACTGCGACACCCGCATTTTGTTAAAACTGCCGGATGTATGCGTCCCCACCTGCAAATGCTGGCGCATTTGCAATAAAATACAAAAAGACGAAAGCTTGTTTGAAAACTAACTCTTACGCAAATAATAAATGCCAAAACCGGGGTCTAAAAAGGCCCCGGTTTTTATTCTTCCGGCTATCTCTGGGGCAAATTTACTAAAATATAAACTATGAAACCTCTGGTCATTTGCGGCCCTACCGCCTCCGGCAAGACGGAACTGGCCCTGGAACTGGCCCGGCAGACAAACGGAATCATCATTTCCGCCGATTCCCGCCAGGTATACACCCATTTAACCGCCGGGACAGCCAAACCGAAAGGCATGTGGCAAAACGGCGTGTACTTAGTGGAGGGCATACCATATTATTTAGTGGATTTTTTGCCCGTAACGGCTGTTTTTAACGCCGGGGCGTTTGCAGAGCGCGCGCGGGAAATTGCCGCCCAAAACCCGGGCCGGCAGATTATTTTTGCCGGCGGAACGGGCATGTATTTACATGCTTATTTTGTGGGTATGGATACACTCCCCCCTTCTACCCCGCAAACCCGGGCCCAATTAACCGCCCTGCTGAAAGAAAAAGGCAAAGAAGGCCTGCATGCGGATTTGGCTCAAAGAGACCCCGTTTCCGCCGCCGCTATTCCCGTGGGAAACGTACAGCGCACCATGCGCGCCTTGGAGTTATGCCTGCTTACGGGTCAGCCCGCCAGCCAATTAAAAAGCGGTGTTTTTCACACATTGCCGGACCCGGAAAAAAGCGCTTTTGTCTATTTAAATTGGGATAAACCCGCCCTGGACGCCCGCATACAAACCCGCACGGAAAATATTTTTGACCCGATGTGCGCCGAAACCCAAACCCTTTTAAACCAAGGCGTTGCGGCGGACGCACCCTCCCTGAAAAGTTTGGGCTATCCGCAGGCCGTAGCTTTTTTACGGGGAGAACTAACCCGCCGGCAGACCATAGAGCAGATTGCCCTGCTTACCCGCCAGTACGCCAAACGCCAGCGCACCTGGTTCAACCGTTACACGCAAGCCCTGGTGCTGGAGTTACAAACCCCGCAGAATTTTGACTTGAAAAACATAACGAAAGATATTTTACGTTTTTCTGCCTCAATATAAAATCACCCGCAATATGCGGGTGAAGTTTAAAAACTCATTGTCTTGCAAAACGCTTTTCCTTTATCTGTTTTACCAATGCAAGTACGCTCCCCCGGAGCTGTTGGATGTACATTAAAATTAATAGAGTAGGAAAAATCTCCTTTTGTTTGACATTCTTCCCAAACTGTAATACCCGGGCAGTAAGACATATAAACATTTCCTTTTGTGGCCTTGGCAGAGTCTTGACTTAACAAATCTATCATAAAATAGTCGTCGCAACTAACGACGGAACCCGTACCACACTGCGGAAATTCAATATCCAAGTTTTCCACTCGCTCCGTATAACTCCCATTCGCTAAATAATACGCTTCGCTGGCTTTGGCAATGCTCTCCATCACTTGTATGGCATTGATTGCACGCGCTTTCATCACTGCTTTTTCATATTGAGGCAAAGCCACAGAAGCTAAAATCCCAATTATTAAAACTACCACTAACAACTCTATAAGCGTAAATCCGCCTGTTTTATTCATAACAAGTATCCCCTCTCATATGTACTATAAAAACCACTGTATCAAAAAAAAAAAACAAAGCAAGCCTCACACAAAAAACTTTTATAAAATAGAATTATGGAACGCGTCATCTTAGTAAGCGCCTGCCTGAAAACCCAGCTGCAAAACGAAGAAACCCTGCAAGAACTGCGCCGCCTGGCCCACACCGCCGGGGCGGAAGTAGTATATATGTACCGCGTACGGGTGGAAGCGTTTAACGCCGCCACGCTGATAGGAAAAGGAAAACTGCAAGAAATCTCCCTCCAGACAACGACGCTAAAGGCGGACAGCGTGATTTTTGATGATGAAATCTCTCCCGCCCAACAGAATAATTTGGAAGAAATCCTCCCCGCCAAAGTGTTGGACAGAACCCGCCTTATCTTAGACATTTTTGCCCAGCGCGCCCGCACCCAAGAAGGAAAACTGCAAGTGGAACTGGCCCAATTAAAATACCTTTTGCCCCGCCTGTCCGGGCGGGGGGCGGCCATGATGCAGCAAAAAGGCGGCATTGGCATGCGCGGGCCGGGGGAACGCAAACTGGAATATGACCGCCGCCGCCTGCGCCTGCGCATCAGCCGCTTGGAAAAAGAAATAGAAGCCGTAAAAGCCGGCCGAAGCCTGCGCCGGCAAAGAAGGGCCCAAGTCCCCCTGCCGCAAATTGCGCTGGTGGGTTATACCAACGCGGGCAAAAGCACCTTATTAAACGCGCTTACCCAAAACCAAAGCGTATATGCCGATGACAAACTTTTTGCCACATTAGACCCCACCACCCGCCGCGTGCATATGCCCAGCGGCGGGGAAATGCTGTTTACGGATACGGTGGGGTTTATACAAAAACTGCCGCACAGTTTGGTTACTTCGTTTAGGGCCACGCTGGAAGAAACCTCCTTTGCGGACGTCATCCTGCACGTGCAGGACGCGGCCTCCCCCAACCGCCGGGAACAGGAAGCCACCGTACTGCAAATTATTACGGATTTAAAGGCCGAAAACATCCCCCTTATCCCCGTTTTTAATAAAACGGACCTCTTATCCCCCGGGCGCTTGGAACTGTTGCGCGCGCAGCACCCGCAAGCCGTTTTTGTAAGCGCGCTGGAAGAAGCCAACCTGACCGCTTTGCTCAGGCGGGTGGAACAAGCCGCTTCTTATAAATGGAAAGTGCATACCCTCACCCTGCGGACGGACCAGCTGAACCACCTGGGTGTTTTTTACGAAAAAGCCCTTGTGATTAACCGAAAAGAAACCCCCCGCGGCCTGATACTAACCTTTATGGCCACGGAGGGTAATTTTGAAAGTTTAAAACACCGCTTGGCTTAACTTGCCTGCATGGCCGCATCCAAGGCGGAGATAATACGGTTAAACTTTTGGTTGGTCAGCTGGGCAGCCCGCGGAACCGCCCCGGTAAAGCGGACTTGGGGCACATGGCTGCGTATAAAAGCAAGCACCCCGCTGCTAAAACCGGTAAACACAAAATAAGAATCCGCGTTTTGGATGGTGGGCAGGGGTTTGCCGTCCGCGTCTTTAAAGGGCATCGCCCCGTTTTTGTTTTGGAAACTCATAGACACAATCCCAATCAAATCCCCTTCCGCCGTAAACACGCCGCCGCCGCTGTTTCCTTTCTGCACGCCAAACGCGGTGGAAACACAGTGTTGCAGTTCGCTCACAAAAAAGGCCTGCCCTGCCGTATTGTATAGCCAAGAAATGTGCCCGTTTTCCGCCCGGGGGACGGCTATGGGCGGCGTAATGCGTGCGGAAACGGCCGCGTCAAACGTTAATAAACGCGGGGCGGGCGCGTTCCACTGGGCTTGGGTTTCCGGATAAAAGGGAAGTTTCTTTTCAAACTCCGCACGGGAGAGTTCTTTCTCTTTATCCAAATCCATAAACAGGTAGCCGTCTTTCCCGGGGGCAAAACGAATCAGCGCCACATCAAAACTGCTGCTGCGGTTTTGAGCGGGATTGTAACCAGGGAAAATAAACACATTGCGAAAAGAAGAATTACTATGCACCCGGGCCTGGGCCAAAAGCGGGTCCGGCGATTGGGCCAAATCAAACTGCACCACGCAGGCACGGTTTGCGCCGCAAAAATCATACACGCAGTGGGCGGCGGTAATGTACCAATCCTTCGTTAAGCGCACCGCCTGGCAATGCGCGGCCTCCACCTGCCCGTCCGGCGTGCGCTCATCGGCCCATACGGTAAAGCCTTTCTGGGCCAAAAAGGCGTCTGCGTTAATTTGCGGGGTTTTTTCCGTCTCCTCTCCGTAGGCAAAAACGGGAAGGAGCCCCAAAACGGCTAAAAAATAAGTAAAATATTTCATATATAGTAGTTTATATAAAAAATACAGAAAAAGCCACACAAAAACCCTGTATCAAAATTTAATATAATGGAATATATGACCACTACCGTTATCGTTTTGATTTTAGTCAGTTATTTTTTGGGAGCGGTGCCTACCGGCTACCTGATTGCTAAGAAGACCATGGGGATTGACATCCGGGAGCACGGCTCCGGCAACCCCGGGGCGGCCAATGTATACCGCACCGTTGGCAAATGGGCCGGCGTAAGTACCTTTTTGGTGGACGCGTTAAAAGGGTTCGTTCCGGTTTCGGCCGCTTTATACTTATGCGCAGACAACCCGCATAAATACTGGGTTGCCATTGCCTGCGGCACCATTGCCATTTTGGGGCATATGTGGACCATTTACCTTAAATTCCGCGGCGGCAAGGGTGTAGCCACTTCCGCCGGCGTATTTGCCGCTTTGCTGCCTATCCCCACCGCCATTGCTTTTGGCGTGTTTGTCATTTGCGTGGCTTTATGGGGGCGTATTTCCATAGGCTCCATTTTTGCGTGCATCGTACTGCCCATAGCCAGCTTTTTAATCGGAAAACACCCCATGTCCGTCAACATCATGGTAACGGCTATCGCCCTGCTGGTTATTTACAAACACGTACCCAACATCAAACGCCTGCTGGCCCACAAAGAATTAAAATTTGAAGACGGCGCCAAAAAGAGACAAGAAAATGAAAATAAATAATATTACCGTTTTTGGGGCTGGCATTTGGGGCAGCGTCATCGCCCAGCATTTAGCCAAAAAAGGCTATCATGTTTCGCTGTGGGAATATTCCGAACCGCTTTTAAACGTACTTAAAACCAGCGGTACGCACCCCAATATCCCCAACTTTAAACTGCATGACAACATCCGCCTTACCGGGGATGTTGCCCAAGCCGTAAAAGACACCGATTTAATTGTTTTTGTTATCTCTTCCAAAGCCATTCGCGCCTTCTGCCGGGAACAGCTAAAACCGCTTTTGGCGGGCAAAGCCGTGCCGGTGGTAAGCGCTTCCAAAGGCATAGAAGACAAAACATTTAAAACCATCTGCGAAATTGTGGAAGAAGAACTCCCCCAAATACAAGGCAAAGCCTTGGCCTTCAGCGGGCCCAGCTTTGCGTTGGAAGTAGCCCAGGGAGTGCCCACCAAAATCATGCTGGCAGGAAAAGACCCCCAGCTTACCGCCCAAATCGCCGAAGTGTTTAACGCAGACCCGATTATTGTGGTCCCGGCGCAAGACCGCCGCGGTGTGGAATACGGCGGCGGGATTAAAAACGTGCTGGCCATTGGCTGCGGGGTGATTGACGGCATTGGGGACGGCGCTAACGCAAAAGCGGCCCTTATTACCCAAGCCCTGGCTGAAATGAATGACATTACCGTCAGCCAAGGGGGCGCCGCCAACACCGTATACAGCCTGGCCGGGTTTGGGGACGCTATCCTTACCGGCATGTCCGCCATATCCCGCAACCGCAGACTGGGCGAAAAATTAGGATCCGGCTTATCCTTAGAAGAAGCCAAAAAAGAAGTAGGCACCATTGCCGAGGGCGTAAATACCGTGCAAAGCGTGTATGACATCGCCCGCAAAAACCATTTAAAAACCCCTATTATAGACGCCATTTGGCAAATTGTATGCAAAGGGGAAAAACCGCACGTGCTGCTGCACGCCATGGGTTTTGTAAACCGTGGAAATAAATAAGTAAATAAGGAAAAATAGAATTATGAATAAAGACGACGTTATCCGCCACCTTACCCGCCATGTATTAGACAAAAAACAAGCGAAAACCTCTGTAGACAAAGTGTTTGAAATCATCAAACACGGCCTAAAGAGAGACGGCAAAGTGGTTATCAGCAATTTTGGTTCTTTTCACTTAAAAACAGCCCGCCCCGTTACGCGCCGTAACCCTAAAACCGGGGAAAAAGTGCAAGTGCCAGCCAAACAAAAAGTGCGGTTTAAACCGTCGGAAAACTTGCTTAAATAGCTGGCTTTTAAAACAAACACCCCGGGTTTTACACCCGGGGCGCTTTATTGAAAAAACTAATTGCCCTTATACCCAATCATCACAATCATTAAATACTGAAATACTCCACACACAAACAGAACCCATGTCCAACCGATTCTTATGAAAACATTTAACAACCTATATGGGGGAATAATCCACAAATAGATAACAACCACGAGCAAAAATACCCCCCACAATATCCCTATTGTCATAAGAACAGCATCTGAAACAGGCCCAATTACCCTTAATAAAAGCCCTAAACAAAAACTGCAAAAACAAAATAGAGTGATTTCTACAATAATTAATCCAATAGAATCCAATAAAGGAAGAGTACCAGAAACAAAACTCTTTGTTAGCCATTGATGCAATGTCCAAGGAAAGCTGATGGCTTTCCAAATCCAAAGACCTACCTTGTTAAGAAACATAAATTCAACTCCCCAAATACGGATACAATGATTTTTCAGCTATTTTTCCCTACAAAGTCCATTTTAAAAAATATTTTTGTATTCAACAAACAATATATTTTTTACCAACCTTTTAATTATTATAAAACTTGTTTTAATTCTATAGGCAGTGCGGACTGTTGGACCGTTTGAACGCTGTGCGTGTTTAATTTGTTTTCCAGCCCAAAGATATTCACGCGGTAAGTAACTAATATTTTACCGTCTTTTTCTTCTATGGTTTGAATTTCAAAAACTTTATCCGGTAAATTGCTGTCAGACTCCAGCACCACCAGCATTTGTTTATTAAAATCCACTTCAGGATATTTGCCGCGGGCAATGGTTTTAAATGCTTTGTAATCCGCAACGCTTTTTATTAAGCGCGTTTTTACCGGCGCCTCCAGCATGGTAATACTGGTAGGTTCATTCTCTGCCGCCGAAGAAGCTTGGTCTTGCGGGTTTTGCTCACTCTCAGGCTGCAAATTAAGCACCACCTGAGAAGAACTTTTCATTCCTTCCACCAAAACGGCGTCCATCTGTTCTTCTTGCGGGGAGGAGGGTTTATCTTGTTCTTCAGGCTGGGGGGCTACCCCCACCATGCCCTCCACATTAATTTTAGATAGTTGGGAGGGCAGTGTGGCGGCGTTTAAAATCTCCGTATCCGGAGGGTCTACTTCCTCTACCCCTTCCGCAAAAGAAGCGTCTTCCAAATCAGCGGTAGAAATACTGTCACTTATGGGAAGTGACGGCTGGGAAGAAGCCGCCACCGCTTCCTGAGCCGTCTGCTCTGCAGCAGCAAAGTCCTCCTCTGCCGTACTTGTTGGAAACAAAACATACACCGCCCAAGCGGCCGCAAGCACGCTGAGCACCAGTGCAGACATCACCAGAAGGGGTTTTTTAGCCATTTTATTTTTTCTCGTACTTGGCAACAATGACGGAACGCAGCCCGCCGCGCGGGGTAAACGTACCCGTTACCGTCGCCTTTTTAGGACGGCAGGCTTTTACCACGTCGTCCAAAATTTTATTGGCGATATTTTCCATAAAAATACCCATATCGCGGTATTCAAGCAAATAATATTTAAGGGATTTTAATTCCAAACACAATTCATCCGGGACATACTCTATCGTAATCACGCCAAAATCCGGCAGGCCCGTTTTGGGGCAGACGGAAGTAAACTCCGGCAGTTCTATTTTAATATCATAGTCCCGTTTATATTGGTTGGGCCAGCATTGTATATCCGGCAGAACGGCATCCGCGTTTTTGCGCGCGTGGTCAGAAGTATAACCAAAATCAATATCCTGTGTCATCTTATTCTAAGTAACCTCGCTGAATTTAAAAAAACAATACCCAGCCCCAGCGCTAACCCGCCGGGCACTGTATACCAGGGCAACCCGCCCTTTACCCCAAACAACACATAAAAGGCCAGTCCCGCCCCAAACAAAAACGAAAGGAAAAAGTTTCCGTGGATAACCCGCTTCAACTTTTTATTTATTTTAAATAAATCAGGCAAGGAGTACAAGTCATTACGCTTAATAATAATATCCACCCAGTTATTGTATAAATTGCGCCCGGAAAAGAAAACAATGCTGGCGTCTGAACGCAACAGCGCGATAATATCATTAAAACCGTCTCCCACCATCACCACCTTATGCCCGGCGGCGCGCATATTATTAATAATTTCCGCTTTGGTTTTGGGAAGCACGTTAAAACTCATCTTTTCAATGCCCACTTGTTTGGCAATAGAAGAAACGGACAGCTCATTATCGCCCGATATCAGCACCAGCTCTTTATCTTTCTGCTGTAAAAAGCGCACCGCGTCCGCCGCACCGGGGCGAAGCGTATCGGACAGGGTTAAATGCCCCAAAAATTTGCCGTTTTTAGCCACGCAAATAAGCGGTTTATCACCGGAGAACATCTCCACCTGCGTTTCTATCCCCATTTCCCTAAGCCAAGTTTCCCGTCCGCATACAATTTTATCCCGCCCGCAGTTGGCCACTACCCCCAGCCCGGGCAATACATCAAAAGAAATTACTTTGCGCAGTTTGATATTATGCTCTTTGGCATACAAATTAACCGCTTTGGCAAAAGGCCCGTCCACCATTTGCTCGGCCGAGGCTACGCTTTCCAACATTTGTTTAAGCTGGGCGGACGTTTCCGCAAATACCCCTTCCACCCGCAATTCCCCATGGGTAAGGGTGCCGGTTTTATCAAAGAACAACGTGTCAGCCTGGGCCAAATGGTCCAATGCGTCCACATTTTGCAAAATAATTTTATGCGCCGCCGCCCCCGCATAAGCAAAGGAATGCCCCAACCAAGCGGAAAACACAAACGCCGGCGTGCAGGCCAGCGCTAAAGAAAGCCACAAGGCGCCGGAATAATAAAATAAATGTTGATAGCCGCTTGCATGCAGCAGCCATACAAAAATTCCGGCGGTATAAAGAACGCTTAAAGGAATGTATAATTTGGCAGAGCGGTCCAAAAAACAAACGCCGGGGGCGCGGTTAATCTCGCTGTTTTTAATGGCGTTGATAATATCCATCACCACCGAGGTAGCCAACAAACCGGTTACTTCTATATACATCTCATCGGCCTTATTTAGCGTTCCGGCAAAAATAACGCTTCCTTTCTTTTTGGCGGTGGGGAGCATATTCCCCGTAATAATGCTTTCATCTACGGCGCTGGCTCCTTTTGCCACCACGCCGTCACAGGGAATGCGTTCCCCCGGTTTAACTAAAATAATATCCCCGGGGGTTAGCTCATGCGCAAATACCTTAAACGTACGGCGGCCCCGGCACAGGCGCGCCGCTTTGGGAAGGAAATCATCCAATTTTTTAATAAACACTTTGGTTTGTTCCCGCCGCTGTACTTCCCGGCGCATGACCCATAAAGCCAACACGGCCAGCAAGGCCCCCTCTAAATACAAGTCACTGGGCAAGCCAAAAAGAGGAGCTGACACAAACGTTTTTAATATGGAATATAAAAAAGCCGCCGTTACAGATAAACTGACCATGAGGGCAAAAGACAACCGCCCATTAGATAAATCTTTTAATGCGGCGCGGTGGAAAAGGTCCGTACAAAATAAATAGACGCTCAGAGATAAAATAAATATACCGGTGCGGGAGTGGTCAAACACTACGGAAAACAAAATAAAACAAGTAAAAACAAAAGCCAAAACCAAACGGTATGTATAGGCGCGCGCCGCAAAATCAAACGCTGCGGTACGCACGGCAAAATTAGTTACGGTAGAAGACATTTTTTCCTTTATTTTGTTAAGAAACGCCGCGACACGACGCTTTTACGTCCGGCCTCGGTGCTCATCATTCTCATTTTATAATTATACTTGGCGGCGTTGGCCGGGTCCAGCTTGCGGGCTACCAAATAGTTTGCCACGGCGGAGGGCGGGTCTTCCAAAGCCAACATATCCCCCATCAGTTCATAAGCGGGTACATAACGGCTGGCTAATTCTTTTGTTCTGGAAAGCATACCCAAAGCTTGGTCCGTTTCCCCCTGCAAGAATAAAAGTTCCGCCATATAATAATAAGCCAAAGCATAAGAAGGCTGCAAAACCACCGCTTGTTGGAAATCTTCCATAGCGTTGGCATAATATTTAAGTTTCATGAAGGCGCGGCCGCGTTCCAGCAAGGCGCGCGCGTCAGGGCCTTTTAAACGAAGCAACTCCGTGTAATCATCCAAAGCGGCTTCATAATTTCCCATAGAAAAATAGGCCAGCCCCCGGTTTAAAAACAGGTTAGGGTAATCCTGCCGGATATTATAAGCGCGGGCAAAGCTTCCTAATGCTTCCGCCACTTTCCCTTGTTGGTAATAAGCCACGCCTAAGTTCATCCAAGCCAAAAAATAGTTGGGCCGGATATTGGTGGCCCGCTGCAAATAATAAACGGCCTCCGAATAGCGCCCCATATCTAATAAAAGCGCTCCTAAATTGTTATAGGCCTCCGGTACATTGGGAGACCCTTTCACGGCAGCCAGGTAATCCTGCTCAGCAAATTCTTGGTTTTTGCGGCGTTCTTTGCTGGTTTTGGCGGGCAGGCGTTCAAATAAAATACCCCGGTTGGTATGGGCGGCAATATTATCAGGGTCTTGTTTAAGAAGCGTAGTATACAGACGAACCGCTTTGGGCAAATCTCCCTTGTCGGTAGCCAGCTGAGCCTGCTGGAAGAGGCGTTCCTCCTTAGAGGAACAAGCCGCCAACATGAACAGTGAAATTGCAAGAAGTAAACACTTTTTCATTTCTCCTCCCGGGGGTGCCAAAAAAATACAGACGCCGCCAACAACACCCCGCCAACCGTGATAAAAGAATCCGCTATATTAAATACCGGCCAAACCCTGAAATCTAAAAAGTCTACTACAAAACCTAACTTTATTCTATCATAAAGATTGCCCACCGCACCGGCAAAAATAAACACGGCCCCCCATTTGGCAAGCCGCCCGGCGGAAACAATCTCTTTCCAACTATAGGCCAAATAAGCCAAAACGGCCAGCATAATCCATATCAACAGCAGATTGCCGTTTTGCATTAAACCAAAAGCCATGCCGGTATTTTCCACATAGTGCAGGCGGAAATACGCAAACACATTTACATCTTTATGCTGCAAATAACTTAACGCCCAGTTTTTACTGGCCCGGTCCGCCAATACAATCAGCGCGCCGCACACCCATACGGCTTTGTTGTGCGCCAGCCAAATTTTTAAGCGGAGCCACGCGTTAGACACCTGCCGTCTCCTCTTGCGCTACGGTTAAACCTTCTTTTTCCATTACGGCCGCGCAGCGGGCGCATAAATCCGCATGTTTAGGGTTGGAACCGATGTCTTCTTTCCACTGCCAGCAACGGGGGCATTTTTCGCCCGAGGCATGCACAGCCTCTACGTCCAATTCACCGGCGCCGTCCTGCACGTCCACCGCAGACACAATGGCAATTTCCGGCCATAAGTTTTTGGTTTCTTCCAGGAAAGCTTTCATGTCCGGGTTATCGGTTTTAAAAATAACCTTTGCTTCTAACGAAGCCCCTATCACGCCTTTTTGGCGGGCGTCTTCCAGCTCTTTTTGCACCAAATCCCGTATATCGCGGATTTTGTTCCATTTTTCTTCCAGTTTTACATCCGGCACCATGGAAGCGTTGCGCGGCATATCGGAAAGGAAAATACTTTCCGGCAAGTCCTTCCCGGCCGGGATGGAACGCAGCACCTGCCACGCTTCTTCCGCCGTGAAAGAAAGCACCGGCGCCATTAACTGCAGCAAGGCTTTTACAATTTCCGCCAGCGTGGTTTGCGCGCTGCGGCGGGAGTGTGAAGAAGCCCCCAGCGTATATAAGCGGTCTTTGGAAGCGTCCAACATAAAAGAAGACAAATCCAAAATACAGAAATTGGCTATGCTGCGCATGGCATGGCGGAAGTTAAAGGTGTCATACCCTTTATGCACTTCTTGAATTAACGCGTCCAGCCGGCCCAGCATGTATTGGTCCATTTCCGTCAAATCGGCCGCGGCCACCGCGTGTTTGGCGGGCTCATAATCAAACAAATTGCCCAGCGCATAGCGGATTGTGTTGCGCAATTTGCGGTAAGTATCCACCGGGCCGCCTAAAATTTCATCAGAAATGCGCACGTCTTCCTGATAGTCCGCAAAAGCCACCCACAGGCGTAAAATATCCGCGCCGAATTTGCTGATTACGTCTTCCGGCGCTACGCTGTTGCCCAGGGATTTGTGCATGGGGCGGCCTTGCTGGTCCAGCACCATGCCGTGCGTAACAATGGTTTTAAACGGAGGGACTCCCTCCAGCGTGAAAGAAGGAATATAAGAACTTTGGAACCAGCCGCGGTGCTGGTCTGACCCTTCGGAATACACATCCGCCGGGAAATCCAACCCGCGGTCTTTTAACACGGCCGCCCAAGAAACGCCGGAGTCCAGCCAAACGTCCAAAATATCCGTTTCTTTGCGAAACTCGTGAGAACCGCATTCACAGCTATAGCCCTGCGGGACCAACTTTTCCACGGGGTCAATAAACCAAAAATCGGAACCTTCTTTCATGGCGCGCTCTTTGATAAAAGAGAACAGCTCATGGTTGATTTGCGCTTTACCGCATTTTTTACAATACAAAATGGTTACCGGCGTACCCCAGAAGCGCTGGCGGGACAGACACCAATCCGGCCGAAGCCCTATCATGGAGCGCATGCGTTCCTCCCCGCCGGCGGGGTAAAATTTTACGTCCTTTAAGCCGGCTTGCAATTTTTCACGCAGGCCGTCTTTGTCAATGCTCATAAACCATTGTTCCGTAGCGCGGAAAATAATGGGGTTGTGGCAGCGCCAGCAGTGCGGATAGCTGTGGGTGATTTTTTGTTCTTTAATTAAAGAGCCCAGCTCTTCCAACTTTTTAACCATTAAGGGGTTGGCGTCAAAAACGTGCATGCCTTCAAACACGCCCGCGTCTTTGGTATAGCAGCCTTTTTCGTCCACCGGGCAGAATACATCCAGCCCCCATTGTTTGCCGGCGCGGAAGTCGTCCTCCCCGTGGCCGGGGGCAATATGCACAATACCCACCCCGGCGTCCATGGTTACAAAGTCCGTCCAAATAACGGGGTTTTCTTTGCCGTTAAGCGGGTGGATGTATTTAAGGCCCACTAATTTTTCCCCGGGCACTTTGCCTACCTGAGCGGCTTCCAGCCCGGTGTTTTTAATAAATTCCTCGGCCAGTTTTTCAGCCACCACATAATACTCCCCGGTGTGGGCGTCTTTTAAAACGGCATAATCTTCCGTATTGGACACGGCGGCCGCCATGTTGGAGGGAATCGTCCAGGGGGTGGTGGTCCAAATACCTAAAGAAACGGGTTTGGAAAAGTCCAAATCGCCAAATACTTCAGCGGTGGGGCGGGCTAATTTAAAACGCAAATAGATAGAGGTGGATTCTACGTCTTTGTATTCGGTTTCCGCGTCCGCCAGGGCCGTTTCGCAATGGGAACACCAGGTAATGGTTTTTTGGCCTTTATAGACGTAGCCTTTTTCAATCAAATCCAAAAACACGCCAATCGTAATGCCTTCATAGCGCGGAGCCATGGTAAGGTACGGGTTGTCCCAATCCCCCTGTACGCCCAGGCGTTTAAAACCCTGGCGTTGGATATCAATAAATTTGGAAGCAAACTCACGCGCTTTTTTACGGAAGGCGGGCACGTCCGTAATGTGTTTTTTGTCTTGTTTAAGTTCTTTTAATAAGGCTTGTTCAATGGGCAGGCCATGGCAGTCCCACCCCGGAACATAGGGCGTATAGTGCCCGGTCATCGCGCGGCTTTTTAAAATAATATCCTTAATGGTTTTGTCTAACGCATGGCCGATGTGTATTTTTCCGTTGGCGTAGGGCGGCCCGTCGTGCAAAACAAAGTGTTTGCCGGCTTCGTTCTTTTTAAGCATGGCTTCATACAAATTCATCTTTTGCCAAAACTCTAAGATTTTAGGTTCTTTCTGCGCCAGACCCGCGCGCATAGGAAATTCGGTCTGCGGCAACAGCACGGTATGGGAATATTTATTTTTACTATTTTTTGCCATGGAAAAACACTCCGTATATTAAGGATAATTATATTATAGAAAATTTACGTCTCTTTACGCGTAAACGCACACAAAAAGCCCGGGGGAAACCGGGCTTATACGGATAACAGCAATCTTCGGCCGCCTTATTTTTAGAAATGGAAGCCCGCACGCACTAACAGCCGTGGGCTTGCATCCACTCCGCTACTGCCGTATGGCGGCAGCTTTGGGCCAAGCTCAGCGCGGTTTGCCCTTTTTTGTTTTGCAAGTGGGTATCGGCCCCCGCTTCCACCAAAGCTTGAACTTTATCCAACAAACCGGCCTTAGCCGCTTTTATTAAAGCAGTATTCCCTTCCGCGTCCGTTGCGTTTATAAGAACCCCCGGTGTTGCCAATAACAGGGAAAATACCTCCGGTTTGCAGCGGGGTGAAACCGCATTCAACAACGGCGGCTGCCCCATTTTATTGACGGCGTTTATGTCTGCCCCCGCCTCAAGCAAAATAGTTACGATTCCCGGCTTCCCGCATAAAATGGCTTTAATCAGCGGTGTCTCCCCCAGTACTTCCACCTGTGAATCAGCCCCGGAGGCGATTAATTCCCGCACCTGCTCCGCATCCCCTTTAGCGCAGGCTTTTAACAGTTGTTTCCCTTTAGCCTTGGCGTCTGGATTTTGGCCGGAAGCCGAATCCGGGGCAGTGGTTTGTTCTTGGGGTGCGGGTTCGTCTTTTGGCAAATCGTTTGACGGCTCCTGCGCGGCAGAGGGTTGCGCCAAATGCAGCAACGTAACCGTTTTTCCTTCCGCAGTATTTATAATAGTGGCCCGATAGCCATTTTTCAACGTAACCTGCATACCAGGAGTTCCTTCCGGTATATTGTCAAAAATTTGTTGCTGCAAATCACTTACCGCACAAAGAACGCCTTCATCTTCCGGGCACAAATCCAATGCTTTTTGATAGTCTTCCAAGGCCTCAGCAAGCTGTTGGGCGGTGCGTCTGACGTTTCCGCGAAACATATATATCTCGTATAAGTGGGGGTGGTCCCGCGGGATCAGTTTCAACACCTGGGAGGCCGTTTCTATGGCAGCGGTGTGCTGCCCCAACTCTGCTTCACATTGGGCGATATTGACAAGCACGCTGATTTGATTGTTTAGATTAAACTCCCAGTCTTCCTCTTTACCGGGGGCGTTACCTTTTGCGAGGCCCAAAGCCAATGCCTGTTTTAAATTTTTCAGGGCGTCTTCATATTTTGTTTGCTTACTCAGCACGATTCCGCGCAGAGCATACGCTTCCCAAGACTGCGGATACGCCGATACCGCTTGATCGCACAGACGGCTGGCCTCTAACGTTTGCCGCTGGGATAATAAAAGCTGTATTTGTTCCAGCATTTCTTGTAAATTATTCATTTTTCCTCCGCAGAACGGATGTCTGCAGTAGTCTTTTTTTCCGGTTTGTTTATGCAAAAAATCGGGAAGCTTTTCCAAAGTTTCCCGGCGGACGGCGTGTTTCATTTTGAAGACGTCAATATCGGCCGTTTTGGGGCTTACGCAGATAACCTGCGTTAAGAACCGGCTTAAAATGGCGTGGTGTTTTTTCACATTTCCGAAGGCGCGGCGCCCTTTGAAAGCGTTAAAAATTCCATTACATCCTTATGTCTTTTGGCCTTTGCCATATCCAAGGCCGTTAACCCGCGTTGATTTTTTATTCCAACTTCCGCGCCGGCCGCCACCAAGGCTTGCACCATTTCCAACTGCCCTGCTTTTGCCGCTTCCATCAACACCGTATTCCCGCCGGAATCTGTTTGGTTTATCTGTATATCTGGTTGTTTCAAAAGCAGTTGCACGATTTCCACTTGCCCGTAATCCACCGCCGTTTGCAAAGGGTTGTTTCCGTTTTTGGTAGGTTGGTTTACGTTTGCCCCCGCCTCAAGCAATAAAAGCACCGCCTGGGGCTGATTGGTTTTTATCGCTTTAAGCAGAGGCGTTTCCCCAGATTCTTCAACATTTACATTTGCCCCTTTCTGGATTAACAGTTTCATTTTGTCCAAATGGCCAAACCAGGTTTCCCGGATAAGCAAGCTGCCAAGACGCTGTCCGTCTGCGGAAGAAATTTCCCGCTCAAAAGAATCTATCAACGCCTTTTGTGCCAGATCCAAAGTGGCATTGGCTTGTTGGCGTAAGTCTTTAAATTCAGCCTCCAACTTTTGAATTTCAGCAGAGTCTGTTCCTTCCATAGCGCCCGGACCGACGGCAGAAGTGTTCTTTCCCCCAAATATCAAAAATAAGGCCAACCCCATGGCACAAAGAATAACCAATACTATCCAAAATCGCTTTTTCATCATGTATTTTCCCTTGTTTTATTACAATATCTATTTTTCCCCGGTTTGCTTATGCAGATAATCGTGCAGTTTTTCCAGGGTTTCCCGGCTGACGGTATGCTCCATTTTGCAGGCGTCAATATCGGCCGTTTTGGGGCTTACGCCAATAACTTGCGTTAAAAACCGGCTTAAAATGGCGTGACGTTTTTTTACGTCCTCCGCCGCGCGGCGGCCTTTGGCGGTAAGTTCCACGCCCTGATACGGCTCATGCGTCAAATACCCTTCTTTGGCTAGCGCGTTTACCGCACCGGTTACGCTGGGGGTTTTTACGCCCAGCATATCGCGCACATCGGTAATGCGGGCGCGGCCGTTTTCATCAGCCGCCAGAGAAATAGCCTCTAAATAATCTTCCATGTTAGACGAGAGTTTACGCGCCATAACGCCCCCAATATTTAGTCTTTCTAACTTTTGTTATATCATAAAAACCCTCCCCGCGGCAACCGCTTGCACAAAAGGAAAATGGTGTTATAATAAAAGTATCACCAAACAGGAGGGAACTATGGACAGCAAAACCTATGCCGCCGAGTTTTTGGAATACGTCACCAAAAAAGACCCGGCACAAAAAGTTTTTCACCAAGCCGTTAAAGAAGTGGTTTCCAGCCTTACCCCCGTTTTACAGCAACACCCCTTATACATTAAAGAACGCATTTTGGAACGCATCGCCGAGCCGGAACGCATTATCATCTTCCGCGTGCCGTGGCAGGACGATAAAGGCGAAATCCACGTAAACCGCGGTTTTCGCGTACAGTATAACAGCGCCTTGGGGCCGTATAAAGGCGGTATGCGCTTTCACAGCACGGTCAACCAGGACGTTTTAAAATTTTTAGGCTTTGAACAAGTTTTTAAAAACAGTTTAACCACCCTTCCCTTAGGAGGCGGCAAGGGCGGCAGCGATTTTGACACCCGCGAAAAGTCAGACAGCGAGGTAATGCGCTTTTGCCACTCTTTTATTAACGAGCTGTACCACCACATCGGCTACCATACCGATATCCCCGCCGGGGACCTGGGCTGCGGCGCCCGGGAAATAGGCTATATGTTTGGCCAATATAAAAAATTAACCAACGATTTTACCGGCGCTTTCACCGGCAAAAAACCCAACTGGGGCGGCAGTTTGCTTCGCCCGGAAGCCACCGGTTACGGAGTGGCCTATTTTGCCCAAAATATGCTGCAAAACAAAGGCGACAGTTTAGAGAAAAAGACCTGCATTATTTCCGGCACGGGCAATGTGGGCATTTACGCCATGGAAAAACTTACCCAGCTGGGCGCCAAAGTGGTGGGCTTTATGGATTATGACGGCAGTGTGTACGACCCGGACGGCGTAAACGAAGAAAAACTGGCTTTCTTAAAAGATTTGGTGTTTATGCGCCGCGGCAGTTTAAAAGAATACGGGCAAAAATTTAAAGCGGCGCATTTCCGCCCGGGCAAAAAAACGTGGGATATCCCCTGTGATTTGGCCTTCCCCACCGCCTGCGAAAACGAACTGCAGGCCGAAGACGCCAAAACCCTGGCTTTAAACGGCTGCAAAGGCGTGTGCGAAGGCTCCAACATGCCTTGCACGCCAGAGGCAATAGACATTATCAAAGAAAATAAAATGCTGTATTCCCCCGGCAAAGCGGCGAATGCGGGCGGGGTGGCCGTATCCGGGCTGGAGATGACCCAAAACAGTATGCGCGTGTACTGGACACGCGAAGAAGTGGACCAATACCTCCGCCGCATTATGAACAGTATCCACTCCAACTGTTTGGAAGCCGCCGCCCAATACGGCATGCCCGGCGATTACATGGCCGGGGCCAATATCTTTGGCTTTAAAAAAGTGGCGGACGCCATGATAGACCAAGGTTTAGTATAAATACCCAGTCCCTTAAAATAAAACCCCGGCTGTGCAACACAGCCGGGGTTTTAGCGTTTATTTAAAAGCTTTTAGCCTATGCGTATGCCCTGCGGGTTACTGGGATGGGAGGGTTCCTCCTGCACCGGCAAAGAAACCGGCTGCACCGGGCGGCGGGAATAGAGTTTATCCACAATTACCGCTATGGCGCCGTCCCCCGTTACATTGCAAGCCGTGCCAAAAGAGTCCATGGCAATATACAAGGCAATCATCAGGCCCAGTTCGGCCTCGCCAAAACCCAACATGCTTTGCAAAATACCCAACGCCGCCATAATGGCCCCGCCGGGCACGCCGGGCGCGGCCACCATGGTAATACCCAACATAAAAATAAATCCCGCATATTGGGAAAAGTGAAGCGGCTGACCCGTCATTAAGAAAATAGCCATGGAACACGCTACGATTTTCATGGTGCTGCCGGACAGGTGAATCGTGGCGCACAACGGCACCACAAAGCCGGCAATTTCCTTTTTAACCCCCAGCTTTTCCACTTGCTTTAAATTGACCGGTATCGTAGCGGCGGAAGACTGCGTACCCAGCGCCGTCATATAAGAAACCAACATGGTTTTAAGCATAAAGAAAGGGTTTTTCCCAGCGATAATACCCGCCAGCAAGAATTGCAAAAACAGCATAACCGCCGTAATGCCAAAAATAAGCACAATAATCTTGGCAAACACGCCCAACACCGTGGCCACCTGTCCGCCTACCGTCATGTTTAAGAAAATGCCAAAAATATACAAAGGCAGTACGGGAATAATCACAGAAACGATTACCCGGTCTATAATGTCCCTAAAATCCTGCAAAGCGCCTTTTAAACGCGTACCGGGAATGGAAGCCATTCCCAGCCCCAGCGTAAAAGCCAATACCAGGGCGGTCATCACGTCCATCATAGGCGGCATGGGGATAGAAAAATAAGCTTTTAAGGCCACCGCCTCCCCAAAGGAGGTTATCCTGTCCGCGGCCGTAATTAAGCTGGGGTAAGTCATGTCCGCCACCGCATAGCTGAAAAACCCGGAAGCCAGCGTAAACCCGTACGCAAGCGCCGTGGTAATAAACAACAGTTTGCCGGCGCTGCGGCCCAGCTCGGCAATGCCGGGAGCCACTAAACCAATAATCAATAAAGGAATGATAAAACCCAAGAAGTTGCCAAAAATACCGTTAATGGTTATAAAAAAGCGGGTCAGCCAATCCGGGAAGAACAACCCGCATACAATCCCCGCTATGATGGCGGCAGTAACCGCAGGCAAAAGCCCCCATTTAAGCCGCAGTTTAAGCAGTTTTCTTTTTTTGAATTTAAACATTTACTTTTCTCTCTTGTATTTATAAAATAACTTTTTTATTATACGAAATATCCAGCCCGCCGGCTTGTTTTTTATACAGCGGCGCGCGGAACAAACGGGATATTTGGTAAAATAAGTATATGAAAGTAAAGATAAACATAGACGGCGGAAGCCGCGGGAACCCCGGTCCGGGGGCCTCGGCCTACGTTATCAAAAATCCGGAAGGAAAATTACTGGCCCAGGAAGGGCATTTTTTGGCGCATTGCACCAACAACCATGCCGAATTTACCGCCCTTAAACGCGCCGCCAAAGCCTGCCTGCTGCTGGGCGCTACGGAGTTGGACATCCGCTCGGACTCTTTACTTTTAGTGAAGCAATACTTAGGAGAATACAAAATCAAGAATCAAAATTTAAAAGAGCTGATTGACCAAATCCGCCAAATTACAAATAACTTCAAAGCGGTGCACATTCAACACGTCCCGCGCGAACAAAATAAAGAGGCGGACGCGTTGGCCAATAAAGCCATGGACGCTAAGTGCGATGTGGGCTGCCCGCCTGCGGCGGATAAACAAGCCGCCCCGGCCGCCCCAATAAACACCGCACAAACCAATACACCGGAACCAAAAACCCTTTCCGCCCAGCCCGCCGCGCAGCCTGCCGCTCCCAAAACGGCTAAGCCCAAAACCGGCAAAGCGGGGCAGAAAAAAGCGTCCAAACCCCAAAAAAGGCCTCAGCAATTAGATTTGTTTGACGGTTTTTAACGGTCCGTTGCGCGCTTTTCATTTTAAGAAACAGCGCTTGCTTTTTTATAAAAAAAGCCGAAACTATTTACAACAGCCCAGATAGCCGCTCCCGGCCGTTTTAGGCTTAGGGGGAGGAACTTCCGGACTCCATAAGGCAGTGCGCCGCCCGAAAGGACGGGACGACGGGGCCATATCACCCCGTTGGACGGAAAGTGCAACAGAAAACAAACCGCCCGCAAGGGTAAGGGTGAAAAGGTGGGGTAAGAGCCCACCGCGTTTGCGGCAACGCAAACGGCACGGTAAACCCCGCACGGAGCAAGGCCAAACCGGTCCACACGCTGCCCGCGTTCGCGACCAAGTAGGCCGCTTAGAGTAATGGCTATCCCAGCCCGCAAGGGCTGACAGAATCCGGGGTATAGGCTGTTAAAAAACCGCCGTGTGCAAACACGGCGGTTTTATTTTAACAGTAAAACAATTAAGCGTTAGCTTGGGCCTCTTCACACGGGGTTTTGCCGCTTACCTTCCCGCTTGGGGACAGCGGCACTTCAAACCAAAAATACGCCCCTTGCCCCAAGCCGGCGCTTTCCACCCCGATAATGCCGTTATGGGCATTAATAATTTCCTGGGCGATGGACAGCCCCAGCCCCCAGCCTTGTTTTTTTACGTTGCGGTCATTATCGGCCTGGTGGAATTTTTGGAAGATTTTGCTCTTCTCCCCGTGGGAAATACCGGGCCCGTTGTCTGACACGCAAAAGCGCAGTTTATCCCCCAACACAAAATAGCGCACTTCCACGCGCCCCCCCTGCGGGGCAAATTTTATGGAATTGCCCAACAAGTTGTTAATGGCCTGGGAAATGCGGAACCGGTCCGCATAGACACAAATGTCGGTAGGATAATCATAGGTTACCAAAAAGATGCCTTTTTTCTGCGCATTCACCGTTTGCAGGGCAACCACATCGGCAATTAACGCGTTAAAAATAAAATTTTTAAAATCCATTTTAAACTTGCCGGACTCAATCATGGAAATATCCATCAAATCCGCCATCAGCAGGTTCATATTGTCCGTAGCTTTAATAATGTTGTTCAGGGCAATTTGGTCGTTATTTCCCCCGCCTTGCGGGTTATCCATCATCAGCACCGAGGTAAACCCCTGAATGGAAGAGAGCGGCTGGCGCAAATCATGCGCCACGATAGACATAAATTTGCTGCGTATTTCGTTTAAGCGGCTTAGTTCCTGGTTGGAAAGGCGCAGCTTCTCCACCATGCCTTCCAATATGCCCACTTTGCCGGAAAGCTGCTGCTGCATACTGGCTATTTGCTGCTGGTAATTATGTTCCGCCTTCATAATGGTGCGGTTCATTTTCTTTAAAATAAACTTCTTGGTAATCCAATACGTAAATAAAGACAGCGTAGAGGCCACCAATAAAGAATAAGAAACAAACATTTCAAATGTATTCATAATACTCCCTAATCTATCTTTTCCCCAAGTACTTCTTCTAGAGCACTCCGGGACACCGCCGCTTCGCGCAGCAGGCGGGGTTTCTTTTCAGCCAGCGTAATGACGCTGGAAGCTACGGGGGACAGTGTCCCCCCCAAAAAAATAAAATCTGTTTTCCCGTCAAACGTGTTTAATAAGTCTTCTTCCCGCGTAAGCGTGGGATGCCCGTGCAAATTGGCGCTGGTGGAAGCCATGGGCGCCCCCATGCAGGAAAGCAAATTCACCAAAAATTCATTGCCCGGAACCCGCAGCCCCAACGCCGCAAACCCACGCAGCAACGCTTTCCCTTTGGGGCTGGGCGGCAAAATAACGGTTAACGCTCCGGGCCAAAAAGCGTGGGCCAATTTTTGAGCCGGCTCCCCCCATTGTACCACTTCTTGGGCTTGCCGCACCGTACCCGTTAATATTTGCAAAGCGCTTACGGGCGGGCGGTTTTTAATTTCATACAGACGGGAAATGGATTTTTCGTTAAACGCGTTGGTGCCTATGCCGTATACGGTGTCCGTAGGGAACACGGCCACCGCCCCGGCTGTAATTTCCCGGGCGGCCCGGGTTATTAAATCGCGGGTCATTTCCCGTACGTTAAAAATCTGCGTTGTCATCGGGCTGTTCCTTATGGGGGCGGTCTATAATCATTACAAATTCCCCCTGCACTTTATTTTTTTTGGCTAAATTCGCTTCCAATTCGGCGGCGGTTCCCCGCAGCCATTCTTCATACACTTTGCTCAATTCCCGCGCCAAAATAACGGGCGTCTGCGGGCCCAGCGTCTTGGCAATCAGCCCCAGCATTTTCACCACGCGGTAAGGGGACTCATAAATCACCACCGGGTTGCCTACGCCATAGGCGGTGGAAATCAATTTGGCAGCGCGCCCCGGCTTGCGCGGCAAAAAGCCCAAAAAAGTAAAGGCCCCGCCCGTTATGCCGGCCCCCGCCAGCGCGCAAGCCACCGCACTGGGCCCCGGAAGAGAAGTTACTTTTACCCCCACAGCCAACGCTTCTTTAACCAACTTCCAGCCCGGATCGGAAATACAGGGGGTGCCGCAGTCAGACACTAAGGCGCAGTTTTTCCCAGCCTGTAAATGTTCCACACAGCGGCGGATGGAAAAATCGTCATTTTCATTGTACCTGAAAAGCGGCTTGGAAATAGAAAAATGGGAAAGCAAAATCTGCGTACGGCGGGTATCTTCACACAGTACGGCGTCGCAATTTTTTAATACGTCTAAAGCGCGCAAAGTAATATCTTGCAGGTTCCCAATAGGGGTAGGCACAATATACAACATATATTTAAGTATATAAAATAAACGCAACCCCGGCAGAAAAGCCCTTAAAAATAAAAAATTTTAAACGTGCGCGCAGGGTTATTTTGTAAAATATTTAAGTATAATTTTACATATAAAAATTGAGGTTAACGCAGAAAAGAAATGTCTAGAATTCTGTCTAAAATCAAACTGAATACCTTTGCCATTATTTTGGCAATTGTCGGCGTGGTAGCCGTCATGACGTGGATTGTGCCCAGCGGGGCCTATGACAAAATGGAAGTGGACGGACGCCAAATAGTGGTGGCCGGCACTTACCACCCGGTGCCCGCAAACCCCCAAGGTTTATTTGACGTATTAAAAGCCCCGGTGCAAGGTTTTTCCAACACGGCGGAAGTGATTGTGTTCTTGCTGTTTATAGGCGGGGTGCTTTCGGTAGTAGAAAAAACAGGCGCCATTGCGGCGGGTATTCAGGCGGCAAGCGCGTTTTTCCAGCGCCGGCCGAACCTGCGCTTTCTTTTCATTCCGCTGGGGATTATCACCTTCTCTTTATGCGGTGCCACCTTTGGCATGTGCGAAGAAGCCTTAATTTTTATTCCTATTTTTATCCCGCTGGCGCTTTCTTTAGGGTATGACTCCGCCCTGGGGACCGCTATCCCCTTCATCGGCGCGGGGGTAGGCTTCGCCGCCGCTTTCACCAATCCGTTTACCGTAGGCATTGCGCAGGGCATCGCCCAAGTGCCGCTGTATTCCGGTTTGGGATACCGCTTAATTATCTGGGCCATCTGCACCTGCGTAGTAATTACCTGGCTGTCTTTCTACGCGCGCAAAATACGCAAAAACCCCCAAGCCAGCTTAACCTATGAGTTTGATATAGAAAAACGCAAAGAGCTGAAATTAAATAAAGAAGAAACCCACATCACCCGCCGCCAAAAATGGGTGTTGTTGGCCTTTGGGCTGGGCATGGTGGGGTTAATTATCGGCGTATTAAAACCGCAGATATGCTCTTTTATTAAAGGCATGTGGGGCATTGATTTAATGCAAATGCTCCATTTGGAAGCCTCCGGCTGGTATATTACCGAAATTGCCGCCCTGTTCCTGGGCGTGGGTTTTGTATGCGGTATTTTGGGCCGCATGAAAATGAGCCAGTTTAATGACGCCTTTTTTGACGGCGTACGCGGCATGGCGGAAATTGCCGTACTGCTTTGTTTTGCGCAGGCTATTGTCATCATCGCCAATAACGGGCATATCTTAGACACGATGCTTAACTGGATGTCTTCCGCCATCAAACATTTGCACCCGGTGTGCGCTTCCTGGGCCGCCATGATGCTGCAAACGGTGATAGACTTTTTTATCCCCTCCGGCTCCGGCAAAGCCGTGCTGACCATGCCCATTTTGGCGCCGCTGGCGGACCTTATTGGCATTACCCGCCAAACGATGGTACTCGCTTTCCAACTGGGCGGAAGCTGGCTGAACATGGTCATACCTACGGACCCGGTAACCATTGCCGCCATCGGTTTTGCACGCATTGCGTACGGCAAATGGCTGAAATGGATGCTGCCGCTTTTGCTGTTAATGTATGTGCTGTCTTTTATATTCTTAGTGCCGCCATATTTAATGAAGTGGCAATAATTTTGATATCCCGCCGCAATTTTTTGGGGAAACCCTTGTTTGAGCCGGCGGGATATTTTTTATAAAAAAGAAGTACCATAACCCGTACTAAAAAGAGGAAAACAAAGAAAAAAATGAAAAAACTGCTGTGCAACACATACTTCCTGGTATTTGCCATTATGCTGTTTGTGGCGGCATTAACCTGGATTGTACCCACCGGCCAATACACCCGCGTGGAAGTAGACGGTAAAACATACGTGGAGGCCGGTTCCTACCATAAAGTGGCCCCCGCCCCGCAAGGTATAAGCGTATTAAAAGCCCCGGTGGAAGGGTTTACCCAATGCGCGGAAATCATTGCCTTTATTTTGGTGGTAGGTGCCTTGTTTACCGTGATAGACCGTACCGGCGCCATCAATACGGTCATTAAAAAAATCAGTTATTTCTTTTCCACCCACCCCCAATACAGGAAGTTTTTTATCCCTTCCTGTATGTTTATGTTCTCGTTGTGCGGGGCTTTGTTTGGAATGGAAGAAGAAACGCTTATCTTTATCCCTATCTTTATCCCCCTGGCTATTTCTTTGGGATATGATACCGTGGTGGGGATGTCCATCCCGTTTATTGGGGCGTTTACGGGGTTTTCCTCCGCGTTTGTAAACCCGTTCACGGTAGGTATCGCCCAAACCATTGCCGAACTGCCTATGTATTCCGGCTGGGAGCTGCGCTTAGGGGTGTGGTTTTTATTCACTTCCGTTGTGGCGGCGTTCTTTACCATTTATGGGGAACGGGTACGCAAAAATCCTACCAAAAGCTTAACTTACAAAATGGATTTGGAAAAACGCGCCGAATTACAGGTAATTAATGATGTGGTGGTGGACGACTCCTTCCGCTTAACCCGCGCGCATAAATTGGTGCTGGCCTCTTTTGCGCTGGGCATGGGGGTGTTGTTCTTTGGCATCATTAAATACCAATGGTATATGACGGAAATTGCCGCCGTTTTCCTGGGCGTTACCATTGCTTCGGCTTATTTTGGCAAATTAAACGTCAACCAGGCAACAGACGCCATTATCGCCGGGGCGCAGTCCATGGTAAGCGTATGTATTTTAATGGCGCTGGCGCGCTCTATTGTAATTGTAGCCACGAACGGATACATCTTGGATACGTTCCTGCACGCCATGACCAAAGGCATAGGTTCTTTGCCCTCCGTACTGGCGCCGCAGGCGATGTTTCTGATACAAACCGCGCTGAATTTCTTTATTGCTTCCGGCTCCGGCCAAGCAGTGCTGACTATGCCTATTATGATCCCGCTGGGGGATTTGGTGGGCGTATCGCGCCAAGTGGTTATTTTGGCCTACCAGTTTGGGGAAGGCTGGGGAAACCCCATTATCCCCACCGCGCCGGTTACCATGGGAGCCTTGGCTCTGGCCGGGATTTCTTACCCCCAATGGGTCAAGTGGTTCTGTAAGCTGGAAATTATACTGATTGTGCTTTCCATGCTGGTGCTCATTCCGGCATATTATATTTGGTAAAATAATGGGGTCCGCAAGGGCCCCATTTTTATTGGTCAGGCAAAACCGTATGTTACCCAAACTAAATACGCTTACCTATCTTTCCGCTTTGGACTGGGCGGTATTTTTTGCCATCTTAGCCCTTACCGCCGGGGCCGCCGTTTATGGTAATTTGCGGTTAAAAAAAGGCGGAAATAAAGCGCTGGACTATTTGCTAATGGGCCGGCGGCTTACGCTCCCCCTGTTTGTAGCCACCTTGGTTGCCACGTGGTACGGCGGCATTTTTGGCGTAAACGAAATTACTTTTAATTACGGCATTTATAATTTTGTAACCCAAGGGGCTTTTTGGTACATCGCTTATCTGATTTTTGCTTTTTTTATTGCGGACAAAATTGCGAAATACAATTCCCTCACCCTGCCTGATTTGGCGGGAAGTATGTTCGGCCCCCGGGCAAGCAAAGTGGCGGCGGTTTTTACGTTTTTTTATATCACCCCTATTGCGTACGCACTTAGTTTGGGCATGTTTTTAAATATGGTGTTTGGCATAAGCATACTGAGCGGAATGATTTACGGAACGCTGTTTGCGTGTTTGTACTCCGTTTGGGGCGGGTTTAAAAGCGTGGTATTTTCTGATTTGGTACAGTTTTTTGTCATGTGTATTTCCGTATTGCTGGTGGTATTGTTTTCCGTACAGGCGTTTGGCGGAATTGGATTTTTAAAAGCCAATTTGCCGGCAAGCCATTTTTCCGTAACCGGCGGGAACGGAGTCATGAACACCCTGATTTGGGGCTTTATTGCCCTTTCGGCATTAATTGACCCCAGCTTTTACCAACGTTGTTTTGCGGCAAAGACCCCCACGGTAGTAAAAAAAGGAATCATCATTTCCACCTGTATTTGGTTTTGTTTTGATTTATGCACCACGGCGGGTTCTTTATACGCGCGGGCGGTTTTGCCGCAAGCCCAACCGGGAGAAGCCTACTTTTTTTACGCCATACAATTATTGCCCAACGGCTTAAAAGGGTTTTTTGTGGCGGGGATTTTGGCTATTATTTTGTCCACATTAAATTCTTTCTTATTTATTGCGTCTAATACACTGAGCTTTGATTTACTGAGAAGCCGGTTTAAAAACGTGGTGCTTTCCAACCGCGTTGCGTTGTTTATTGTAGGCGGGCTGGCTGTGTTTATGGCGGGGGTATTCCATGGCAGTTTTAAAGAAATTTGGCTGACGTTGGGCTCTTATTTTTCAGCCTGTTTGCTGGCGCCTATTTTAATGGGCTATATTTTCCCCGGGAAAATATCGGACAACCAATTTGTTTTTGCTTCTTTGTCCAGCGCGGCCGGTATGACCGTTTGGCGTTTTCTGCCCCGCTGGCTGGCAGGAAGTACAGACAACTGGCAAGCAGGCCTGGGCGGTGCGGCGCAAACGCTGGACCCGTTTTACATCGGTTTAGCTGTAGGGCTGATTATTTTATTGGTCATATGTTTGCAGCAAAAAAATGAAAGAACCATTAAGCGCATTACTTATAGGTAACGGGCAATGCCCGTCCCCGGAATTATTACAAAAGTTAGCCGCAAAAGCAGATTTTATTTTGGCGGCGGACGGCGGTGCGCAAAAAGCCGCCGCGGCGGGCGTAATGCCGGATAAAATTATAGGGGATTTTGATTCCCTGGAACCCGCAAGCTGCTGGCCTAAAGAAAAACTGCTGCATATCCCCCGCCAAGACAACACGGATTTGGAAAAGGCCTTAGATTACCTGCAAGACAATCACTTTACCGAGGTAACCATTGTGGGCGGAACAGGCGGAAGGTGGGATTTTTCCATAGGGAATTTCCTTTCCGCATATCCTTACTTGCAAAAAATGGATATTTGCTTTGCGGCAGACGGCTGGCAAATTTTCCCCCTTATTAAACCCGCCCAAAAAACCGTCCGCCCCGGCACCAGGGTAAGCCTGATACCCGTTTCCCCTTGCCAAAACGTCACCCTAAAAGGGCTTAAATACCCGCTGGTAAACGCCCGGTTGGAACTGGGCCGCACCGGGCGAACCTTAAGCAACCTCTCCGTTCAAACGCAAATAAGCGTACATTTTGCCAACGGATATTTGCTTTTATATATAGAAGACTAAAGAATAAGAACAACCAATTAAACCCGGGCTTTTTTAAGCCCGGGTTTTAAAATAATAAAATAAACACTCCAGCCAGCTCCCCCTGCGCAGGATTATTGCCCTATAAACACCCCTAAAACGAGAACGGCCCCCCTTTTGGGGAGGCCGTTTCCTCTTTGCGTTTAAAGCAAGGAGGTCTCGTGAATTTTTACTAAGGCTGATAAGCTAACACAACCCCGCCGCTACAAATACCTAACGGTGGATTATCACTGTAGCAACCCTCGCGAGCACACTGGCTGGAAGGGCAGGCCGGTTCAAATGAGCCCGCAGAAGAGCTGGTATCACAATAACAGTAAGATACACATTCTTTGGCTCCGCCTTGAGAAAATATCCAAGGCTGGCTACCCGTCGGGCATTTGCAGTCATTCCACTGACAAACAGAATTACAAGTTTTCGTCTGTTGATTAAAATTGCAACCTTCCGCAGTTGTAGTACCAGGGACACATACCCCTTGTCCACTGCATTCCCAGCTGCTCCACTTGCCGTCTGCACCGCATGTGCGCTTTTGGGTTCCGCAATTACCGCAAGACGCACCAGTTTCTACCTGGCCAGCAGTACATTCAGTAACTGGTTCTTCCGGGCACTCTCTATCCCAATCACCCGCCGTCCACACATTGTTTACACAAGTGTAAGATTTCGTGCGTACCGTCTTCCCGTCAGAACACGTTTCCGTTATATCCGCCGGCTTGGCAGGGCAAGCAGGGAAGGCTCCCTGTACCCACTGGTAGTTGGTGGAAGCGTCGCATTTATACGAGGCTTTTACCGTTCCGCATTCGCACTGCTTTACGGCGTCCGCGGGCTGAGTGCCTTCACATTCAGGGTCTGGGGTACACTCGGCAACCGTTTTAGAACAAGTACCTAAACTGTCTACCCATTTCCCGCCTACGCAT
>CASFXV010000007.1:0-81239 GCA_949298795.1 uncultured bacterium
GAAAATATATAGATATGCAGGGAAAAGAAGATTTGGGGCGAACAATGAAATTGTTCGTATAGAAAGAAACCCCGGGCGTAAGCCCGGGGAGTTTCATTTAGCGGATAAAAACCCTGTTCCAAACGGGAAACCGCTGATAATAAAAACCGCGCCGTACCCTGCCCGGTACGGCGCGAATTTTCTTTTCTGTACACGCTTAGGAGACTATGCCGCGCATACAACAAAAGCAAGCGCCATGGCAAACGCCCGCTTTTATTTAACCAGCTGGCCGGCCCCATTGGAAAAATGAAAGGCCGTCCAAACGAAGTTATCCCCCCCGTTTTGAATTTTGCTCCAAAAATCCTCAGCGCACGCCGCACTTAACGCCACCAGTTTGCCGCGCCAAAACAAAGGTTCTCCCGGTTTCACTTGGGAAAATAGTTCACGGGGGTTATTTCTCAAGCCGCGGGATAGACGGGAAGATTTATCCATCTTTTGAAGCGCGTGGGAAAGTTTTACCCCTCCAAAATTTTCCCCATACACGTCCTGTAACGTCTGGCCGTTGGGAAGTATATGCAATTTAGCCAAACGCACCCCGTTGGTAAAAGAGGAAGGCAAAGAAAGAAAGCTAAATTCCCCACTGTACTGAACCGCTTGGGCAGGCATGCTTAGCTTGCGCCCGTTTTGAAACGAAAGCGTAACACCCGTTAAAATAAAATTTTGTTTTTTAGAGGTGTTAGGCGCCGCAAAACAACTTTTATGGGTAACCGCTTTGCCGCTTGCCAAGGCAACCCCCAAGCAAGAGGTGGTTTTCTCTTCCACTTTTCCTTTTTGCAGGGAAAACTCAATAGGCTTCCCCAAGCGCAGGCGGTTGCGGAAAGAATATTTTTTAATATAACGCCCGTCCCACTCCCAATGAAGCGTAAAAGAAAGAACCGGGCTTTTTAAGGCTTCTTCCTCCCGGGCTTTTTTAATTTTAGATTCTAAAACACCGCTGATGTCTTTTGCCGGCTGGGCTTGCAGCGCAGCCGCCAAAATACAGATACACACACAGGTTAAAACGACGACTTTTCTCATTCTCTACTCCTAAAACATAATTTAGATATAGAGATTATAACAAAAGTTAGGCTAAACTAACAAGTGTTTTTTAGTTTCTCCTAACTTTTAAACGCAACACCTAAAAATCAGTTTTTAAATTTTTAATATAAGATAAGGCCGCACAAACCGCCCAGCAAGATAAGTTTAACAGGTCCCACCCGCTTAAAAAACATAGCGGCAAAAGCACCCGCAAAAAGCAGAACGCTTTTATAATCCACAAAGTTTTCTTTGTTGCACAGCACCAGCGCGGCGGCGGCAATCAGCCCCACCACTACCGGGCGCAGCACGTAAAAAATAGATTTTACAATTTGTGAATTTTGATGTTTTAAAAAATAACGGCTGGCAAACAACATTAAGAAAAAAGAAGGCAAACACACCGCCGCCGTAGCCAGCGCCGCCCCCCATACGCCGCCGGTGGACGTATAACCGGTGTAAGTGGCCAAATTAATGCCCACGGGGCCGGGCGTCATTTGGCTGACGGCCACGATATCCGTAAATTCCGCGGTGGACAGCCAAGCCTGTTTAAACACCACCTCATGTTGGATAAAAGACACCATGGCGTACCCGCCGCCAAAGTTAAAAAGTCCTATTTTTAGAAAAGTAATAAACAGCCACCAGCCAATCATTTGCGCCGCTCCTTTATCCACCCGCCCAGCCAGCCGCTAAAGCCCGCCGCAAGCACAATCCCCACCGGGGAAATCCCCGCCAGCCAAATGGCCGCAGCCACGGTAAGCGGGATAAGCCATAAAATCTTTTTTTCACACGCCGCCCGCCCCATTTGCAGCACCGGCGCCGCAATTAAAGCCACCGTTACAGGGCGTATACCCATAAAGATACGCTGTATGTAAATATTGTCTTTAAACTCTTGGAAAAACAACGCAATAAGCAAAATGGCAACAAAAGAAGGAAGCACCGTGCCCAGTGTGGTTACCAGGCTGCCCTTTACGCCTTTTAGTTTATATCCCACAAAAATGGCTATGTTTACCGCAATAATGCCCGGGGCGGATTGGGCGATGGCCAGCAGGTCTAAAAATTCCCGGCGGTCTATCCATTGGCGCTTGTCCACTATCTCCTGCTGGATAAGCGGAAACATGGCGTATCCGCCGCCCAAAGTAAAAGCGCCAATTTTGGAAAAAATTAAAAATAACGTCCAGTAACTTGTCATCTTTGTTATTTTATCAATTTCATACAGGCCCATTCTGCCCGCCCGGCCGATAAAAAACCCCGGTGCCGCCCGGGGTTTTTAACAGAAACTATTTCAGCCAGCCTTCTTTTTTGGCGTAATCGTAAATGCCGTTATAAATACCCTGCGCCATGCGTTTTTGCACCGCTTTTTGAGACAGGCGGGCCCGGTCTTTACTGCTGCTTATGTAACCCATTTCTATCAAAATAGCCGGGCTGTTTACCCCTTTTAATACGTAGAAGTTGGCCTGGCGCACACTGCTGTTGCGGTTAACGGCAATGCCAATGCCGGGTTGTTTATATACCGCGTTGCGCACGTAACCGGCCAGTTTGGAGCTTTCGTTAATATACTCATTCTTGGCCAAAGACTGCAAAAGCGCATCCACAAAATTATAATGCACCTCTTCATACTGCAAGGCTTCGTTTTCCAAGGCGGCTACTTCCGCGGCTTCCTTGTCGGTAGCTTTTTCGGAACGGAAATACACCTGAAACCCGTTGGCGCGGGAATTTTTAGACGCGTTTGTGTGCACGGAAACAAACAAATCCGCCTTAAAATTATTAGACATTTTAGAGCGTTCAGACAAAGCGATAAATTTATCCGTCTCGCGCGTCATGCGCACTTCAAAACCGGCTTTTTTAAGTAAGGCGGCCAGTTCTTTGGCTACGGCCAAATTCCAGGTTTTTTCTCTGTAACCGCGGCGTATGGCGCCCGGGTCTTTGCCGCCGTGGCCGGGGTCTACCATTATGCGCATTTTCTTGCGGGCCACCGCCGGGGCGGGCTGTATAATGGCCGGTTTTAGTTCTTTTTTGTCATTGGCGGGGGCCGCCGAAGGCTTTTCTTGAACAGCCTCTTCTTCGTCCGCTTCCCCTATTACGCTGGGAGCGGGCAGCAACAACGCGGGCTTTGTCTGTGCGGAGGGAGCCGCCGATATTTGCGGGCCTTCTTCCGCCGGGGAGGGCTCGGATGCCTGCGGCTGCATATCCTGCGCGTTTTGGGCTACGCGAAGCACCCACTTGCCGCCGGACTCTTCCATAGACCAATTTTTTGCTTTGCGCCCCAAAATAACGCGCAAAACGGCTTTGTCTTCCGCTTGGCGCATATTAATGGTTTGGATAAAATCGTCCCGCAGGCGGGTGTTAAATTCTCTTTTCACCACCGCTTTTGGAAAAGTGATTTCCAACGTGTGCTTATTTACGGTATGCAATACATACTGCACAGGGCCGCTGTGGTAAAAAAACAATTGGTCGCCTTGTTCGGTTTGCAGTTTGTCCTCATAAGCCAAATTAAAATTTTTTTCCACCCACAATGTATTGTCTTTAAACTCTATTTGCCGGTCCAGCGCCTGCTGTAAAGACGGCAGGGTAAAAAACGCCACCGGGGCCATAATGTCCCCTTTATAGGCCACCACGCTTTCCCCCAACGGCACGTTGGAACCGTTTACCACCACCGAACTTTCCCCCGCCGTTAAAATGGCGGAAAAGCCTTTTAAGGTAACCTTGGCCTGTTTGGCGGCGGCATACAGCTCTACATTGGCGCCTAATTTCTTGGCGGTTTTTTGTACGTCCAAATACGTTACGCCGTTGGACTGGATGGAAGAAACGGAGCCTTTGTCTCTGCCAATAATTTTGATTTCGGTTTTCCCCTGCGCCCAAACGCAAGAGGCCCCTCCCAGCCAAAGCAAAGCGGCCAGACTAATAAAAAGAAATTTTTTCATCATAACCAATGCCCGCGCCGAAAACGACGCGGGCCCCATACGTTTGTTTATTCCAGAACGATTTTGTAATCTTCCCAGGCAATTTGCGGATCCGCCTGGATTTTAAGCGTGCGGTGAATATTTTCTTCAATATCCGCCTGTTTTTGTTTAATGGCTTCCGCCAACAGCGGGTGAAGCACCACACGCAATGTACCGCCGGGGCGGCCGTTGGTTAAATCATAAATTTCACGCTGTATTTTAATGCGCATGCTCTCGGCCGACAATACACGCCCGGAACCGTGGCACTGCGGGCATTCTTCACTGATAAAGCTGCCGGTGCTTTCGCGTTTGCGCTCGCGCGTCATTTCCACCAATCCCAAGCGGGTAATGGGCAAAATGCGTATTTTGGCGCGGTCTCCCCGCACCGCATTAGACAACGCCTCCACCACACGGTGGCGGCTGGAGGCTTTGCGCATATCAATAAAATCAATCACAATAATCCCGCCGATATTGCGCAGACGAAGCTGGTGGGCAATTTCGTTGGCGGCTTCTATATTGGTTTGGGTAACGGTTTCTTCCTGCGATTTGTTACCCGTAAATTTGCCGGTGTTTACGTCTATGGCGCAGAGGGATTCCGCTTCCTGAATGATAATACTGCCCCCGTTGGGCAGCGGCAGTTTGATTTTGCGCAGATTATCAATTTCCGGCTCAATGTCATAGGCTTCAAAAATAGGGGTTTTGCCTTTATAAAGCTGTACGCGGTCCGCCAATTCGGGCGAGTTCTTTTTTACAAAATCTAATACGCGCTCATAATCTTTTTGGTTATCCAACAGATACACGCTGGCGTTTTCAGACAGTACATCCCGCGCCACCTGCAAAACGGCGTCCATGTCTTCATGCAAAAGCTGCGGGGATTGCACGCTGTCAAACTTCTTTAAAATGGACTGCCATTGGCGGTACAAATATTTTACTTCCCGCTCCAGTTCGTCCTTGCTGGCTTCTTCGGCTTCTGTGCGCACAATACAGCCCATGCCGTTTAAATGTTTGTCGGCCAGTTCCTGCATGACTTCGTTTAATTTGTGGCGGGCCTCGCTGTCTTCAATGTTTTTGGATACGCCCACAAAACTTTGGTTAGGCGTTAATACCAAATAACGGCCGGGAAGGGTAACGTCCATAGTTACTTTCATGCCTTTGGTGCCGATGGCGTCTTTCACCACCTGCACCATGACTTCCTGCCCTTTTTTAAGCACTTTATCAATATTCTTTTTATCCCCGCCCAAAATATCGGAAATATACAAATAGGCGTTCTTTTCATAGCCGATGTTTAAAAACGCGCTGGATATACCGGGAAGCACATTTTCCACCGTGGCTTTATAAATATTGCCCACAATGTTTAACGCGCCGCGGCGCTCCCAAATCAGCTCATTAATGCGCCCGTCTTCCATAATGGCGATGCGGGTTTCCTCAAAAGACGTGTTTACAATAACCTCCACCTTGGGGGTGGTTTCCAAATTCTTACTCATACAAATTCCTCTCTTAGGCCTAGGCCTGTTAAATGCGGTGCAACCCGCCCTGCGAGTCACGCCAGAATAAACCTTCTCTAATAAACCGTACACCCGGAATGGTAAACTCTTCCCCTTGCACAATAGGTATCCCCAGCCAAGCCGCCAGCGCATACTGGGGTTTGAGGGTTTTGTCATTCACTGTTTGCAAGGTAAGAAAATATTTATTTTCTTCCGGCTGTTCACACTTTACTACATACGGGCTAAGCGGCACTTCCTGCGTCATAGCGGCGTTAGGGGCCGTTAATACGGCCGTTGCCTGCCGCCCGTTTAAAAAATCAGTCAGGCTCTGTTTGGGAGCCCAAGGGGAAAAATCCCCCTCTATTACATACCGCGCCGCCTGCGCCAAATTAGCTACGGACGGCAACGCATAAGGGACCCGTTCCACCCGTTTAATGGCAATCAGCGGGCCCGCCGCGCGGGAAAGCGCTTGATGCACCTCTTGCGGGGGAACAGACTGCAGCAAATAAATATCTGCAAATTCCCCCAAACTTTCCAACCCGTACCCCAACACCGGGCCGTATGCCAGGCGGGGCCAATTTTTATTTATCTTGGCGGGCTCAAACGCTAAACCGCTTTTCAAAACGGCATTGCGAAGCGCCCCAAAAATGCGCTTATTATCCGCCGCGGCGCACACGGTAAACTCTATACGCATTTTATAAATTTTTGGAGCGTTTATCATACCCATCTTACGCGCGCAGACGCCGCGCATGTACGGACTGGGCCACCCCCAGCGCAAACAAGCTGGACACTAAGTTGGACCCTCCGTACGAAATAAACGGAAGCGGTATCCCCGCTACCGGCACAATGCCAATTAACATGCCAAAGTTAATTAACATATAGGTGAAAAACATCCCAAACATGCCCCCGCATACCAGGTAGCCGTATCGGTCCCCGGCGCTGTAACCAATCATTACCAGCCGCCACAAAATAACTAAATACAGCCCCAGCACAAGCAAGGTGCCCCACAGCCCCAGTTCTTCCCCCACTACGGCTAAAATAAAGTCCGTATGTTTTTCCGGCACAAAACCCAGGCGGGACTGCGTACCCGAAAACAACCCCTTGCCAAATACGCCGCCGGACCCCATGGCAATTTGGGCCTGCAAGACGTTGTATCCCGCGCCTTGCGGGTCAGACTTGGGGGCTAAAAAGGCTTCCACGCGTTTGCGCTGATAAGTTTTCATTTGGTGGTCCACAAACACGCTGGCAAAAAAACCGCCTAATATAACCACCGTAGCCAACACAAAATAAAACGAAGGCAAAAAGATGCGCAGCTGCCTAAAAAACCACCAGGCGCCATAGCCAAGCAACGCCACCCCAGCGCATACGCCGCCCATATACAACACATTGGAACTGGTCTGCTGGAATATTTTAATCAGGGTATATTGGGTTAAATCCGGGTGGAGATAAATATACGTCCACCCAATGGTGCATATCCCCGCCACCGCGCCAAACAACACCAAAAGCCACAAATAAAACATATTCACCCCGGTACAATACAATAGTATCACCAAGGCTGGGAAGGATATCACAATAGAAGAAAAGTCCGGCTGCATCATAATCAACCCAAAAATGGGAATAAGCAATAGCCCCAACCCAATAAGCGAACTGGTATCGCGGATGCGAGGGCCGCGCCGGTCCAAAAAAGCGGCCGCCACCAACAGCGTAAGCACGCGGCAAATTTCAGAAGGCTGCATGGAAAAAAACGGCAACACAAACCAAGACCGCGATCCCCGTTGATACGACCCAAACAACAACACCCCAACCAGCAGTATCAATATAAATGTATACAGGGCTTTCCATTGTTCGTCATAAATTTGGTAATTAAAGCTCCAGCCCGCAACAAAAGCCGCCCCGCCCACGCACAAGGCCAGCATATGCGTGCGCACCACGCTGTTGGAAAGGGAAATGCTGTTCATGGCGGACATAATGCACAAAGCGCCTATCAGCACCAGCCCTGCCATGGCGCCAAATAAAATCCAATCTAATTTACTGCGTCCGGCGGTTTCTTTCAACATACCTTACTCTCCTGCGGGCCCTTCCAAAAGTTCTTCATAGTTTTCATGGTTTAATAAAGATTTGCGCTGCAGAACCGGGTTACCCAAATCATCCACGCCAAAGTATGCTTTAAGCATTTCCCGCGCAATAGGCCCGGCCGCGCTGGAACCGTGCATCCCGTATTCTACAAACACCACCACCACAATGGAAGGTTCCTCCCCCGGTTTGCCGGCAAAAGCTAAAAACCAGGCGTGGTCATCCCCGTGGGGGTTTTGGGCCGTTCCGGTTTTGGCGTATACATCCAGCCCGGGTATTTTGGCCCAGCGGGCGGTGCCCGTATCGGTGGTGTATTTCATGGAAGTCCAGATTAAATCATAGGTAGAGGCGGGATAATCGGCCGTATTTAAAATTTCCGTTTTGCCCACTTGGGTTTCTTTCCCCGTGCGGTTGCTGACCAATCTATCAATATAATATGGGCGGTAGACATTGCCCTTGCTGGCCAAGGCCGCCCCAAACTGCGCTAATTTCAGCGGAGTAACCAATAATTCCCCCTGTCCAATAGACAAATTGAGCGTGTCCCCTATAAACCAGTATGACTTATTGCGCGCCCGCTTGGTGGGGCCGTACATATTGCCGGCCCTTTCCCCGGGCAAATCAATCCCCGTGGGGCGCCCAAACATAAAAGCGCGCTGGACTTTTTCTATGGCGGAAGCACCCACCCGGGCCGCCACATCATAAAAATAGACGTCGCAAGAATTGGCCAAGCCGTCCAGTAAATTCATCATGCCGTGCCCGGTGCGCTTCCAGCATTTAAATATACGGGACCCGGCATCATAATGCCCGGGGCAGTTTACATGGGCGGAAGGGTCAAAATCCGGGTCTGTCAATGCGGCAATAGCCGTAATAATTTTAAAGGTAGAGGCGGGAGGATAGGTGCCTTGCACGGCCAAATTATATTCGCTGATGTTTTTAGAAACATGGGATAAATCCGTATCATTATACGGTACAAAAATATTGGGGTCATAAGCCGGCGCGCTGGCCAAAGCAAGCACCGCGCCGGTGCGCGTATCCAGCGCCACGGCCGCGCCGCGCCCGGTGGACGTGCTTTTTAGGCCGTCTTCCGCCGCGCGCTGAACATCAAAGTTAAGCGTTAAATGTACGTCACTGCCCGGCTGCCAGCGGCGGTCTTCAATGACGCGGCGCACGCGCCCGCGGTAATCCACTTCCAGGTAGGCGCCGCCGTCTTCCCCTTTCAATTCCGCTTCATATTTTTTCTCTATGCCGTTTTTACCTATTTTAGAGTTTAAACGGTAATTCATAGAAGGGTCCCGCTTGCGCCATTCGGCATCCGTCATACTGCCTAAATAGCCAATTAAATGGCTGGCAAAACTGCCGTACGGATAATCCCGCTTGGTTTCTTCCACCAAATAAACGCCCGGATAATAAATTTGAAGTTCCTGCAGAGCAATGGTGGTTTTAGGGGAAAGGTTTTCCGCCAACAGGACCGCTTTGCCGCTTTTAAGGCCTTCGGTCAGTTTTTCAGTAAGAGCTTCTTCGCTCATACCTAATTTGGGGGCAAAATCCTTAGCCAGCTGCTGCAAATAGGGAATGTCTTTACGGCCGGCGGCCAAATAGTAGAAACTAAACGACGGGGCATTACTGGCCACCACAACGCCGTCTGAAGTAAACACGCGCCCGCGCGGCGCCGTTTGGTACAGCACTTGGGTTCGGTTCCGTTCCGCCATTTCCAAATAAGCGCTATGACGCAGAACTTGTATATCCACCAAACGCAAAGCAATAATACCGCACGCCGCACACGCAACAAAAAACAATAATTTTAAACGCGTGTTAAAAAAAATCTTGGTAGCGGGCATACACCCTCTCCTCAGGCCGATGTTTAGGCCTCTTTACTGACAAACCCTTTAGAAAGCAGCAACCTCAATATAAAAAACACTACCGGCGCCATGACTGCATTTATCACGCTTCCGGCAAGCAGGCTCCAAAAACCCTGCCAAACCGCAGAAGCGGAAAACAACATCAGTAACAAGGCATTAAACAATATGGCAAACACGCTTAAGCAAAACACGCTTACCATTTGAGGAAGGATACTTTCAAAATCAAAACGTTCGCTAAGCATATACACAAAAGTAGCCAGCAAACAAAAGGTAAAGGCGTTGTTTCCAAACAATTTCGTGCCGAAAAAATCCAAAAACAATCCGCACAAAAACGCCATGGGGTAGCCATACGCCGGTTTTAATAAAGTACAGCAAGCCACCACAAAAACCAACATCACGCTAACTTGTATGCCAATATTGGCAAACGCCGTGGCAAATGCCCAATGGAAAACCGTGGCCCCTACAAAAGCAATAAAAAGTTTAATAAATCCCCACATTATTTTCTGTCCTTTTCATCGGAAATAACAAACACTTCTTTCAGCGCGCTGGAACTAATGGCCGGGGCCACTTCCACCGTTAACGCCGTTTGAAAGGAATTGCCTTTTTTAACGGAAGAAACTTCCCCTATTAAAATACCCGCCGGGAAAATGCTGCTGGCAGCTGAGGTATATACCCGGTCCCCCTCTTTAACGGAAGACAAAAGCGGCACATACTTCATTTTCACCGCGCCGGTACCGCCGCCCACCAACAAACCTTCATCACGGCTGGGGCTTAAATATACGGCGGCGGAAAAATCTTCATCGCGCACAAGCAATACTTTAGCCGTACTTTCCGACACCTCTACCACTTCGCCGGCTAAGCCCTCTATGCCGTTTTCTACGGAAATGACCGCGCTGCGCGGCTGAATGCCGTCCCGCGCGCCTTTATCCAAAATAACCGTATTCCACTGGCTGGGTTCCCGGTAGGCAATCTGCGCCCAAGTACCTTTCCACGGGCGGGAAGGCTGCAACTTTAAAATAGAGGCTAAACGTTCGTTTTCCTCAAACACCATTTCCGCCTGGGCGCCTAAAATTTTGGCGGCTTCTATTTCCTGACGCAGCTGTTGGTTTTCATGATGGGTGTCTAATAATTCCCGTATGGTGGAGGAAACATTGTCAGCATATTTTACCGCGGAGTGGGACATCCTGATCTGCGGAATAAAAATGTAGCCAAGCAACGCTTTGACGGAACTGACAAACCCGTCCAGCGGCAAAATCATAAGTAAAAAAGAAAGCGTTAAATAAAAAAGAGGCAACAGCGCCTTACGGGAAAAACCGGAAGGAGCCGCATTTCTTTTTTTCTTTTTAGCATGTAACATAAAAATTAAAAAGGGTTTCTTCTTGCCAAAAGGCTTTTTTCCGGCCGATACAACCGGAATCACTGCCCGCCACATACAAAACAGGCAGACGGAGTTTAAATAAACATAAATAACTTTATAAAGAAAGAAAAGCGGGCACCGTCCGTTCTGTAAGAACCGTGCCCGCCCAAATCATCCGGCACAATGGGATAACTTAGTAAGAAGATTTCCCATGAGAACCGAAAAACTTACTTCCTTTTTCGTTCAGCTGTTCCAAGAATTTGCCGGTACCTAAAGCCACACAGCTGAGCGGGTCCGCCGCGCGGTGAACAGGAATATCGGTTTCTTTGCGAATCAGCTCCGTAATGCCTCTTAATAAGCTGCCACCTCCGGCAACTACTAAGCCGCGGTCCACCAAGTCCGCCGCCAGTTCCGGCGGGGTTTCTTCCAGCGTGCTCTTAATCACGTCAATAATTAAGCGCACCGGCTCCATTAACGCTTGGCGGATTTCTTCAGAAGTAACCGTTAAAGTGCGGGGCAAACCTTGTGTTTGGTCGCGCCCTTTTACTTCCATGGTTTTTTCTTCTTTAAGCGGATAGACGGATCCTAAATTGATTTTTACTTCTTCAGCGGTGGTTTCACCCACGATTAAATTGTATTTTTTGCGGAAATACTGCACAATGCATTCCGTCAATTCATCACCGGCCACATCAATGGATTTAGCCACTACCATGCCGCCTAAAGAGATGACGGCCACTTCCGTGGTGCCTCCGCCAATGTCTACAATCATGCTGGCATGCGGTTCCGCAATGGGCAAATCTGCCCCCATGGCGGAAGCCATAGGCTCTTCAATCAAGTATACTTCGCGGGCACCGGCTTGGCGGGCGGCATCGTCCACCGCGCGGCGTTCCACACCGGTAATGTCAGAAGGAATACCAATTACAATCCGGGGGCGCAACAAGCTGCTGCGGCTATGCACTTTGCGGATAAAGTAACGAATCATTTCCTGGGTGACTTCAAAATCCGCAATTACACCGTTCTTCATCGGGCGAACGGCAATAATGTTAGCCGGGGTGCGGCCCAGCATCTGCTTGGCCTTGGAGCCGACCGCCTTCACCTCGCCGGTTTCCCGGTCTACGGCGACGACGGACGGTTCGCGTAAAACGATGCCTTTGTCCTTCACATAGATAAGGCTGTTGGCTGTGCCAAGATCCATACCTAAATCAGAAGAGAAAAGGCCCCCCAAGTAATCGATTACCATTTATTCCACCAATTTAATAATAGCTACTTGCGCATTATCGCCCTGGCGTACGCCGGCGCGGTAAATGCGGCAAAAGCCGCCGGGACGGTTCGCATATCTAGCGACCAACACATCAAAGAGTTTCTTGAAAGCAGCTTTGTCTTTCAAGGTATCTTTAACGGTCAGATGGTCGTTGGCTTTGGCAGAGGTGATTAAGCCTTCCACCACGCGGCGGACTTCCTTCGCTTTGGGCAAGGTGGTCTTCACTTCTTCGTGAAGGATAATGCTGGTGGCCATATTTTTAAGCATAGCTTTGCGGTGAGAGGCCGTTTTGCCCAGCTTTCTGTATCCTGTATTTTTAATCATACGTTTAAAATCCTATCCTTAAATTTTCATGCCGAGCGTTAATTTCATTTCGGCAAGTCTTTCTTTGATTTCATCCATAGATTTGGCGCCGAAGTTTTTGATCATTTTCAAATCATCTTCGCTCATTTTTACCAAATCGCGGACGGTGTTCACATTCTCAGATTTTAAGCAGTTAATGGAACGGGAAGAAAGCTCAATAAACTCAATGGATTGGTTGAGCAGTTCGTCCAATTTAGAGTTTACGCTGGCACCCGCTACGCTGCCGGTGGAAGAAACGGGTTCTTCTACGGCTTCATCGCTGGTGGTGGCCACGCAGTCTTCTTCACCTTCAATCGTGAAAATATGCAAAGAGTTGGAAAGCAACACGGCGGCGCGGTGCAACGCGCGGGCAGGTTCCAGGGTGCCGTCCGTCGTAATCTCAAGGATTAAGCGGTCATAGTCGGTCTTCTGGCCTACGCGGGCGGGTTCCACGTCGTAATGAACTTTCACAATAGGAGAGAACAAGGCATCCACCGGAATAAAACCGGCAGGGCGCTGGATTTTGGCCAAGTCTTCGGCCGGTACATAGCCCTTGCCCCGGGAAATTTCAATTTCCATCTCCAGGCTGCCGCCGGCCTCAATATTGGCAATTTGAAGGTCTTTATTGATGATGGACAATCCGTCCACCTCTTCAATATCAGCCGCGGTAACCGTACCGGGTTTCTCGGCATGTAAGGTTACGTATTCGCGTTCTTTGCCTTCCATTTTAATGCGCAAACGTTTGAGGTTCAGCAGAATATTGATAACGTCTTCCCGCACGTTGGGAATGGTGCTGAATTCATGCACCGCACCCGTAATTCTAACGGCGGTAACAGCGGCCCCTTCCATGCCGGAAAGCAAAATCCGGCGCAGGGAATTCCCTACCGTGTGGCCGTAGCCGCTTTCGTAAGGTTCCGCAATAAATTTGCCGTAAAAGTCAGAAGAGGTTTTTTCTTCTAATTGAATTTTTTCGGGAAGAACCAATTTATTCAAAGCCATGTAAAGCCTCCAAACTATTTAGAATAGTATTCGACGATGAGCTGCTCGTTGACAGGATAGGACATTTCCGCTCTGTCGGGCCATCTTAAAAGTTTTCCGGTCATTTTCTCCGCGTCGTATTCCAAGAAGCTGGGGCGCTGGTTGCGTTTTTCAGTTTCGGTTAAGCCTTGTTTTACGCCGGTGTTCTCGGCCAATTTGGCGTCCAGGGTTACTTTGTCCCCAATGCGTAATTGGTAAGAAGGTACGTTTACGGCTTTCCCGTTCACTTTTACAAAACCATGCAACACCAACTGGCGGGCGGATTTCAAAGAAACCGCAAAACCCAAGCGGCGCACGACGTTGTCCAAGCGGGTTTCCAATTTGCGCAAGAAGTTTTCACCGGTTTGGCCTTCAGCTTTGGCGGCGGCATCAAACAAATTGCGGAAAGGAATTTCGGACATGCCGGACTGTAATCTGGCTTTCTGCTTTTCCTGTAAGCGGATACCGTATTCGGACACTTTGGCCTTTCTTACTTTACCGCCGCGTTTCACGGTAGCGGCCAATTTGTCCACTACGCAGTTCGTGTAGCATTTGGTACCTTTCAAGAAAAGTTTGCAATCTAATTTTCTGCATTTTTTGCAGCTGGCTCCTGTATATCTAGACATAAATCTTATACTCTCCTGGCTTTAGGCGGTCTGCATCCGTTGTGCGGAATAGGGGTGACGTCTTTAATAGAAGACACCGTAAGTCCGGCTTGTTGTACGGCTCTGACGGCAGTTTCTCTGCCCTGGCCGGGGCCGCATACTTTTACGGCCACTTCGCGCATACCCAACGAAACGGCTTTTTCAGCGGCTTTGTTGCAGGTGATCTGCGCGGCAAACGGAGTGCCTTTTTTGGTGCCCTTAAAACCGTGGGAACCGGCGGTAGACCAGGCGATGGTGTTGCCTTTGTCGTCGCTGATCGTTACAATGGTGTTGTTGAACGAGCAATTAATGTGCACCACGCCGAATACCGGCGCTTTGGCGTTTTTCTTTTTTCCTTTCACAGCGGCGGGAGCTTTGGCTTCCGCGGCTTCTTTCGTTACTTTTTCTTCTGCCATAGTTAAATTCCTAAGTCTCTAAATTTATTTAGCTGCAGCCTTGGAACCCACGGTTTTGCGGCGGCCGCGTCTGGTTCTGGCGTTGGTTTTGGTTCTCTGTCCGCGCACGGGCAGGTTTCTGCGGTGGCGCTGGCCTTTGTAGGAACCGATTTCAATAAAGCGGTGAATGTTTTGGGCTACTTCTCTTCTTAATTCACCTTCCACTTTATATTCTTTCTGCAAGATGGTGTTCAAGAGACCGGCCTGCTGTTCGGTCAAATCTTTCACGCGGGTGGCGGGGTCAATCTGGCCTTCCAATTTGGCGAGGACTTCTTTGGCGTTTTTCTTGCCGATGCCATAGATGTATTCTAAGGCTACGTCTATTCTTTTATTTTTCGGTAAATCAATACCTGCGACTCTTGCCATATGTTCTAAAACTCCTGTAAATTAACCTTGGCGCTGTTTGTGTTTTGCTACTTCGCAAACCACCCGAACTACGCCGTTGCGTTTAATGATTTTGCATTTTTGACATATCTTTTTCACACTGGCTCTGACTTTCATTTATTTCTCCCTATAAGTAATCCGGCCTTTGGTTAAATCATACGGGGAAAGCTCTAACTTTACTTTGTCCCCGGGCAGGATTCTTATATGATGAACTCTCATTTTGCCGGATATGTGGCCAAGAACCGTTTTGCCCCCGGCTATCTCTATTTTAAACATAGCGTTGGGCAACGCTTCCAAGACCTTTCCTTCCAGTTCGATTTTATCGCTCATACATCTCCGAGTTCGGATTAAATCAGAATATGCTCCCGTAGGAGTTATTCAAAAGCAGTGAAAATTTCACTGCCGTTAGCCGTCACGGCTACCGTGTGCTCAAAGTGGGCCGCATAACTGCCGTCCCGCGTGACCACCGTCCAACCGTCACTAAGCTGCCTGACTCTGTACGTTCCCGCTGTAATCATGGGTTCAATGGCAAGCACCATGCCCTCTTCTAAAACAGGGCCGGTGCCCGGCTTACCAAAATTCGGTATGCTGGGCTCTTCGTGCATATTGCGGCCAATGCCATGCCCGCAATAATCTCTTACTACTCCCATGTTGTGAAGCTCGGCAAAAGTCTCCACCGCGTGTCCGATATCTCCTAACCGGGCCCCGGGTTTGACAAGCCCAATCGCTTTATGCAAAGACTTTTTGGTAACGTCCATCAGTCTTTGGGCTTCGTCAGACACTTTTCCCACGCCGAGGGTGATAGCGGCATCAGAACAGAAGCCGTCAAGCCGGGCCCCTGTATCTATACTTATAATATCACCACTCTTTAATATTCTATCTTTTTTGGGGATTCCGTGCACGACTTCTTCATTTATTGAAGCGCAAATACTGCCCGGATATCCTGCATAACCCAAGAAACACGGCGTCGCCCCGAAGGAGCGGATGGTTTCTTCGGCCGCTTTGTCCAAATCGTATGTAGACACGCCCGGCTTAACCAACTGCGTCATTAATTTTAATACCGCAGCCGTTACTTTGCCGCTGGCGCGCATCAAATCCAACTCATGCTTGCTTTTAACTTCTATCATTTTGCGCCTTCTTCCAAAATATTGGAAATTTCCGCAAATACTTGATCCGGCGTTTGGTGGCCGTCCACCTCTTTATACACGCCGCTGTTTTTATAATAATCTTTTACAGGAAGTGTTTCCTGATGATATACTTCTATGCGGTGTTTTACGCGTTCGGCCGTGTCGTCCGCGCGGGTATACAATTCACCGCCGCAGGCTTTGCAGGTTTGCAGCGGGGCGGACGAATCCACATGATAAATTTCCCCGCATTTTTTGCACTGGCGGCGGGAGGTGATGCGGCTGATGATTTCTTCTTCCGGCAAAGTAATCATAATCACATGCGTCACTTTGCGGTTTAGGCGTTTCATCATGCTGTCCAGCGCTTCCGCTTGGGCCACCGTGCGGGGGAAACCGTCAAAAATTATGCCTTTATCGGTGGATTTCACAATGTTTTCCAACATGGAAATCATCAAAGCGTCCGGCACTAAATTCCCTTTGTTAATAATACCGGCAATTTCTTTGCCCAGCTCACTGCCTTTGGCTATTTCCGCACGGAGCACGTCCCCCGTGGAAATATGATACAAATGAAATTTGTCCTGCATTTTGGCCGACTGAGTGCCTTTTCCGGCGCCGGGGCAGCCCATTAACACGATGTTCATCATCCAAAAAGCCTGTCCTTAAAAATCTGTTTTTGGGGGTTTTAAAACCCAAAATATAAAATATATGTTGCCTGCGTTTAAAGCTCACAGAGGCCGCCGCTTCCGCCAGGCGGAAACGCGGCAGCCTCTTCATATACAAATTACTGGCCTACGTTAAACCAGCGGCCTTTAATTCTTTTGCTGCCTTTCATCAGCGGTTCATAATTGCGCGCCAACAGGTGAGCCTGTATCTGCCCCACTGTATCCAACGCAACGCCTACCACGATTAAAAGCGCCGTACCGCCGAAGTAAAAATCTACACCAAATTTTGTGCGGAAGAAATCCGGCAAAATGGCAATCGCGCACACGAAAATCGCGCCGCAGAAAGTTAAGCGGTTCATCACCCACTCAATGTAGTTTTTAGTCGGGTCGCCGGGGCGAATGCCCGGAATAAAGCCGCCCCATTTCTTCATGTTATCCGCCAAGTCCGCGGGGTTAACCGTCATGGAATTGTAAAAATAGCAGAAGAAAATAATCAAGCCCGAGAACAACAGCATATACCATATATTGCTGGGGTTCATATAGCTCATCAGCGTTTGGGCCCAGGGAGCTTCTTGGTTAAAGCTGGCTATCGTAAGCGGCAAAGAAATGACGGAAGAAGCAAAGATTACCGCGATCACGCCGCTTTGGTCTATCTTAAGCGGCAGATAGCTGGTTTGCCCGCCATACATTTTATTGCCTACCTGGCGTTTGGCATATTGCACCGGGATTTGGCGTTGGGCCGTTTCCAGCCAAACCACCAAAGCGGTAATAACCGCCACCGCTGCCAAAATAACTAACGCCATAAAGAAATCCATTTCATCCGTTTTAACGCGGTTGACCACTTCCATAATGGCGCTGGGCAAACGTTCCACAATGCCGGCAAAGATGATTAAGGAAATACCGTTCCCAATCCCTTTTTCCGTAATTTGTTCACCCAACCACATGACAAACATGGTACCCGCCGCTAACGTAAGCACCGTGGTAATAAAAAACATTACCGACGGATTGACCACCGCGGACATGCCGCCCGCGCCCTCTACCTTGGTAATGGCAAAGGTCATCATGGCGCCCTGTAACAGGGCCAAAAACAACGCAAAAATACGGGTGATTTGGTTTTCTTTTCTCCGGCCGCTTTCGCCTTCCTTATGCATGCGGTCCAACGCGGGGAAAATATGCGCCCCGCGCACGAGCCCCATGATAATGGAAGCGTTAATGTACGGCATAATACCCAAAGCCAGAATGGAAAAACGCCCTAAAGCGCCCCCGGAAAACAGGTTCATAAAACCTAAAATTCCGTTTTCATGCTGGGCAAACATTTGGCGGAGCACTTCCGCATTGATGCCGGGTATCGGGATTGCGGACGCAATCCGGAAAACAGCCAACGCCCCTATCAAGAAGAGAAGTCTCTTCTTGAGTTCGGGGGCGTTGAAGATATTTGCAACCGTATTGTTGGTATCCATTATTTGGTCTTCTTGTCAATAACGGTAACGGTGCCGCCGGCTTTCTCAATCGCCGCTTTGGCGGTGGCGGAAAAACCGTGGGCGGACACTTTCAGCGCTTTGGTCAGTTCGCCCATGGCGAGGACTTTTACGCTGGTGGCGTCATGAATAGCGCCGGCTTTTTTCAAAGCTTCGGGGGTTACTTCTTCACCCGCTTTAAAGAGTTTTTCCAACGTGCCTACGTTGACATAGTCAAACCGTCTGGCAAAATCTTTGTTGGAAAAACCGCTCTTAGGTGTATGGCGGATTAAAGGCATCTGTCCGCCTTCTTTGCTTTCTTTGCGGGTATTGCCGGAGCGGGAAGTCTGCCCTTTCATGCCTTTGGTGCAGTAGTTGCCCAAGCCGGAACCCGGGCCGAGGCCCAGTCTTCTTTTGGCTTTTCTGGAGCCATGTTTAGGGAAAAGTTTATTCAAAGTTACCATATCTTTTTCTCCACAAAACTATTCGGCCTTGGCGGCTTCGGCTTGCGCTTCGGCTTTCGGGGCTTCCGCCTCAACAGCGGCGGCTTTACCGCGCAGCACATCCACGGTCTCTTTGCTCTTGAGCAGTTTCAAAGCTTCCAACGTGGCATATACTAAATTGCACGGATTGGTGCTGCCCAAGCTTTTGGCCAACACGTCTTTGATGCCGGCGGCTTCAAATACCAGGCGCACACCCGCGCCGGCAATTACGCCGGTACCGGGGGCGGCGGGTTTCATCCATACGGAAGAAGAACCGAACTTGCCGATTACTTCATGCGGAATGGTTTCACCCACAACCGGGAAAGAAATCATGTGTTTGCGGGCGTGGGATTCAGCCTTGGCGATAGCCAGCTGAACCTGGTTCGCTTTGCCGATGGCCACGCCGATTTTGCCGGAGCCGTTGCCAACTACTACCAACGCGCGGAAACCGAAACGTTTACCGCCTTTTACCACTTTGGCCGTGCGGGCCACGTGGATTACAGTGGATTTTCCTTCCATCGCCGGTTTGGCTTTAGGAAACTCGGCTCTTTTGCCTTTCGCTTCTTTTTTGTTTTCGCTCTTCAGCGTTTCATTAGACATTAAATTCACCTGTAACTATTAGAATTTTAAGCCTGCTTCTCTGGCGGAATCAGCAAGCGCTTTAATTCTGCCGTGGTAGACTCTGCCGCCGCGATCAAACATCACTTCGGTAATGCCTTTTTCCAAAGCTTTCTTGGCAATTACGGCGCCCAAGGCTTTGGCGGCTTCAATGCTTTTGCCAGAAGCTTCATATTTGCCGTTCAATTCGGCAGACAAGGTGGTGGCAGACACTAACGTGCTGTGGGTCTTGTCGTCAATAATTTGGGCATAAATGTATTTTAAGCTTCTGTAAACGGACAGTCTCGGTCTGTGAGCGCCGGTGGCCAGCAGGTGGCCGCGGCTTCTGTCTTTTCTGTATTGGTATCTTTCCTGTTTAGTAGCCATAATTATTTGCCTCCCGCCGCAGTCTTACCGGCTTTGCGAACAATGTGTTCGCCCTGGTATTTAATACCGCTGCCCTTGTAGGGTTCCGGAGGTCTGATTCTTCTAATCTTAGCAGCAAAGTCACCCACTAAAAATTTATCGCTTCCTTTAATGGAAACCGCACCGCTTTTGCCGTCTACGGTTACGGTTAAACCTTGCGGAATGTCCATATTCACCGGGTGGGAAAAGCCCAATTCCAGGTTTAATTTGGTGCCCGCCACGGAAGCACGATACCCCAAACCGTTGATTTCCAACACTTTGGTAAAACCGTTGGTTACGCCTTCAACAATGTTGAAAACGTTCGCGCGGGTGGTGCCGTGAATGGCGTTGAGTTCTTTTTCTTTCCCTTCCGGGATAGCAAAAGAAAGGACATTGTCTTTAAAGTTGATGGTCACGTCCGCCGGGCAAGTGTAAGACAAGGTGCCCAACGCGCCGGTGGCGGTAATGGTTTGACCTTTTACTTCCACTTTGGTTTTGGCGGGAACATTGATTACTTTTTTACCAATTCTGCTCATATTCCCCCCTTACCAAACCTGGCACAGCAATTCGCCGCCCATCTTTTGGGCTTTGGCTTGGCTGTCGGTCATGATGCCTTTAGACGTAGACAAAATGGTAATGCCAAAAGCACCGCGGACTTTGGGAATGTTGTTGTACGCGCTGTACACCCGCTGCCCCGGTTTGGAAACTCTTCTGAGCCCCTGGATTACGCATTCGTTTTCAGGCGTATATTTGAGGAAAACTCTCACTACGCCGCCTTTGGTTTCGTTATGCACGGCTTTGAAATTGGCAATATAGCCTTCTTCTTTCAAAACGCGGGCAATTTCCGTTTTAATCTTGGAAAAAGGAATATCCACTTTTTCCTTCTTTTTCATGTTGGCGTTTCTTATTCTGGTTAAGAAATCTGCGATTGGATCCATGTGTATAGGCCGCCCTTTCAGAGCACTTTCCGCTTAGCGGAGTTAATCCGATAAGGCGCCTCCTCCTGTAAATTTTACCAGCTTGATTTTCTAAGACCCGGGATTAAACCCTGGTGTGCCATCTTTCTCAGGCAGATACGGCAGAGACCGAAGTCGCGATAATAACCTCTCGCGCGGCCGCAGATCTGGCATCTGTTATGATACCGCACGGCAAACTTTTGGTCTTTAGCCATTTTTGCAACCCATGCTTTGGTAGCCATAAAGTGTTTGCTCCTTATTTAGCAGCCGCTTTGCGGAAAGGCATACCCATGTAAGTCATGAGCAGGCGGCCGGCTTCGTCGTTCTTGGCCGTGGTGACGAACGTAATGTTCATACCATGGGCTTTGGGTGATTTTTCCACATCAATTTCCGGGAAAATATAGTGTTCTTTAATACCCAGGTTCAAATTGCCTTTGCCGTCAAAGGCTTTGTCGTTAAAGCCCTGAAAGTCGCGGATGCGGGGGCAGGCAATGCAAATAAAGCGTTCCAAGAATTCATACATTCTGGCGCCGCGCAGCGTAACGCGTACGCCAATGGGCATCCCTTCTCTAAGTTTAAAGTTGGAGATGGATTTCTTGGCTCTTCTTACCTGTGCAGCCTGGCCGGCGATAGCGGTCAAGTCTTCACGGGCAACGTCCAACGCTTTAATGTCTTCGCGGGCGTCTTTTACGCCAACGTTGATGACGATTTTTTCCAGCTTCGGCACGGCCATGGGGCTTTTTTGTCCCATTTCTTTAAGCAAAGCAGGCAGTACTTTTTCTTTGTACAGTTTCTGCAGTCTGGGCTGGTAATCTGACGGAACTTTCGTATTCTTCGTTTCTTTTGTCATTTTAACTTTACCTAGATTAAATGATCGGCTCATTGCATTTGCGGCATACGCGCGTTTTGGTGCCATCGGCCGCTATTTGAATTTTAGGGGTCATGGCTTTTTTGCATTTGCCGCACACCACCGCCACGTTGGAAGCGTCTAAAGCCGCTTCCATCTTGGTGATGCCGCCTTGTTTGTTTTGGGAAGGCTTAACGTGTTTAGAAATCATATTAATACCCACCACTACCACTTTGTTCTTGGACGGGTTGACAGATTTCACTTCACCTTTTTTGCCTTTGTCCTTGCCGGACAAAACCAACACAGTGTCTTTTTTCTTGATAATCATACTATACTACCTCGGGGGCCAGAGAGATGATTTTCAGGAAATTCTTTTCCCGCAGTTCTCTCGCAATAGGGCCAAACACACGCGTGCCTTTAGGTTCGCCATTATCGTTAATGATGCAAACAGCGTTGTCATCAAAGCGGATATAGGAACCGTCTTTACGTCTTTTTTCGCGGGCTACGCGTACTACTACCGCGCGCACCACGTCGCCTTTTTTAATGGCGGAAGTAGGGATCGCATCTCTGACGGAGCACATCACGACGTCTCCCAAAGTTGCGATATCCCGGTGGTGGCCACCGCGCACCTTAAAGCATTGTACTTTGCGGGCGCCGGAATTGTCGGCCACGTTGAGGATGCTTCTGAGTTGAATCATAGTTTAATAACTCCGTAAGTTTTAAAAACTAAGCTCTGGCTTTTTCCACAATTTTGGAAACACGCCATGTGGTCGTTTTGGACACGGGGCGAGTGCTCATAATTTCCACTTTGTCCCCGATTTTGCTCTCGTTGCCTTCGTCGTGCGCATGGAACTTGGCCGCTCTTTTCAGCGTTTTGCTGTACAGACCGGTACGAACCAGACGTTCCACGAGTACGGTGCGGGTTTTGTTCATCTTGTCAGAAACCACAACGCCGGTGAGAACTTTTCTTTGTCCACGGGATTCTTGTTTTTCCATATTTAAAACCTCTAGTTCTGCTCTTTCTTCTGGTTGATCAAGGTCTGCAGAAGAGCAATCTCGCGTCTTACAGCCCGGATTTCCATCGGGTTGGCGATGGGGGTGGTGCTGTGTTTGAAAAGAAGGTTGAATTTCTTTTCTTTCGCTTTACCGAGGTCTTCTTGTAATTGAGCCACGGTTTTTTGTTTCAAAGCTTCTTTTTCGTTCGTCTTCATACTATCTTCTCGTCACCAATTTAGTTCTGATGGGCAGTTTGTCGGCGGCCAGCTTCATGGCTTGTTTGGTATCTTCCAGCGTGGCGCCTTCCAATTCAAACAACACTCTGCCGGGTTTTACGACACATACCCAATGGTCCGGAGCACCTTTACCTTTACCCATACGGGTTTCAGCCGGGTGTTTGGTGATGGCTTTATCCGGGAAAATGCGAATCCAGAGTTTACCTTTTTTCTTGATGAATCTGGACAGCGTAATACGGGCAGCTTCTATCTGCCGGGCGGTGATCCATTTGGGTTCCAATGCTTTCAGCCCATATTCACCGAACACAACCTCAGCGCCTCTTTTGGCATTGCCTTTAATGCGGGGGGCGCTAAACGGTTTGCGATATTTTACTCTTTTAGGCATTAACATAAGTAAAGACCTCTACTATTTAGCTTCCTTGGCCGGAGCAACGACTTCCGTGACGCCTTCGGCAGAAACGCTTTCCATATCTCTATGTTTTTTAAGTTCCTGCATAATCTCTTTGGGAGATTTGGCAAAGTGCGTTCTCTTAAAGATCCACACTTTTACGCCAATTTTACCGCTGATGGTGGACGCTTCCGTAAAACCGTAGTCAATATCCGCGCACAGGGTGTGCAGCGGTACGCGGCCTTCGCGTTTCCATTCGGTGCGGGCGATTTCGGCCCCGCCTAAACGGCCGGATACCATAATTTTAATACCCAACGCTTTGCCAGCTAAAGCCTTCTCAATCGCTTTCTTGATGGCGGCGCCATAGTGGGCGCGTTTTTCAAGCTGCATGGCGATGGACTGCGCTACCAGCTGGGCATCCGTTTCCGGGCTCTTGATTTCAATGACGTTCACAAAGGTTTTACTGCCGGTGAGGGCTTCAATTTCTTTGCGAAGGGCTTCAATATCGGCCCCTTTCTTGCCAATCACCACACCCGGGCGGGCGGTGTGAATGTTTAAGCGCAGGAAAGCGCCGGCACGTTCAATGCCTACGTAGCTTACGGCAGCCATTTTGAACTTGTCATCAACAATTTTGCGAATTTGGAAATCTTCCATAATAAGCGCCGGCATATTCTTGGGGGCGAACCAGCGGGAACGCCAATCCTGAATATAACCCAGTCTTATTGAACGGGGGTGAATCTTATGTCCCATATCTTAGCGACCTCCCTTTTTTTCGTCGGAAACGATGACAGTCAGATGGCACATGCTCTTTTTGTAGGGCATAGCGCGGCCTTGCGGGCCGGGCTGAACTCTTCTTAAGTGATTGCTGGGCCCTAAATTGGCAAAGGCTTCTTTAATGAATACTTTGCTCATATCCAGTTTTTTGCCCGCTTTTACTTCCAGGTTGGCGGCAGCGCTGTGAACCGTTTTGAACACGAGATCAGAGGTTCTTTTGGCAATGAACGGAAGGACGTCTTCCGCCGCTTTGACATTTTTACCGCGGATCTGGTCCAACACGAGGTTCACCTTGCGGCTACCGTACCGTTGAAATTTAGCTTTTGCACAAGCTTCCATATCAAATCCTCAACTCTTATTTCAAGGCGGTGGAGTCTTTGGTCATACCACCGTGGCCTTTGAATACCCGGGTGAAAGAAAATTCACCGAGTTTGTAACCTACCATTCTCTCAGAGACATAGATGGGAAGGAACTTTCTGCCGTTATGCACCAAGAAGGTGTGTCCCACAAATTCGGGAACAATCGTGCAGGCTCTCGCCCACGTTTTGATAGGTTTCTTTTCATTGGAAGAGTTCATCGCTTGAACTTTTTCCAACAGGTTTAAATCTACATAAGGACCTTTTTTAGTTGATCTTCCCATAATTACTTACCAGCCTTATTTTTTCTTCTGTCGCTGACGATCATCCAACCAAACGCTTTCTTAGTGGAGCGGGTCTTCAAACCGCGAGTCTGTTGGTTCCAGGGGGAACGAGGTATGTTGCCGCCTTTGCCGTGTCCGCGGCCGCCGCCCATCGGGTGGTCCACTGCGTTCATGGCGCTGCCGCGTACAGTCGGGCGGATACCGCGGTGACGGTTGCGGCCGGCGTTGCCAATTACCACGTTGGCGTGGTCTACATTGCCGACTTGCCCTATCGTAGCGCAGCAGGCGCTGGGCACCAGGCGGATTTCGCCGGACGGCATTTTGATGTGGGCATATTCCGCTTCGCGGGCCATCAGCTGGGCTTGAGAGCCGGCGCTTCTGGCAAGCTGGGCGCCTTTGCCTACTTGCAGTTCAATGGCGTGGATAAAAGTACCTTCAGGAATATTTTTAAGAGCAAGGCAGTTACCCACTTTAATTTCAGCAGTAGGGCCGGACATTAATACGTCCCCCACTTTTACGCCAACCGGGTGAAGAATGTATCTCTTTTCGCCGTCGGCATAATTCAAAAGACAAATACGGGCGCTGCGGTTCGGGTCGTACTCAATGGCAACAACTTTGGCCGGAATGCCCAGTTTTTCTCTCTTAAAATCAATTTGTCTGTAAGCGCGTCTGTGTCCGCCGCCAATGTGGCGAACCATGACCATACCGGTGTTATTGCGTCCGCCGGTTTTGCGCAGACCTTTGGTTAAGCTCTTCTCCGGGGTTTTTTTGGTGATTTCCGAAAAGTCGGCCACCGTGATTGTTCTGCGGGAAGGGGTATAAGGTCTAAATGACTTAATAGGCATAGTTAGTAGTTCTCCTTAATACTCTACTTAGCAGTGGCTTCCACCACTTCTATTTTATCGCCTTCTTTAAGGGTTACGAAAGCTTTCTTGTAGTCAGGTCTTTTCCCTTCGTACCGGCCCATACGGTGCGTTTTGCCCGTAACGGTGATGGTGTTGATTTTAACAACGGTAACGTTAAAGATCTTTTCTACGGCAGTTTTGATTTCGCCCTTAGATGCATCTTTGGATACCACAAAACCGTAGCGGTTTTGGGAATCTCTGGCAATCAGGCTCTTTTCAGTTAAAAGAGGCTTCTTTAAAATATCGTAAGTACGGGTCATTATTTGGCCTCCTTAGCGAACGTAGCGCTGATTTTTTCTAACGCTTCCTTGGTCATGATTACCTTGGTGCTGTTGAGCACTGCATAGGCATTGACGTCTTCAGGCAGCATATGGGTAAGCCCGGCAATGTTGCGGCTGGCCAGTTTGGTGTTGGCATCCGTAAAATTGCCCAACAAAAGCGGTTTGCGGCCGGCGGACAACGTTTCCAACACGGCGGCGAAACCTTTGGTTTTGGGTTCGCTTACTTTCAAATCTTCCAATACAACCAGGTTGCCTTCAGAAAGTTTGGTAGACAACGCCATGGCTAAAGCCAAGCGGCGTTTGCCGGCGGGCAGTTCCTGGCGGAAAGAGTGCGGGGTGGGGCCGAAAGCCACGCCGCCATGGCGGAATTGGGGAGCCCGCAAGCTGCCCTGACGCGCACGGCCGGTGCCTTTCTGCTTCCACGGTTTTTTGCCGGTGCCGGAAACTTCACTGCGGGTTTTCACATCGGCGGTGCCGCTTCTTTGGTTGGCTAAGAAAGCGGTGACGACTTCGTGCAAGAAAGTAGGGTTCGCTTTAACGGCAAACAAGCTTTCCGGCAAAGCGCACGTCCCTTTTTCTTGACCTTTGATATCTAAAACTTTTGTTTCCATAGGTCCAAGTCCTTACTTCTTGTTAGCGGCTTTGGAGGCAGAGATTTTCTGCACGATGGGAGCCACTACATGTTTTCTGTTTTTGGAAGTTTCCAATACGGACACGATGGAGCCTTTGGCGCCCGGCACGGAACCTTTTAAGAAAAGGAGACCGTTTTCGCTGTCCACTTTGATAACTTCAATTTTGGATACGGTGTGGGTGGTGGTGCCGTAATGCCCAGCCATACGCTGGCCGGAAAGCACTTTACCCAAAGAACGGCGAGAGCCCAAAGAACCCGGGGCTCTTTCTCTGTCAGACGCACCGTGGGAAGCAGGCTGGCCGGCAAAGCCGTGGCGTTTCATGGCGCCGGCATAGCCGTGGCCTTTAATCTTGCCCTGCACGTCTACATAATCGCCGGGTTTAAATACTTTTTCAAGTGAAATGACTTGGCCAATTTCAAAACCGTTCACGTCGGCAACACGGCATTCCTTCATATGTTTGACCGGCGCGGCGTTTACTTTTTTAAAGTAACCGAGTTCAGGTTTGTTCAGTTTGCTTTCTTTCACTTCGCCAAAACCTACGCAAACGGCGTTGTAGCCGTCTTTTTCCATGGTTCTGACACGCACAACCTTGCAGGGGCCCGCTTTTACTACGGACACACCATACAGATTGCCTTTTTCATCAAAGAGCTGGGTCATGCCGATTTTTTCGCCTAATACAAAGCGAAAAGTTTCGGGAGCTTCTTTGACAGTTTCTGCTTTGGCCGCTTCAGCAACGGGGGTTGCCTCTTGGGCACCAGCAGCTTGTTTGATTTCTTCTGTCATAGTGTCTTAATTTCCTTAATTGCTTTTAATGGCCACATCTACGCCGGCGGGCAAATCAAGCTTCATCAATTCGTCCACAGTTTTAGAGGTGGGGCTTTTTAGATCAATCAGTCTTTTGTGAATGCGCATTTCAAACTGTTCTCTGCTTTTCTTGTCGGTATGGGGGGAGCGAAGCACCGTGTACTTCTTAATCCGAACCGGCAATAAAACAGGACCCGCCACGATGGCACCCGTTTTTTGGGCGGTTTCCACAATGCGGGAAACCGAGGTGTCCAACATGCGATGGTCATAAGAACGCAATTTAATGCGGATTCTTTCTTGGCTCAACACATGAGCTTTTTTATCTGTTTTTTCTGCCATTTTGTTTTCCTTAAAACAACTTTTGTAAAAAAATTATACGACAGAAAATCCTTCCCCGGTTCGTCTCCTACGACGAGCCGGTAAGGAATTTTGCTGCCATGCTTCTAAATTCGGTACTCTTTATTATACCAAAAATAGGGGCGCTTGTGGGGGAATTTTACTAGCCGTTTTCACCGTTGGGCGTTCAAATCCGCCTCCTAAAATTCGCTTATGTATATTGTATAATATCCGTATTATATTGTAAAGTAACTAAAATTTAAACATTTTAGAACACATCATGAGCCATATCTCTCAATAACAACAGCCTTTGTTAACGCAACAGTTAAAAAGAAATTCTTATCCAGTGCTTATGGGTGATCTTGTTGTGCTTGCTTTTCTTAGGCTCTTTTATATGGGGCCTCCATCTTTGCGCAAGAACAAATTCTCTGTTCAGTTTGGACAGGGAAAATGCCAGGATTAGTTATATTAACCAGACTCTTTTTCGGCCGGCAAATAAAAACTCCCATTGAAAGACAGTCAAGCAAGCCCTGCCGGGAAGGAAACACCCCTCCTTTATACATGGTAGTTCTGTCCCAAGATTTAAATCAGATAAACCAAGCTTTGCTAAACGGGGCGGACGTGAACAACCCTTACCCTGAAAACGGAAATACCCCCCTGCACATAGCCGCCTTAAACGGTTATACGGAAATTGTAAAGTTATTATTGGCGCAGCCCAATATAGACAAAACCATTAAAAACAAAGAAGGCAAAACCGCATTAGACACAGCTAAAGAACGCCATAGAACTGAAATAGTACAGTTGCTGTCGTAGTCATATATTGTTGTGGATATTGTTTCAATACATTCAAAAAAGGCCCCGGGTATTACCCCGGGGCTTTTGATAAAAAACCGGCCCTGCGCATAAGATGTTTTAAGACAGGATAACTTAAACTGATCTTTTCCTTTCTGCGTTTGCTGGCGGAAATCAAAAGAAGCCCGCGAGCAAGCCATTATATCTAGGCAGCGAGGGCTTCTTTATAAAGAGGACACGGCTTAAAAACAGGGGAAACCTGCCAAGTCATCCATACCCCCAGCCTCTCAACTGTTAAAAGCAGGGTGAACAGGTAAATGGGGTTTGGCATTGCGGGGTTTCCCCGTTATATTTTTGGTTTATCTACCAAAATAACTTTCCATGGGTTTGGGCTCCCCGATGCAAATGTTCTGTTCGCATTTAGGGGTAATTTCCACATAGCACATTTCACGCGTGCAAGGAGCAATTTCGCATTCTTCGGCCCAAATTTTATTTACCTTTTCCGAGGCTTTGGTGTTTACCGCCGCATACCCGGCACAAGGGCAGCAGCCTTTTTTAACGGCTATACAGTCCTCATCCGTTTTGCAGGATTTGTCTGCCTTGGCAATGGCTTTGGTAACCGCTTCCGGCGTGGCATTAATGCCCACAGGCTTGGGAGTGGAGGAGGCACAAGCCGCCAATAAACCCGCTCCCATCAACAGAAAAAATACTTTTTTCATAAGAGACGCTCCTTATCTGGCAATATAAGAATCCAGCGGTTTTAAGGTACCGGTGCATACATTGTTTTTGCACACGGGGTCAATCTCCACATAGCACATTTGCAACGTGCAAGGGGCTGTGGCGCAAGCCGCATTCCACTGGTTCTGTAAATCCTTTGCGGCGGATTTGTTGACCGATTCATACCCTTGGCACAGGCAGCAGCCCTTTTTAACGGCCGCACAGTCTGCGTCCGTCCGGCAAGATTTATCCGCCTTTTCCACCAACTGAGTATACTGCGCAGGAGAAATGTTTTCTGCCGCCTTTTTATCAGTCCCTGCACAGGCGCATACAAATAATACTAAACCTAAAAGAATGATGTTTTTTTTCATATTTTCCTATTCTTGGGCTAATTTGCCTACACAACGGTTATTTTGGCACGAAACATCCAAATCCGTGAAACACATTACCTGCAAGCACGGGGCGGAAGTACATTCCGCCACCCATTTGGCACGTAATGTAGCGGCCGCACGGCGGTTTACCGCTATTTTACCGTCACAACGGCAGCAAGTACGGTTAACGGCCACACAGTCTGAATCCGTTTGGCAGTCTCTGTTGGCTTCAATAATACCTTGGTAGGTATTGCTTTTATCCGCCGAAGCGCAACCGGCAAAAACAACCCCGGCAAGGGCTAACCCTAAAAACAAAACACTTTGTTTCATATAAAGTTTTTCTCCATAGTACAAGCAACGTTTATATTATATCAAAATTAAGAGTTGCTTTTCGTATCGGCTTGCTGCAACCGGCAGCGGCCATTATCGCACCGCGTCTTAATGTGAGAGGTATCAGGGGTTTTTTCACAGCGGGTGTACCAATCCGCCTCCCGTATGCGGTTTAAATCAGGCACTTCCATACGGTTTACCGCCGCATACCCCCACTGCGGATACCGGCAAGACAAAAGCACCGCCGTACAGTCCGAATCCGCCGTACAAGCCACGTGTACTTTTTCAATATAATAAGCCATGGTGGCGTTCATATGTTTTTCTAAACTGCCGCTGCACCCCGCCAACATCATGGCGGCCATTATCCAAAATCCGTATTTCATATATTGTATTGTAACAAAATTTTGAAGCATAACCAGTTTTTTTATATTTTTTCAATACATTTAAAAAACAATCTGCCGGTTTTAATAAGTGCTTTTTAAAAGCAAAACGGGGAGGTATTTAAATACCTCCCCGTAACAACTTAAACTGCTTTTATTAGGCGGCCACTTTGTCAGCGGTTCTCTTCTCAATAATGGCTTTGGCCACGTTGGCAGGAACTTCAGCATAGTGGCTGGGTTCCATGGTGAACGAAGCACGGCCCTGAGACAAAGAGCGCACCGTAGTAGCATAACCGAACATCTCGGCCAGCGGCACTTCCGCGCGTACATAGCGCACGTTGCCGCGCACGCCCATTTCGCCAATTTGACCACGGCGGGAGCTCAAGTCACCAATAATATCCCCCAGGTTGGCTTCCGGAGCGACCACTTCTACTTTCATGATCGGTTCCAAAATAATGGGGGCGGCTTTCTTGGCGCCGTCTTTCAAGGCCATGGAAGCGGCGATTTTAAAGGCCATTTCGGAGGAGTCCACTTCGTGGAAGGACCCGTCGAACACGGCTACTTTAATATCCACCAACGGATAGCCGGCTATTGCGCCGTTATCCAACGCTTCGCGGCAGCCTTTTTCAATGGCAGGAATGTATTCTTTCGGAATGCGGCCCTGGGTAATTTCGTTAACGAATTCAAACCCTTTGCCTTTTTCCTGCGGTTCCAGGCGCAAGAACACGTGACCGTATTGACCACGTCCGCCGGACTGACGCACGAATTTGGTTTCCTGTTCCACCGTCTTGGTGATGGTTTCGCGGTAGGCTACCTGCGGGGCGCCTACATTGGCTTGCACGTTAAATTCACGTTTCATGCGGTCCACAATAATATCCAAGTGAAGTTCACCCATACCGGAAATTTCGGTCTGGCCGGTTTCTTCATTGGTGCGGACGCGGAAAGTTTGGTCTTCTTCCGCCAAGCGGGCCAACGCGTTGGACATTTTTTCTTCATCTTCCTTGGATTTCGGTTCCACCGCAATGGTGATAACCGGTTCAGGGAAGGTGATGCTTTCCAACACAATCGGATGATCAGGCGCGCAGATGGTTTGACCCACGCGGGCGTTTTTAATAGCCACGGTGGCGGCAATTTCGCCGGCGCCCAATTCTTTTACTTCTTCGCGTTTATCGGCCATCATACGCATCATACGGCCGATGCGTTCCGTGGCGTTTTTGCCGGGGAACAACACCGTATCGCCCGCTTTCAGCGTGCCGGAATAAATGCGGAAGAAGCTTAATTTACCCACAAACGGGTCCGTTTGAATTTTAAAGATAAGGCCGCAGAAAGGCTCTTTATTAGAGGCTTTGCGTTCTTCGGTATCACCGGTGTTGGGGTTGGTTCCTTTAATGGCGGGAACGTCTTCAGGAGAGGGAAGGTAATCGTTCACGCAGTCCAACAAGGGCTGTACGCCTTTGTTTTTGTAGGAAGAACCGCAAATAACCGGGAAGAACTTACCCGTAAGCGTACCCTTGCGGATCGCTTTCTTGATTTCTTCTACGGAGAAATTCGTCTCGCCGTTTAAGTAGCGTTCCATAATGGCTTCATCAAAATCGGCGATTTTTTCAATCATTTCCGTATGGGCTTTTTCAGCGGCTTCTTTCAAATCCGCCGGGATTTCCACTTCATTAAAGGTAGCGCCGTTGTGGTCGCCGTCCCAAATGACGGCTTTCATCTTTACCAAATCCACAATGCCCACAAATTTGTCTTCAGCGCCTACCGGCAGCTGAATGGGGCAGGCGTTTCCGCCCAGTTTTTCTTTAATGGAATTGGCGGAGCGGATAAAATCGGCACCGATGCGGTCCATCTTGTTGATGTAGGCAATGCGGGGTACGCCGTATTTATCAGCCTGGCGCCATACGGTTTCAGATTGAGGTTCCACCCCCTGTACACCGTCAAAGCAGCACACGGCGCCGTCCAGAACGCGCAAAGAACGTTCCACTTCGGCGGTAAAGTCTACGTGGCCGGGGGTGTCAATGATGTTTAACTGGCAGTCTTTCCATACGCAGTAGATGGCGGCAGAAGTGATCGTAATGCCTCTTTCACGTTCCTGTTCCATCCAGTCCGTCACGGAAGCGCCGTCATGCGTTTCCCCGATTTTGTGCACTTTACCGGTGTAGTAAAGGATTCTTTCAGAGGTGGTGGTTTTACCCGCGTCAATATGCGCGATAATACCGATGTTTCTGATTTTATTTAAAGGGTAAGTTTTAAATTCGGCCATATCTTATTCCCAATTACCATTTAAAATGGGCAAAAGCGCGGTTGGCTTCGGCCATTTTATGCACGTCTTCTCTCTTCTTAAACGCGGTACCTTCTTTTTTGGAGCCCAAGATGATTTCTTCGGCCAGTTTTTCGGCCATCGGGCGGCCTTTGCGGCTTTGCGCAGCGCCAATTAACCAGCGCATAGCCAAAGAGGTGCTGCGAAGCGGTTTCACTTCCGTGGGAACCTGATACGTGGCACCGCCCACACGGCGGGCTTTTACTTCCACCAACGGGCGGACGTTTTCAATGCATTTGTTGAATACGTCCAAAGCGTTTTCTTTGGTTTTTTCGGCAATGATAGCCATGGCACCGTCCAAGATTTTCTCGGCGGTAGACGTCTTTCCTTCAAAATTTAATTTGTTAATGAACCGGGAAACCAACACGGAATTGTATTTAAAATCCGGTGCGGGTTGCGGTCTTCTGTCTCTGGGTCTTAAACCTTTTCTAGGCATATTCTTCTAACTCCTGAAATTATTTACCGGCCTTGGGTCTCTTTACGCCGTAAAGAGATCTGCCCTGTTTTCTGTTTTCCACGCCGGACGCGTCCAACGCGCCGCGGATGATGTGATAACGCACACCCGGCAAGTCTTTCACACGGCCGCCGCGCACGAGCACGATAGAGTGTTCCTGCAAGTTGTGGCCTTCTCCGGGAATATAAGCGGTGACTTCCATTTTAGAGGTCAGCTTCACGCGGGCAACCTTTCTTAAAGCAGAGTTAGGCTTTTTGGGGGTTGTGGTGTAAACACGGGTGCAAACGCCGCGTCTTTGCGGGCAAGCCTGCAACGCCGGGGATTTCGTTCTGTGAATTTCTTTCGCCCGTCCGTATTTTACTAATTGGTTTACTGTTGGCATTACTTCTCTCCTGTTTCTTTGCGTTTTTCTTCAAACTCTTCGGCTATCTGCCGAGCGGATATACCTGTACCCGCCGGGATCAAATGGCCTACAATTACGTTTTCTTTCAGGCCCTGCAATTCATCAACTTGGCCCGTGATTGCGGCATCCGTCAGGACTTTTGTCGTCTCCTGGAAGCTTGCCGCGGATATAAAGGATTCGGACGCTAAAGACGCTTTGCTGATACCCAAAAGGATGGTTTCGGCATCGGCCATGCGTTTGCCGGCTGCTTTCATTTTTGCGTTTTCACGCAGCCAGCTGGCGCGGCTGATGATTTCCCCTTTCAGGAAATGCGTGTCTCCCGCATCCAGAATTTTCACGTTCCCCAACATCTGACGGACAATAACCTCGATATGTCTGTCATTAATCGTAACGCCCTGCAGTCTGTACACTTCCTGGATGGCGTTTAAAAGGAACTCTTGCGCTTCTTTATCACCTTTGACGCGCAATACATCATGCGGGTCAATGGCGCCGTCGGTCAGGGCTTCGCCCACACCAACGTGGTCGCCTTCGTACACAACCAAGTGCTTCCCTTGCGGAATGCTGTATTGTTTGACCTGGTTGGTCTCTTCGTTGCGTACGACTACTTCAATCAAACCTTTGGGAGAGGTTTCCAAGCTGACGATGCCCTCAAACTCCGAAATAATAGCCGGGTTGCGGGGGCGGCGCGCTTCAAACAACTCCGCAATTCTGGGCAGACCGCCCGTGATGTCTTTGGTGCCGCCGGCTTCACGGCCGATCTTGGCTAAGACGTCTCCGGGTTCTACCTCTTCGCCGCTTTCCACCATTAAAATGGTGTCAATAGGAAGCGGCAAGTTCATTTTGGAACCTTTTCCGTCAATGCTGATGCGCGGGTTCTTTTTACCCATGCGGCTGGCAATAATTTTGCGTTCAATGACACCCGTCACTTTGTTGCGTTCTTCCTGCAGGGTGATACCTTCCACCACGTCAGTCAGTTTGACCGTGCCTTTCACTTCGGCAAGCACAGGAATGGAGTGCGGGTCCCATTCGGCCAGCAAGGTTCCTTTTTCCACGGTGGCTTTATCCGCGGTATAAACGGAAGCCCCGTATTGAATCTTATATTCTTTTATTGTACCATTTCCGGCCTCTACAAAGATAGAGCCATTTCTGGAAATACAAATTTTGTTGTCGTAGCGGTTGGTAATCAGTTTTACGTCTTTAAACGTTACTTTACCGGAAATTTCCGCCACCGCCTGGGAGCGGGACAACACGCGCGACGCCGTACCACCGATGTGGAAAGTACGCAGCGTTAACTGGGTACCCGGTTCACCAATGGACTGGGCCGCAATGATACCCACGGAATCGCCGGGGTTGCTTTTGCTGGCCGTAGCCAAAGACAAACCATAGCAGCGGGCGCATACGCCGTAGGGCGCTTCGCAGGTAAGTACGGAGCGGATGCGTACGGATTCCACCCCATATTTCTTTACCAGTTTGCTCTGCTCCAGGTTGATTAAATCGCCTTCTTTGATGATGGTCAAGTCTTTGCCGTCTTTGGTTTTGACTACCACATCTCCCAAGCTGGTGCGGCCCAAAATACGTTCTTCAATGGGTTCCACCATGTCTTCCCCGCTCATCAAGGATTTGACTACAATCCCGTTATGGGTGCCGCAGTCTTCTTCCGTAATTACTACGTTGTGGGCTACGTCCACCAAGCGGCGGGTTAAGTAACCGGCGTCGGCCGTTTTTAAAGCCGTATCGGACAAACCTTTACGACCGCCGTGCGTGGAAATAAAGTATTCCAACACGGACAAGCCTTCGCGGAAGTTGGCGGTAATCGGGTTTTCAATAATTTCACCCTGGCCGCCGGTAAGTTTCTTCTGCGGTTTAGCCATCAAACCGCGCATACCGGCCAGCTGGCGCACCTGCTGGCGGGAACCGCGGGCGCCGGAATCCGCCATCATGTAGACGGAGTTAAAGCGCTGGCCGCTGTGTTCTTTGTTGGCAGGGTCATATTTGGAATCTTCAAACTTTTTCATTTCTTTGAAGAGCTCCGCGCCCACGTCATCGGTAACGCGGGTCCAAATATCAATGACTTTGTTATAACGTTCGCCTTCCGTAATGATACCCGCTTCCGCCTGGGCCTGAATTTGGGCCACTTGTTTTTTGGCGTCCGCGATGTATTTTTGTTTGGCGGCGGGAATGGTCATATCCGCAACGGAGATGGACAAGCCGGATTTAGTGGCATAGCTGTAACCCATCTTCATGATGTTGTCCAAAAGCTGCACGGCGGCGTAGCGGCCGTACTTTTTACTCTTGTAGCATTCATCCACCAAAGAGGCCAATACTTTTTTATCAACGGTTTTGTTGATGTATTCCCAACCTTCCGGCATCACTTGGTTGAAAATAATGCGGCCTACGGAAGTGAAATCTTTCCATTTGGAAGCGTCGGCTTCTTCTTCGGGTTTTAAGCCGGGTTCAGGAATGGCGTTAATCCCGCGCACTTTAATTTTGGCGTGCAGGGAAAGTTTGCCGTATTCCAAAGCCACCAAGGCTTCTTCCTTACTGCCGAAAATGGAGCCTTCCCCGATATCTCCGTCTTTAATGGTGGTAATAAAGTTAATACCCAGTACCATATCGTGGGACGGGGTGGCTATCGGCTTGCCGGAAGCGGGCGACAAAATATTGTTGGAAGCCAACATCAAAGAACGCGCTTCCATCTGCGCTTCCAAAGAAAGCGGCACGTGAACGGCCATCTGGTCACCGTCAAAGTCAGCGTTGAAAGCGGCGCAGGTAAGCGGATGCAGCTGTATGGCTTTCCCTTCAATCAGCACCGGTTCAAACGCCTGGATACCCAAGCGGTGCAAGGTGGGGGCGCGGTTTAAAAGGACCGGGTGGTTTTTGGTTACTTTTTCCAAAATATCCCAGATTTCCGGGCGGACGCGCTCCAACATTTTCTTGGCGGATTTGAGGGTAACCCCTTCCTTCTTCATCAGTTCGCCAATGATAAACGGTTTAAAAAGTTCCAGCGCCATCAGTTTGGGCAAACCGCACTGGTGCAGTTTCAAGTTCGGGCCTACCACGATAACGGAACGGCCGGAATAGTCCACGCGTTTACCCAGCAGGTTTTGGCGGAAACGCCCGTGTTTGCCTTTAATGCTGTCAGACAAAGATTTAAGCGGTCTGCCGCCGGGCCCAATGAAAAACTTGCCGCGGGCGCCGTTTTCAATCAAAGCGTCCACCGCTTCCTGCAGGAGGCGTTTTTCGTTGTAAATCATCACTTCCGGTGCGCGCAAAGATTCAATGTGTTTCAAGCGGTTGTTGCGGTTGATGATGCGGCGGTACAGGTCGTTTAAGTCAGACGCGGCAAAACGGCCGCCATCCAGCGGAACGAGCGGGCGCAAATCCGGCGGGATAACAGGCAGTACGCTCATAATCATCCATTCCGGGCGGTTGCCGCTTTCTTTAAACTCTTCCATCGTTTTAATGCGGCGGATGAGTTTGGTGCGTTCCAATTCGCTTTGCGTGTTTTTCAGCTGTTCGTGCAAAGCGGGAATTTCTTTATCAAAATCAATGTCTTCCAGCAGCTTTTTAATGGCCGGGGCGCCGATGTCCACTTTCAAGCGGGAGCCGTGTTTTTTGCGGGCTTCGCGCACTTGAACGTCGGAAAGCAAGGTGCCTTTTTTATAATCCGTACGGCCGGTTACGCTGTCCACGCAGTCTTCTATCACCACATAAGCGGCATAATAGACCACGCGTTCCAAATCCGTGGTGCGCATATCCAAAATAATACCGATGCGGGACGGATTTTTGCGTAAAAACCATACGTGGGCCACCGGCACGGCCAGTTCAATATGGCCCATGCGTTCACGGCGCACTTTGGATTCGGTAATTTCCACGCCGCAGCGGTCGCACTGAATGCCTTTGAATTTTACCCAGCGGTATTTGCCGCAGGCGCATTCATAATCTTTGGTCGGCCCGAAAATGCGTTCGCAGAACAGACCGTCACGCTCCGGTTTGAGCGTGCGGTAATTGATGGTTTCCGGTTTTTTTACTTCCCCGTAAGACCAGGACAGAATCTGTTCCGGGCTGGCAATGCCCAACTTAATGGCATCAAAGTCAAAGAAATTTAATTCGCTAAGTTTTTTCACTTTTTTCGTTTGCATGTTCAAAAGCTCCGAACGCTATTTCGTAACGTCTTGCGCCTCTGCGGGGGCGTCTTGTTTAGCCTCTTCTACTTTCTCTGAGGCGCAAGGCGCGGCGGCCGCGCCTTCTTCGTCCACTTTTTTCAGCAAGTCTACGCTTAAGCCCAAAGCCTGTAATTCTTTAATCAATACTTTAAACGATTCAGGCACGCCGGGCTGGGCGGGGGCTTCCCCTTTGACGATGGATTCATACATCTTGGTGCGTCCCACAAAATCGTCAGACTTGACGGTCAAAAATTCCTGCAGCGTGTAGGTGGCGCCGTAACCTTCAATGGCCCACACTTCCATTTCACCGAAACGCTGACCGCCGAACTGCGCTTTACCGCCTAACGGCTGGCGCGTAATTAAGCTGTAAGGACCGGTGGAACGGGCGTGTACTTTGTCTTCCACCAAGTGAATCAGTTTGAGCATATACATGTAACCAATGGTTACTTTTTCTTCAAACGGTTCACCGGTGCGGCCGTCGTACAAGGTGATGCGGCAGTAATCATCCGGCAGGTACTTGGCGGCGTATTCTTCACGCGCTTTGCCGGTAAGGCCTTTATCGTCCAGAATTTTTTCTTTGGCTTTTTTGATTTGTTCCACCACTTCCGCTTCGCTGGGGCCGTCAAACACCGGGGTGGCGGCATTGTAATGCAAGTGATGCGCCGCCCAGCCCAGCATGGTTTCTAACAGCTGGCCCACGTTCATACGGGAAGGAATACCCAACGGGGAAAGCACCACGTCTAACGGTGTGCCGTCCGGCAGGAAGGGCATGTCCTCTTCCGGCAAGATGCGAGCCACAATCCCTTTGTTACCGTGGCGGCCGGACATTTTGTCCCCTACGTGCAGTTTGCGTTTGGAAGCGATGAACACTTTAACGGATTTGTTTACCGTTACGCCCAGTTCGTCGCCTTGTTTGGAAAATTCAATTTCGCGCGCGTAATGTTCTTCGGCCTTTTTCTCCATCAGTTTATACAAGGCGGTTAAGCGGGCTTCTTCTTTCTTATAGTCCGCTTCTTTTTTGATGGTTTCTTTGGCGTTGGCCAAAGCGCGTTTGCGCTGTTCTTTTAAGAGTTCCAACGTGGAATTCTTTTCATCTTCCAGCGCTTTCAAGCGGGCTTTTTCTTCCGCTTTGGTCAGCTTTTCTTTGCGCACAAATACGCGGGTGCCCACTACTTTGCCGCTGGTGCCCGGAGGCACGCGCAAGGAAGCGTCCACCACGTCGTCCGCCTTTTTGCCGAAGATGACTTTCAACAGTCTTTCTTCCGGCGTAAGCTGCTGTTCCCCTTTCGGGGTGACTTTACCCACTAAAATATCACCGGGTTCCACCACCGTGGCCGGCAGCACAATGCCGTCATTGTCCAGGTGAGAGAGCGCTTCCGCGCCGATGTTGGGAATATCGCGGGTAATTTCTTCCGCCCCTAATTTGGTGTTGCGGGCGTCCACCGTAAATTCATGCAGGTGGATGGAAGTAAATAAATCATCTTTTACCAAACGGCTGGAAACCAAGATGGCGTCTTCGTAGTTATACCCTTCCCAGCACATAAAGCCCACTAACAGGTTGCGGCCTAAAGCCAGGTAACCGTTGTCCATAGCCGGGCCGTCACCCAATACTTGTCCGGCGGCTACTTTGTCACCGGTGTGCACAATGGGGTGCTGGTTAATGCAGGTATCTTGGTTGGAGCGTTTGTATTTCAATAATTCATACACGTCGTTGGAACCGTCTTTGGTTTGCACGATGATTTTGGAAGCGTCGGCAAATTGCACCACGCCGGCATGCTTAGCCACCACAGCGGTACCGGAGTCACGCGCCACTTCGTGTTCAATGCCGGTACCCACGTAAGGGGCTTCCGTAATGAGCAGGGGCACGCCCTGGCGTTGCATGTTACAACCCATGAGCGCGCGGTTGGCGTCATCGTGTTCCAAGAACGGGATTAACGCGGCCGATACGCTGATAACCTGCAAGGGGGACACGTCCATATAGTCCACCTCTTTGGGGGTAACGAGCGGATAGTCCGAGCGGACGCGGCCCTGTACACGTTCCGCCGTTATTTTGCCGTTCTTGTCCATAGGCGTATTGGCCTGGGCTACAAATTTATCGTCTTCTTCATCGGCGGTTAAGGTTTCAATTTGGTCTGTTACTTTGCCGTTTTCCACTTTGCGGTACGGGGTTTCAATCAAACCGAATTTATTGACTTTGGAATAGCACGCCAAAGAAGTGATCAAACCGATGTTCGGGCCTTCCGGGGTTTCAATGGGGCACACGCGGCCATAGTGCGTATAGTGCACGTCGCGCACTTCAAAGCCGGCGCGCTTTCTGTTTAAACCGCCGGGGCCTAAAGCGGAAAGTCTGCGTTTGTGGGTCAATTCGCCCAAGGGGTTAATTTGATCCATAAACTGGGACAGCTGGGACGTACCAAAGAATTTGCGGATAATGGCCTGTACCGGCTGAGCGTTTACCAACGCGCGGGGCGTAAAAGAAGTCAGCTCGCGGTTCATGCGGTCCCGCGCGGTTTTGGCCATTTGGGAAAGGCCTACGCGGATTTGGTTTTCCAACAATTCCCCAATCCCGCGGATACGGCGGTTGCCCAAGTGGTCAATATCGTCCACTTTAAAGGTCATGTCGTCCCCGTACATCTTTTGGGCGTCTTCACCGGCGTTTAGGGCCAGCAGATATTTCACGGTTACGATAATATCTTCCGGCGCCAGCGTGCGGCGTTTTTCAGACGGCATGGTGAATTTTTTAAATTTATATTTGCTGATTAAGTCAAACATTTTGTGGAACTTTTTGTTAATTTTGTAGCGTCCCACAAAGCTCAGGTCATAACGGCGGATGTTGTCAAAAATCAAGTTGTTAAGGAACGTTTCCGCCTGTTCTTTTACCACAAAGTCCTGCCCTCTCATCTTTTTGTAAATTTCAGCTTGGGCTTCGGCCGCGGTGCGGATGGAATCCTTGCGGTGTTCCAAGGTGGCTAAGATACCGGGGTCGTCCTGACGGGGTTTGCCGGAAATGACTTTAATGGTTTTTACTTTCTTTTCAATTAAGGTTTTAAACAGTTTGTCGTCAATAGGAAGGGTGGCCTTGTCGTCCAAGTTCCACAACACTTCGCCGGTGGCCGGATCGTAAATATCATCCGCGGCGTAACGGCCGATGACGTTTTCAATAGCGCTGGGTTTGACTTCCACATCTTCGCAGTTATAGAAAGTTTGGATAATCTGTGCGTTGGTTTCCAAACCGCAGGCGCGAAGGAACGTGGAGGCTAACACTTTTTTCTTGCGGTCAATGCGGACCCACAAAGCGTTCATCAAGTCAAAGGAAAATTCAATCCAGGCGCCGCGGTACGGAATAATGCGCGCCACATACAAGCGTTTACCAAAGGTGGACTGTTTTTTCTCTTCGTCTTCTTCAAAAATAATACCCGGGGAGCGGTGCATCTGGCTTACCACCACGCGTTCCGCGCCGTTGTATACAAAGCAGCCCGCGTCCGTCATTAAAGGCACGTCGCACAATACGACGTCCTGATCGGACGCTTCTTTCATTTTTCCGTTTTTCTGTTTTACGTACAAGCGCAGCAACGCTTTAAGCGGGGCGGAATAAGTACTGTCACGCACGGCGGCTTCCGTCGGCGTGGCATAACGCGGGGTGCCAAATTCGTATTTTAAAAATTCAAGTCTCATGCTCCCGTCGGGGGCTTCAATAGGGAAAACGTCCTCAAACGCGGCCTGCAGGCCTTTTAACTCTCTCTTGGAGGGAGAGACGTCTAACTGCAAAAAGTCTTTAAAAGACTGTTTTTGCATGTCTAATAAATCGGGTAAAGGGAGCTTGGTAGAGATTTTGCCGAAATTTGTTTGCTTTTCAATCATTTTGCCAATATCCTGCTGCTTTTTGGAAGTCAGCCCGTTTGCCGTTTTCCACGCACAAGGAAAACCAAACCGGCTGCTTAAATACCCCATACGCCCTGGGGGTACGCAAGCCCCGGCCCCGTTTTTACACGGGGCAAGGGCTTAAATAATACCGTTGTTGAACTATTTGAGTTCTACGGTGCCGCCGGCTTCGGTGATTTTCTTTTTCAGTTCTTCAGCTTCAGCTTTGGCAACGTTTTCTTTTACGGCTTTCGGGGCGCCTTCAACCAAGTCTTTGGCTTCTTTCAAGCCCAAGCCGGTGATTTCGCGCACCACTTTGATTACGCCGATTTTCTTGGCGGCGTCAACAGCGGTCAACACAACGTTGAATTCGTCTTTTTCTTCAGCGGCAGCGGCACCGGCAGCAGCAGGAGCAGCGGCAACGGCCACAGCGGGAGCGGCGGCCTTTACGCCGAATTTTTCTTCAATAGCTTTCACGAGTTCGGAAAGTTCCAGAACGGTGAGTTCAGCAATAGCGTTTACTAATTCTTCTTTGGTCAATTTAGCCATTTTATTTTTTTCCTTATTTCTTAGAGTAGCTGCCTTCTGCGTGGGCCGTGCCCACGCCCGTGCATTTATCCTTTCGGGCTACTACCGCACTTTGGCGGGTTTAGATTTGGTTTACACAGCCGGGCTTAGCAAGCCCGCCGGTTCTTTGGGCTTAGGCAACATACGCCGGATAAACGCCGCCGTATTTATACCTAAACAAGCCCAAAAAACCATAACCGCCCGGTTGAAGTTGTCCCCAACCCGGCAGGCTGCACGCCTTATTTGCCGTTTTGTTTGTCTTCCACGGCTTTGATGACGTAAGCCAAATCCCGTAACGGAGCTTGCAGGACTTGAGCGGACTGCGCAACCGCGCTGTAAAGCGCGCCGGCCAGCTTGGAGAGGTTTTCTTCCTTGGTACCAATGGTAGCCAATTGTTTTACCTGGTCTTCGCTGTACCAAACGCCGTCCGAATAACAAGCTCTGAGCTTCAAAGCCGCAAATTTCTTTTGGAAATCCACCAGCGCTTTGGCCACGGCGGCAATATCACCGCCTACGGCAATCGCCGTGGGCCCTTGGAAGAGCTTGGCGTCCGCGCCTTCAATTTTAGCCTGGCTGATGGCGTGTTCCACGATGGAGTTGCGTTCCACACGGAATTTAGCTCCCGTGGGGCGCAGCTGCGCGCGCAGTTCAGCCATATCCACGAACTTCAAGCCTTGATAGGCCGTGAAGAACAGGGTGCCGGCTTCTTGAATTTCCTGAGATAAGTCTTGCGACTTTTGTTTCTTTTGGTCTTTGGTCAGGTTCATTTTTTTGCCTGTATTACTGCAAAACGCCTGCGCGTTTTTCCCTATTTTTAGACAGAGAAAACGACAGCCAAGGACACCCCTTCCCTACGGTTTCCCGTCGGAGGATGTCTTGGTATGCGTTTTGGTAAATCGGTTTGTTGCTTCTATTATTTTATCAATAAAAGCCGCCTATTGCAACCATTTTTGCAAACGTTTTATCCGCGGCTCTTAAAAATATTATACAAAATTTTTGCGTATTTGTTTATTTTTTAAGCACAAATTTGCGCACGCGCGGGGAAGCCCCCGGTTTGCGTTTATACCAGCGTTTGCCGGCGGGGCGGGTTATATTTTCCACCGGTTCGCCGCTTAAATCCAACCCCGGGTAAAAATTATACATGAGGCGGCGAAATTTTTCTTCGTACACGCGGCTTTCGTTTGCGTCCCGCTTTAAAGAGGAAACGGTAAATTCTTTCTTAAAATCCGGCTCCGGCCCGTCCGCGCCAAAACGAGTGGAAAAAGCAAGCATGCGGTCACTGCGCAGAAAAGTCTGCGGCTGGAGCGGAACATATTCCGCCAGTCCGTGCGGGCCGGTGGAGTCTAGCTCCACACGCAAACCGGCGTAGCGTTTTTCCCGGTCGGTTTTCACCACAATCCATTCCCCTTCTTCAAACCCTTTGGGGCGGAGTACGGTAGTGTTTAAATTTAAGTCCGGCTCATCATACGTTTCTTCGCGCGAATCGTCCCACGTGGCAAAACTGATTTTGCGGGCAAACACCACTTCTTTCCCGTCCAGCAGTTCCTCGGTTTCGGAAATCAGGGCGCCTTTATCCAAAAAGTCAATCTCCCATAATTTGCGGTAATTGCCGGCTTTGCGCTCGGCCGATAAATAGCGTGGCGTTTCTATAATATCCGTATTGTGCAAAAACTCCCCGTTCAGCCAAGACTGCACCCGCGTGTATTTGGGGTAATACGTCCAGCGGTATTCCTCTTGCCCGCGGCGGGCATAAACCAAGCGGCCCTGATCGTCCTTGCGGGTGGAATCATAGGTTTCCCAATCCGTGGGATTATAGCCTTTTGTTAAAACAGCCGGGTTTAAATCCTGCTTGTGGGCCGCAATTTGACGCCATACATCATACGCTTCCCGAGAGGGCAGCCCTCTTTCCCCTTCCCGGCTCCAGCCGCCTTGTTCCTGGCAGTTAACGTATCTTTTTAGGCTGCCGCGGCAAAAACTCTTCCACCCTTCCGCTCCGCCGCGGCGCGGGCGCACACCGGCTACACAATCCAACCCTAAAATAAAATCATCCAAATCCGAGCAGGAAAAATCCTTCCCCCCGTTAACCACATATTCAGCCTGCGCCGCGGAACCCTCCTGCTTGGGCATGGCCAGCGCCACGCCCATATCCTGCCACAATAAATGAATATCCGGGGAGGCCCCGTTTAACGCAATAACGGCCGGGCGCTGGGCGGAACCCGCCAGCAAATACCCCACTATCTTTTTACCCCCCGCTTGGGCGGACACATACTCGGGCGGGAGCAAAATAACCCGGATATCTTCCCGTGCGTTGGCATAGGAATATCCCGCCGCGCCGGAGCCTTTATTCAACATGCGCCCAAACTGTTTGGCAATAGACTGGTTATAAGAACAATTTTGCTGATTGACAATCACCGGGCGGGTAAGCACTTCCTGCAAGTCTTTAAATTCCGCCGCCCGTCCGGAAGACTCAATACGGGTATACATGGAACGCAGCCAGCGGGAAACCGCCTCCCCCAGTTGGGCGGGCTCAAAGGAATATTGGCTTAGGTCCCCGTCCACACAAACGGAAACGGGCTGGCGCGCCACAATGCGCTGCAGCATGGACATGGGGGAAGCCGGTTTGTCTATCCCCCAAGGGGACGCCGCGGCTGCACCGCACAAGCTAAGCCCCGCTAAGCCAAATAGAAATTTCTTATATGCGTTCATACAATACCTATTTATATTATACGATATCCCTCTTATCCATAACAGCATGCCTTAATCTAAAGGCCGCACCAGAACACATTCCTCTTGGTTGTCCCGAAAAGGTAAAAAACCAAGGCGTTTATATAAACGTACGGCTGGGTTTTGTTTTTGTACAGACAAAGAAACTTGTTTATATTTCTTTTGTTTTAATAATTCCAACATGCCTGTTAATAAAGCCCTACCTATCCCTTTCCCGCGGTACGGCGGCAAAACGGAAACCGCCAAAGAAGGAGTTGTATCATCTACATGAGCAAAATCATTTATTATGCGCACCCACACTACACCCACTACGCGCCCCTCCTTTTCGGCCGCCAGTGCGTAGTCGTCTTTTAAGCGCCCAAAATGAGAAACATATATTTGAAGCTGGGGCAAATAAATAATGTCTTTAGCCGGCGGAGTGACTGTTTCGGACACAAAAATGGCCTTATATAAAAAATCCGCGAGCAAAGGGGCTTCCTTCGTTTTAAGTGGACGAATAAAAAATTGCATATCACCTCAAAACACGTAAAAATAATACTACCATACGCTTCTGGCTTATTTTACCCGGTTATTTGCTTTCCCCAAGATGTATAGCTAAAACCGGAAAAGCCAGCCAAAGCGCAGCAGGGCAAACCGCCGTTTAAGGAAACTTCCCGAATACGCAGATAAATTGCCTATATCCCCGGCCCGGCGAAGTTCCCGAACACGGCGGGGAAGCGCTTTAGGGAAGCAGGGTATGCGCCCGATTTGCTTACCCTCGGCAAAAAGCCTTTTCCGATAAATACAAGTTTTTCCTATAAAATGGATTTTTCCTCACCGGCTGAAGTTCATAACTCCAAACAGACAACAAAAAACCCCGCCTGGTAAGCGGGGTTTATAAAAGGAAAAGGCTGGGATGAGACCGACAACGATCTACTCTCTCAGCGCCGAATTGGGCGCCAATACCATCGACCCTGAAGAGCTTAACTGCCGTGTTCGGAATGGGAACGGGTGTTGCCTCTTCGGAATTATTATCAGTCTCATTCCAGCCTCTTAATTAAAAGAACAAATCTGTTTAAAAAGGAACTATCAACGCCGGTACGACAATTCCTTTTTAAAAGCGGTTGAACTCGTGCTCGCTGTTTAGTTGCAACAGGTCATCGCATCCTTTCAACCTTTATCTTATGATATCAGATATTTTAGAAAAGCGCAAGTGTTTTTACACTCACATTCTTCAATCAGGATTAAAGAATATGGCCAAGCCTCACGACCTATTAGTACAGATTAGCTGAACACATTACTGTGCTTACACACTCTGCCTATCAACCCGGTAGTCTTCCGGGGGTCTTCTGGGTAGTTAATCTACCAGGGAAACCTTATCTTGAGGCGGGTTTCACGCTTATATGCTTTCAGCGTTTATCCCTACCGAACACCGCTAATCAGCTATGCCTCTGGCGAGACAACTGATATACAGGAGGTTCGTTCATCCAGGCCCTCTCGTACTATGGACAACTCCTCTCAAGTTTCCTGTGCATACAGCAGATAGAGACCGTACTGTCTCACGACGTACTGAACCCAGCTCACGTACCACTTTAATGGGCGAACAGCCCAACCCTTCCCACCTGCTTCAGCGGGAGGATGTGATGAGCCGACATCGAGGTGCCAAACCGAGCCGTCGATGTGAACTCTTGGGCCCGATCAGCCTGTTATCCCCAGGGTAGCTTTTGTCCGTTGAGCGATGGCCCTCCCACGAGGGACCACCGGATCACTAAGTCCTGCTTTCGCACCTGTTCGGACCGTCGTCCTCACAGTCAAGCTCCTTTCTACCTTTGCGCTCAATGGCCGATTTCTATACGGCCTGAAGGAACCTTAGAACGCCTCCGTTACTCTTTAGGAGGCGACCGCCCCAGTCAAACTGCCCACCTGCCACTGTCCCCAACCCGGATTCACGGGTGTAGGTTAGAATCACAATCCACAAAAGCTGGTATTTCATTGTTGCCTCCGCACCCCCCTCAAGGGATGTTTCAAAGGCTCCCAGCTATTCTACGTAATGTAAACCGTAATCCAATAACAAGCTACAGTAAAGCTCCATAGGGTCTTTTCGTCTTGCTGCATGTATCAAGCGTCTTCACTTGAACCACAATTTCGCCGAGCCCACCGTCGAGACAGCGGCTTCTTTGTTATGCCATTCGTGCAGGTCGGAACTTACCCGACAAGGAATTTCGCTACCTTAGGACGGTTATAGTTACCGCCGCCGTTTACCGGGGCTTAAGTTCGCAGCTTCGCCTTGCGGCTAACCACTCCCCTTGACCTTCCGGCACCGGGCAGGCATCAGGCCCTATACATCATCTTGAGATTTCAGCAGAGCCCTAAGTTTTTGTTAAACAGTCACGAAGCCCAATTCACTGCGACCCTTTCACCATGTATTGCTACACAGCTACTTGGGCACTCCTTCTTCCGAAGTTACGGAGCTAGTTTGCCTAGTTCCTTGACGATGGTTATCTCGCGCGCCTTAGGATTTTCACCCCATCCACCTGTGTCGGTTTACGGTACGGTTATAGTAAGAACTCCCTACGAAGTTTTTCTAGGCAGTATGATTGAACCACTTCGCGTGCATCGCTGCACACTGGTCTCGGTTTTCGGCTTAGCCTTCAAGCGGATTTGCCTACCTGAAGATGCCTACGGCCTTTCACCTGGTAATCCCTCACCAGGATGGTCTACTCTTCTGCGTCCCTCCCTAGGTTATGACGCGCTTACTATAGTTCAGGAATATTAACCTGATGTCCTTCGCCTACGCCTTTCGGCCTGAGCTTAGGCCCGACTGACCCTGAGCCGACGAACGTTGCTCAAGGAAACCTTAGATTTTCGGCGGGAAGGATTCTCACCTTCCTTGTCGCTACTCATTCCAGCATTCTCACTTATTAGCGCTCCAGCACTCCTTTCGGTATACCTTCGCAGCTGCTAATAACGCTCCCCTACCCCTGTACAAAGGCGAACCAATGTACAAGCCGTAATTTCGGTACTATGCTTAGCCCCGAGTCATCTTCGGCGCAGATTCACTCGACTAGTGAGCTATTACGCACTCTTCAAAGGGTGGCTGCTTCTAAGCCAACCTCCTAGCTGTTTAAGTAAATCCACATCCTTTACCACTTAGCATAGATTTTGGGACCTAAATTGACGGTCTGGGCTGTTTCCCTCTCGCACGTGAAGCTTATCCCTCACGAACTGACTGCTGTGAAATACGCCGAGGTATTCGGAGTTTGACTGACATCGGAAGGAGGGTCGCTCCCCCTAAATCAACCAGTGCTCTACCCCCTCGGGTTAACTCACAACGCTAGCCCTAAAGCTATTTCGGGGAGAACCAGCTATCACCAAGTTCGATTGGCCTTTCACCCCTAACCCCACCTCATGTAGAAACTTTTCAACGTTTAACACTCCGGCCCTCCATTCACTGTTACGCGAACTTCAGCCTGGACAGGGTTAGATCACTTGGCTTCGGGTCTAATATGACGAACTAAACGCCCTATTCGGGCTCGCTTTCACTACGGCTGCGGAGCTCTTCACCCCTTAACCTTGCTCGGCACATTAACTCGCTGGATCATTCTTCAACAGGCACACTGTCGCACATTCCCTTGCGGGCATAGTGCTACAATAGCTTGTAGATGTACGGTTTCAGGTTCTATTTCACTCCCCTCTCGGGGTTCTTTTCGCCTTTCCCTCGCGGTACTGGTTCACTATCGGTTGCCAGAGAGTATTTAGCCTTGGAGAGTGGTCTCCCCGGATTCCCACCGGATTGCACGTGACCAGTGGTACTTAGGTACTTGTTAAGAGACGGCTAAGTTTTCGTTTAAGGGACTATCACCCTCTATGGTTGGACTTTCCAGACCATTCAACTAACTTGCCGTTTGGTAACTCTTTGTGTCTAACACGAACAAGCCCTGCAACCCCAGCCCACGCACTCTATGCGCCTGACGACACATACAGTGCGGAGGCTGGTTTAGGCTATTCCCGTTTCGCTCGCCACTACTCAGGGAATCTCGTTGATTTCTTTTCCTGTAGGTACTGAGATGTTTCACTTCCCTACGTTGTCTTCTATCACCCTATCTCCGAGCCCGAAAGCTCAGCCTTCATGTGATGATTTACAGGCTCTCACCTGTAAGGGTTCCCCCATTCAGAAATCTGCGGATCACAGGATATTTGCTCCTACCCGCAGCTTATCGCAGCTTATCACGTCTTTCATCGACTTCTGGCACCAAGGCATTCACCATACACCCTTGTAGCTTGACCATATTCTTTAATCCGACTGATTTTCATCAATCATGGTCATTTAAATGCTAGATAATTGCTTATCTATGATAACCATTAACTTTTAAGTTAATTGTTCTCATGCTTAATTGTGTAAGTGTAAGTATTTTTATTAACTACTAAAAATACAAACGCTTGGCTTTTCTAAAATATATTTTCATTTTCTCTGCTGCCCGCCAATTGCTTTTATCTATTCAAGAATTGACTTCCGGAGACTTACGAGAAAAGATTGAATATAAGTTATCTGATTTTCAAAGAACTATAAATTTGACGCAACATTTTTCGCAACAGTTAATTGTGGAGCTGATCGGGATCGAACCGACGACCTCCTGCTTGCAAAGCAGGCGCTCTCCCAGCTGAGCTACAGCCCCTTAAAACTTAAAGCTGTGGGCCCGGAAGGAATTGAACCTTCGACCTCACGCTTATCAAGCGTGCGCTCTAACCAGCTGAGCTACGAGCCCAAGCTAACTAATATAAATAGGCTTGTATTAAGTTTACTTCATAAAAGAGCTTAAGCCCTAGAACTGTTAATGTGCGAGTGGCCGACTTGAAATGAATAGCGCTTTCGCGCACCAATTTAAAAGCTACCGACCTATTCTAACTTCTAAAAGAAATTAGAATAAAGGAGGTGATCCAGCCGCACCTTCCGGTACGGCTACCTTGTTACGACTTCACCCCAATCACCAATCACAACTTAGGACCCAGACGACCTGGATACTTCTGTTGCAATTGACTTTCGTGGTGTGACGGGCGGTGTGTACAAGACCCGGGAACGTATTCACCGCAGCGTGCTGATCTGCGATTACTAGAGATTCCGGCTTCATGTGGGCGAATTGCAGCCCACAATCTGAACTGGGGCATAGTTTAGGGATTGGCTCCACCTTACGGTATTGCTGCCCTCTGTCTATACCATTGTAGTACGTGTGTAGCCCTGGACATAAAGGCCATGATGATTTGACGTCATCCCCACCTTCCTCCACGTTATCCGCGGCGGTCTCCTGAGAGATCCTATTGCTAGGCAACACAGGATAGGGGTTGCGCTCGTTGCGGGACTTAACCCAACATCTCACGACACGAGCTGACGACAACCATGCAGCACCTCGGCTGGCTCCCTTGCGGGTCGCTTCTACTTTCATAAAAGCTACCACCAGTCGTTCGAGCCCAGGTAAGGTTTTTCGCGTAGCGTCGAATTAAACCACATACTCCACCTCTTGTGCGGGTCCCCGTCAATTCCTTTGAGTTTTAACCTTGCGGCCGTACTCCCCAGGCGGATAACTTAATGCGTTAGCGGCGGCACGGAAGGGGTCGATACCTCCCACACCTAGTTATCATCGTTTACGGCTAGGACTACCGGGGTATCTAATCCCGTTTGCTCCCCTAGCTTTCGCACTTTAGCGTCAGTAAAGGCCCAGAAATCCGCCTTCGCCACCGGTGTTCCTCCTAATATCTACGCATTTCACTGCTACACTAGGAATTCCGATTTCCTCTGCCTCACTCAAGAACGCCAGTTTCCGTTGCAGTTTCTGGGTTGAGCCCAGAGATTACACAACAGACTTAACATTCCGCCTACGCGCGCTTTACGCCTAGTAATTCCGAGTAACGCTTGCCACCTACGTCTTACCGCGGCTGCTGGCACGTAGTTAGCCGTGGCTTATTCAAGGGGTACCGTCATTTGTTTCTTCCCCCTTAAAAGGAGTTTACAATCCGAGAACCTTCATCCTCCACGCATCGTTGCTGGATCAGGCTTTCGCCCATTGTCCAAAATTCCCCACTGCTGCCTCCCGTAGGAGTAGGGCCCGTGTCTCAGTGCCCTTGTGGCCGGTCGCCCTTTCAGGCCGGCTATCCGTCGTAGCCTTGGTAGGCCGTTACCCTACCAACTAGCTGATAGAATATAAGGTCGTCTTCAAGCGATAAATCTTTAATCTTTTAACGATGCCGCTAAAAGATGTTATGGGGTATTAGCAATCCTTTCGGACTGTTATTCCCCACTCAAAGGTGGATTCCTTATACATTACTCACCCGTCTGCCACTAAACTTACTTCGGTATTGCTACCAAAGCAAGTCCCGTTCGACTTGCATGTGTTATGCACGATGCCAGCGTTAACTCTGAGCCAGGATCAAACTCTCCATTAGAATTTATAATCTTTAAACCGCAAGCGGTTCAAAGACCGTAAATCGCTAACAGCGAGCTGTTGACTTTTGACTCTCTACTCTTTTGAATTAACTTTGGTGTCATATATATAGCTATATGACTTAGCTTTAATGAGCTTTTGAACTGTTAAACACAAAGTGTTTTTTCATTTCAAATCGCCCATTCGCACATTGCTGTCAAATTTTCAGAGAACGAAACTTCCTCGTTGCTCTCTTTTTCAAGAGGCAAAGGAAAGTTTTTCACTTCTTTACGCTGTTAAAGCTGTAAAGATATTATAACAAAATCTTTTTTATTTTGTCAAGCCTTTTTTAAAGCTTTATTTATCAACTGCTCGGCTTGTCAAAATCTTTACTACTCTTTTATTAAAGCATATTTTTTTGCGTTTGTCAAGCACTTTTTATTAAGGTTGATTTTCGCTATGCTTGTTACTACATTTATTATTAAAGCAAATTTATTTGTTTGTGTCAAGTCTTTTTTAAAACTTCTTGGAATATTCAAGAAATTCATGGCCGCTTAGGACCGGAGGGGTAAAGACTTAACGGTACAGCTAATTGTTTTTGCAAGACCCGCAAGACTAACTTGTCCGGCTGGGCTCAGTCCGTCTTCTGCCTTTTCTCTATATAAGGTGACGTTTCGCTGCCAAAAAGTTTTCTGCTTGCTTAAGACTTACAAAAACCAGAAGTTTTGTTAAGTGAATATTTAAAAGAACAATTACGACTACGAAATATAGTCTATCAAAAAAAGACAGAAATGTCAAGCCCCTTTTTCATCTTTTTCAAAAAATATTTTGAAAAGGGGTCCTTGCGCTTCTGTGGAAACAAGCCTTTTTGTTTCCTTATGTATCTAGTGTATATAATTTGCAAAAGAATGTCAAGCGTTTTTTCTCCGTCGGAGAAATCCTCTTTATTGCTTTCTTTTGCAAAAAACACACTAAATATTTACAGCGGGCAAAACCTGTTTGCCCTGTTGTTATTATTATATCCTTTTTATATAAAAAGAGCAAGCCGCTACGGATGCCGCCAAAACGCAATTGGATTGCAACAATATATATAAGGAAGAGAAAACGCCGCCCTTTTTCTAAAATTTGCTATCCTTATATTATGGATAAGCAAACGCAAACCCTTTTAAAATACACCTCACGCAGTTTATATTTAAGTGCGCGCATTTTGCCCCGCACTATACAAGATGCTTTTGGCATTGCTTATCTGTTGTGCCGCTACGCAGACAGCATTGCCGACACCTCTCTCCTGCCGCCTCAGCGCCGTTTGTACTGGATAGCCAAATATCCGCAAATGATTGCCAACCCGAATGAAAACGAACAGAAAGAATTGGTGAAAGAAATATGCGGGTCTTCGGATAATCCATATGAGAAAGAATTGTTAGAGAATCTCCCCCGCTGTTTACAGGCGTTTCAGGCGCTTTGCGCCCCCCAGCAACAAGCTGTATTGGAAGTAGCCAGCCAAGTGTGCGACGGCATGCAAATGGACCTGCAAACTTTCCCGGCGGAAAATTCCGGGCAAATTGCCGCCCTGCAAACGGCAGAAAATTTGGAACATTACTGCCACTTAATGGGAGGAGCGCCCGGCGTATTTTGGAGCACCCTCATTACGCAAACCGTACGCCTGCCTATTGAAAAAGAACGTTTGCTCCTTTTGGGAAGAAACATTGGGGACGCGGGACTTGCCAAAAGATTTACGCATCGGGCGCTGCTATTTCCCGTTGGAGGAATTATCCCCTTTAGGGTTAACCCCGCAAGATTTATTAGAGCCGAAAAACTCTCCCCGCTTTGAGCCAATAAAACAAAAATGGATATATTGGGGATTAAGCAAACTGCAGTCTGCTTTTGAATACATGCAGGCGCTGCCAAAAACCCAGCTGCGGCACCGGGCGGCGGTGGCCTGGCCGGTGTTATGGACGGCGGACACCTTATATAAGGTATATCAGGAACAAAATTTATTGGATCCAAACCACCGGGTTAAAATCCCGCGGCGGGTGATTTATAAAACAATGCTTCTCTCCCCTTTTGTATTGCCCAGTAACCGCCTGTTTGCCAAATGGCTTGAAAACAAAATGGCGCTTTTCCCCCCTTCTGCAAACACCTTATAAGGGCCTAATTTTTATAGGCCCTTTTTCACCCTTGAATTTTACGGTTTCTTTATTAAAGTATAAGTACAAAGTACTCCGGGAAAGCCCGACATCTTTGGTTGCAGTTGCTGGATGCACAGCGTGTATCCCGATTGCGTGAAGACCCAGATGCGTTGCCCCCGGAAGAAAGAGGAACATAAGTCATGGTAATGACAAGAATGAGCTAAACCCCCGACTGATGATACGCGGGGGTTTATTTTTGTGTTATACAGCAGAAATTAATGTATAAGGATGTTTTCCTCAAAAAACAGAGAAATCTACTGAGTCCAATATTCTCCTAATCGATTAGGCCAACCAACTATCTTACAGAAATTAGCCCTATATGGATTCTGCGCTTCAGCCGCACCCCCATATTGCCAGCAGTATATTTCCCCCGGCGTTGTCCGCACTGATCCCCCGGAGTGTACTTTGTTGGCTATCGTAACTACAAACCCAACAGCCGCGATGGTAGATGTGCTGGTGCCTTTGCGGTCAATTAACATAACAACCATTTCTTGATTATTATGAAAAGCAATCGCCACATTTCCATGCGCACGCATATTTGGGAAAAAAGCAGGATTGATTGCCCATGAAACCGGTCCAGAATAGGGCTCACCCGGAAAATCCAAATCTAAAGCGTCCATATCAAAAGCATAAGTGCCTGTGCTCATATAATATACCTGCTGAGCCTTAAGCGCACTGTTTGCCAAGGTGAGAAGCTCCGCCGCCTGTGATTTTAGAACCGCTTTCCGGTAACTGGGCACAGCCACAGAAGCTAAAATTCCTATTATCAGAACCACCACTAACAGCTCTATTAGTGTAAATCCGCCCTTTTTATTCATAACCTGTACCCCCCCTCTTGCACAACATTAAACCCACTATATCAAAAAAAAAAAACAAAGCAAGGCTTTACAACAAAGGACAATAAAGAGAAGGGGTATCGTTCGGTTTTTATCTTACTATAAAAAGAGTCCCACTTTTCCGATCGGACGAATTTGAATTATCTATTGATAACGGTGCTCTTTCTTTTTCATTTCCTTCCATACCGCCAGGGCTTCCTCAGGCGTGGCGGCTTTGGGATACTGGCCAAACACATGCGGGTGACGGCGGTGCAACTTTTCATACAAACCGTCTATTACGTCCTGTATGGTAAATTTGCCTTCTTCCGCGGCCAGCTGGCTGTGCATAAGCACCTGCAAGAGAACATCCCCCAATTCTTCCTTCATGTTTTCGTCGTCTTTTTTCTCAATGGCTTCTATCAGTTCTTGGCTTTCATTTTGCAAACATTTAATTAAGCTTTCATGCGTTTGTTTCTTATCCCACGGGCAGCCGTTGGGGCCGCGCAGAATGGCAAAAGTTTCCACCAATTCATCAAAACTGTGCTTCATATTAATTAAGCTCCTTTTTGGTTGTTAGGCCTTCTAAAAAATGCTATACAGTTATTATATGAAAATAAATATTCTTGCCGCTTTTTTGCTGTTCACAACAGCCCTTTTACCTTTACAGGCGCAAAACGCCCAAGCCGTTGTGGTGAAACAAGACGGGGATAAAATTTATTTAGATATTTCTTCCCTTTCCTCCCCCGTAAAAAAAGGAGATTTGTTTAAAATTATTACGGCGTCCGAACCGCTTATCAACCCCCAAACCGGCAAAAATTTGGGTGATATATACCAATATTCACCCGAGGGCTCTATTACTGAGGTGCAGCCCCTTTACGCCGTGGGTGAAATTAAAAACGCAAAAAGATACGCTGCCAGCGCCAAAGCGGTTTTAGAAAGCCAACCGGAACCGGCCCAAACCCAGGAGGCCGCACAAAAAACCAAAGAAGAAAAGTCTTCCCGCCAAATTATCACGTATCAACCGGTGGAACAAACCATCGTCAGCTTAACGGAAGGCAACGTCACCGCCCCCAACCAAATTATTACCTTAAGCGATAAAGGCCAAGTTACCGTGTACTCCCCCGCCGATGATACGTTAAACCCTGTTTTAACGGCCAGCCTCCCCGCCGGAACAGAACCTATCGCCATTTCCGCCGTAGACGTGAAAAAAACGGGGCGCAGCCAAATTTTTGCCAGCTATTACAATCCTTCCCGCAAAATGATATCCACCGCCGTGCTGGAAGCCCAAAACGAAAATTTGGAAACGACGGATACATTCAACTCGTTTGTGAAAGAAATAGGCTGCTCCCCGGATAAAACCCTTTGGGGGCAAACGCCGTTTGTTTTGGGCGGCAATCCCGGCAACGCGCGCAAGGTATTATATAACGGCAAAAAATTTGAGTTGGCAAAAGAGGATACAAACACCCGCCGGGAATGGTTAAACGGGATTAATTTTTATCCGTATGAACAAGACAAAACCGGCCTGGTATACATCACCTCCAGCGGGACATTAAAGGCCCAAACCGGCAAAGAGCGCTGGGCAAAAAGCAAAAGCCTTTTCTCTTCCACCCCAAATCGTGTAAAATATAAACAAGACGTGGTAAAATTTTATCCGTCGGTACAAGTGTACCAGAAAGGCAGTACACCCGTTATCGTGGCCGCGCAAAATACGGCCAAATTGGGCCTGCTGGCGGATTTATTCGGCCAATACAAAGACGGAAAAATTCATTTTCTTAATATAGAGAAAGGTCGTTTGGTAAGCGAAGATACCGTAGAGTTAGACGGCTACGTCTATGATACGGCTTGCACGCAAGACGCTATTTTAACGGCAGAAACGCTTGAAGAAGGCTACAGTTCCATAAAAGCCATCGCCAAATAACCCGGGAGATTACTGTGACTGATTCCAATGAAAAAATTGACGTGTTAGACAAAGGCTTTATCCGCCTGGTGGATTTTATGGGAGGGGACAACCGCGTAGTTAGTTCCGCCCGTGTATCTTTTGGAGCGGTATCCAAAGGGGAAGAGCAAGACAAACGTTTAATTAAATATTTGTTGGAACACGCCCACCATACCCCGTTTGAACATTGTTATTTTCAATTTCATATTTGCTGCCCCATTTTTGTAGCGCGCCAATGGATGCGCCACCGCTGGGGCTCTTACAATGAAGTAAGCGCACGCTACACCCAAGTAAAAGACGAATTTTATATTCCTTCCCAATTCCGCGGGCAGGACACCAAAAACAAACAAGGCTCCGTGCCCACTTCATCCTTAGACCAGGAAACCCTGATTAAATTATACGAAGACAGCGTGGAAGCTTCTTACGCCGCTTACAACAAACTGATAGAAGCCGGCGTAGCCCGCGAAATGGCCCGCGGCGTTCTGCCCGTGTGCCAATACACCCAATTTTACTGGAGCGTTAACGCCCGCAGTTTACTTAACTTCTTATCTTTACGTACAGACAAGCACGCCCAATGGGAAATACGCGTTTACGCAGACGCCATTGCAAAAATCTTCCAAGAAAAGATGCCGTGGTCTTGGGAAGCGTTTGAGGAGTTAAGCCGCAAGCTGCCGTTAGGCTCCGAGTAAAATTACCTTATTTAGGGGGCTCTATGAGAGTACTGGGCATGATTATGGCCGGCGGGAAAGGGGAACGTCTTTATCCGTTAACGAAAGACCGCTCCAAGCCCTCCGTGCCATTTGGCGGCAATTACAGAATTGTGGATTTTGTGCTTTCCAATTTTGTAAATTCCGGCATTTTTTCGTCTTACGTATTAGTGCAGTACCTGTCTCAAAGTTTAATTGAATACCTGCGCACCACCTGGCGCCACGAAGGGATTATACCGGATCATTTCCTTACCTGCGTGCCGCCGCAAATGCGTTTGGGTGAAATCTGGTACCGCGGCACGGCGGACTCCGTGCGCCAAAACATCAACTTGGTAAAAGATTTTAACCCGGATTTGGTGGCCATCTTCGGTGCGGACCACATTTACCGCATGGACGTGCGGCAAATGATAGATTTTCATTTAAAAAACAAAGCGGACGTTACCGTAGCGGCTAATTCCGTATCTATTAAAGAGGCGTCTTCCTTTGGCGTACTCGGCGTGGACGAGACAGACCGCATTATCCAATTTGAAGAAAAACCCGCCAAGCCCCAGCCTATACCCGGCAACCCCAAAATGGCTTACGCCTCTATGGGCAATTATATTTTTAATACGGATGTTTTGCTGCAAGTGCTGCAAAAACGCTTTTGTGACGTGCCCGCCTTGGATTTTGGCAAACACATACTGCCCAAAATCTTAACGGACCACCGTACTTTTGCCTATAATTTCCAGAGTCAAACGCTCCCCGGCGCCAAACCGTATGAGGAACAGGGTTACTGGCGGGACGTGGGAACCATAGAATCTTTTTGGCAAACCAATATGGATTTGCTGGGCCCCAAGCCTAAGCTGGATTTAAACAACCCGCAGTGGCCCATCAACACCACCTCTTCCCGGCTGCCTCCCGTCAAAAACTTAGGCGGAACGGTGACGGACTCTATGCTGGGCAGCGGGTGTTTGATTTATCCCAAAGCCAAAATAAAACACAGCGTGCTCAGCTCCGGCGTGATTGTACATGAAGGGGCCGAAATTGAAGACTGCGTGATTATGGACTCGTGCGAAATTAAAGCCGGCGCCAAATTAAAAAAAGTAATTATGGACCGCTTTAACACCGTAGCCCCCAAGCAAACCATCGGGCACGACCAAGACGCCGACGCCCAAAAATATTATATAGACCCGTCCGGCATTGTAGTCATACCGCGCGGGAAAAATAAATTCTAATACACAAACCGCGCGGCAAACACCGCGCGGTTTTTTATTATGCTTAAAACGGTTAAATTAAAAAATCAAGACGAAATCCTGCTGGTTCTTGGCATACAGGACAGCAAACTGCGCGCACTGGAAAAAGAAATGCGCGTGGAATGTTTTATTAAATATAACGCCCAAGGCGAAGGGGCCGAACTGACTATTAAAGGAACCAATTCCCGCGTAGACAAAGCCTTAGCCAAAATACAGAAAGACTTGGCGCTAAGCGCACAAAAAAAACCGCTTTCTTTGTTAAAAGACGTAAAACCTTTTGCAGACAACATCCTCTTCCGCCCGGAACACGCCCGCCCGATAGAAGCCCGTACGGAAAACCAAAAAAAATACATAGAGGCTGTTTTCGCTAACGATTTGGTTATATCCATAGGTCCGGCCGGCACGGGCAAAACCTTTTTGGCCTGCGCCTGCGCGCTGCGCGCGCTGGAGCTGGGGCTGGTGCAGCGCGTTATTGTTACCCGCCCCATTGTGGAAGCCGGGGAAAAGTTGGGTTTCTTACCGGGCGATATTGAAGAAAAGGTGGACCCTTACCTGCGCCCCATTTATGACGCGTTTTATGACATGCTGGGGGCGGAGCGTTTCCGCGCGATGAAATACAACAACGTGCTGGAAATTGTTCCCCTAGCCTACATGCGCGGGCGCACGCTGGAAAACGCCTTCATTATTTTAGACGAAGCCCAAAACACCCTGCCCGCCCAAATGAAAATGTTTCTTACCCGTATGGGGCTGCATTCCAAAATGGTGGTAAACGGGGATTTAACCCAAATTGACCTGCCCCCCAAGCAACAAAGCGGGCTGGTACAAATACAAAAAATATTAAAAAACGTATCGGGCGCGGCCTTTTGCCCCATGGAAGCGCAAGACATTGTGCGCCACCCTTTGGTAAAAGACATCTTGGCCGCCTACACCAAGTGGGAAAAGAAACACCCGGAAAAATAATTTATGAATGTAAATATTTTTTACCAAACGGACGTACCCAAACACCTGCGCCGAACGGGAGCCATTAAAAAAGCCGTGCTGAGCGCATTGGGTAAATACCGCAAAGAAAAGGCGGAAGTAAATGTTGTTTTTGTAGATAAAAAAGAAATACTGCGCATTAACAAAGCGTACTTAAACCACCATTACGTAACGGACGTTATTTCTTTCAATCAGCCCCGGCCGGAGTTTACCCACGGGGAGCCCTGGGCCTTTGGGGACGTTTTTGTCTGCTACCAAGTAGCGCGGGAACAAGCCAAAAATTTTGGGCATACGTTCTTGCAGGAAATGATGATGTACGCCGTACACGGCACCCTTCACCTAACCGGCCTGGACGACCACACCCCCCAAGAACGCGCGGAGATGGACCGCCGCGCCGAACAAATTATCTCGCGCACATTGGCTAAATAAAATGGATATCTATATAAAAACCGCCTTTTTGGGGGCGGTTTTTATACTTGTGAGGCTAAAGGAGCTTCTTTAATTTCGGGCTGGCCGTCCGTAAATACCAAATATTGCAATTTGCGGTGCAGCCCCACATCCATGGGAACAATATTATGCCCGTTATTTAAATCAATATGGTCCACTTGCGTGTGTCCCACAATTTGCGTAATGGGGCTGACGGGGTAAGAATTTAACAAATCGTCCAAATCTTCCCAAAAAATTCCGCCGTATTTATCCGGCCCGCTGCGGGTAATGCTGATGTTAAAAATAGGGTGCCGGTAAAATTCATGCTTAATGGCTTCGCGGAAAATCATGTTCATCAGCATAGACAGATTAATTGCGTTGGGTTCGTCCAGCTGCATTTCAAAAATTTTATACAATTTGCGCGTTACGCCGGCGTGGGTAAACAAGTATCCTTTATAAGCATAAGCGGCCCGCAATTCCCCGTTTATGACTTGGCGGATTAATTTATCACGGATTAGTTTCGCTTCTTCTTTATTAAAACCGGAAATTACATAATTGCTAAGTAAAAGTTCCAGCTCATGGTTTCCTATCAGGCGGATAACATCCCCCTGCACATCGCCGGCCTGGCGCTGCAGTTTATCAAGCAAATCATCCACCATGCGCGGCTGGGGGCCGCGGTCAAAAATGTCCCCCATTTGCAGCAATCGGTTATTCCCGCCGGACCAGTTTAAATGCTCGTCCACCAAACCGGCATGGCGCAAGATGCGCACAAAAGAATCATATTGCCCGTGCACATCACCAATAACAATTAATTTTTTTGTTATTTTTTCATTAACCATAGTCTGCCAGGCCCAGTAAATAATATAATAATAGTATACAAAAAGCATTTAAAAAAAGTGCAATCTTACTAAAAAATATGCAAATCAGCCGCAGCGTTTTAAAACAACTAAAAAAAATTGCCGGAGAAAAAAACGTCCTTACAGACGCATTGTCTTTATCGCTTTATTCTTATGACTGTTCCCTCTCCCGCACCAAGCCGGATGTAGTTATTTTAGTTGCTGAGGAAAAAACGCTCCCTGTCCTTATCCAATTTTTAGTTAAACACCACATTCCGTTTACGCCGCGCGCCGCCGCCACCAATCATGCGGGCGGCTGTGCCACTTTATACGGAGGAGCCGTGTTGGATTTAACCCGCTTAAACCGCATTTTAACCATTAACACCCAAGAAAAATTTGCCGACGTTCAACCCGGCGCCATCACGGCAGACCTGCAGGAGCAAGCCTCCCGCCTGGGCCTGTTATACGCGCCGGACCCGGCCAGCGCGCGCGTGTGTACGTTGGGCGGAAACGCCGCCCAAAACGCCAGCGGCGCACGCTGCATGAAGTACGGCGGCACGGCAGATTACGTATTAGAGGCGGACTGGATATCCCCCACCGGGGAAGCCATACATCTAAAACGCAACACCCCGGGGCCGGACTGGATTGGCTTTTTATGCGGAAGCGAAGGCACGCTGGGGCTGTTTTCCCAACTGCGCCTGAAACTAATTGATGAGCCCAAACACATAAAAACTTTTTTAGTCACTTTTTCTTCTTTAGAAGAGGGCATACAAACCGTAACCGATTTAGCCGCCCAAGGCATTATTCCCCGCTGTGTGGAAGCCATGGATAATTACACCACCAAGACGGTGGAAGAATTTTCCCACGCCGGCTACCCTGCCGACGCGCAGGCCTTGCTTATTTTGGAGTTGGACGGCACCCCCAAACAAATAGAAACCGACGCCGCGCGGCTGGAAGAAATTTGCCGCAAAAATTCCTGCCAAACGTTTACCGCCGCCCGTACCGAGGCGGAACGCGCCAAACTGTGGCTGGGCCGCCGCGCCGCTTACGCAGCCACTACGCTTACCGCGCCGAACGTTATGGTGGGGGACGGCACCGTCCCGCGCAGCCAGCTGCCGCTGGCCTTGCAAAAAGTAAATGAAATTATTTCCCGCCACGGGTTAACGGCCGGTTTATTATTTCACGCGGGAGACGGCAACTTCCACCCGCATTTAGTGTTTGACGAACGCAACCGCCTGCAGGCCAGCCTGGCCGCCAAAGCCGCTAAAGAAATTTTGCAGGCTTGCGTAGCGTGCGGAGGCACCGTTTCCGGGGAGCATGGTGTAGGTGTGGAAAAGCGCTCCGCCATGGCTTTTGAATACGATAAAAACACCCTGGGATTTTTTGCCTCTTTAAAAAATGCGCTGGATCCGCAGCACCTTTCTAACCCCGGAAAAATTATCCCGGTAAACTTTGCCGAAAAATGCCGTCCGGATACGCCTTTATCCCCCGCGGAAGAACAACTGGCGCAGGAAATAAAAAAACGTTTCAGCCAAAAAACGCCTTCTTGGGTTACGGGGGCGGGGTCACGCCGCAAACACCCGGCCATCTCTCCGCTTAATACGCGCGGTTTAAATAAAATCATAGAAGTAGACAAAACCAACTATACCGTAACGGCACAGGCCGGGGTATCTACGGCGGAATTAATCCAACGGCTGAAAAAAGAAGGCGTTTTCTCTTCCCTGGCAGAAGACAAAGGAACATTGGGCGGAGCTTTTGCCTGCAACATCTGCCCGGAATTTTCCCGCCAGGTAACCGGATTAAAAGCCCTTTTGCCCACGGGCCAGCTGGTCTGCTACGGCGGGAAAATAATGAAAAACGCCGCCGGGTATAATTTATGCCGTCTGTTTGCCGGCTCCGCCGGAGAACTGGGGCTTATTACGGAACTTACTTTTAAAATTTATGCCACGCCGCAAACCCATCAAGCACGTAAACTGCCGTTAGAAACGCCTGTTTGGCCCCACGCATTAAAACCAATCAAACACGCCGCAGACCCCGCTTGCTTATTCGGCCAACTGAAAGAGGAAGAAACCCATGCATGAATTGTTTTCCCCCACGTTAGACCCGCGCCGCCCCAAAGAGCATATAGACGCCCTGCCCGCGCCCGGGGGAATACGCTCTCTCTATGACAGCGTATGCTTTTGCAACCGCTGCAACAGCTGTGCGCAAAGCTGCCCGACATTCCGTTTACGGCAGGAAGAATTCTCTTCCCCCCGCGGCAGAAACCAAATTTTGCGTTTAGTATTGGAAGGAAAATTTAAATTAGCCCCCTATCGCCGGCTGATAGAGCAAAGCATGTCCTCCTGCCTGTTGTGCGGGGCCTGCACGGCCGCCTGCCCGGGGAAAATCCCCACGGCAGAACACGTGCTGGAAATGCAGCGCGCATTGGGCGTTAGGCCGCTGCCGGTCTTACTGCACAAAATATTGTCTTGGAGAACATCTTCCCCCCGCCTGTTTGAAATAACCGCCACTCTTTGCCGCTGGGCGCACAACAGCTGCGGCGTAAAATTATTGCGCGGGTGCGGCATCACCCGTTTGCCGTTTTTAAGCTGGATAAACCATGCGGACGATATTCTTCCGCGCAAAATTACATTTTTACGCCAACACCTTAAAAAAACAACGCCGCCCCATAACCCGGGTGTTTTATATCTCCCTTCCCTGGAGGCGGCTTATTTGGACGGTTCTTTGGGGCTGGCGGCATATCAGAAGCTGCAAGGACATCAACCCAAAGTATTATTTGGCGTTTCCAGCGGATTGTTTGAATATGTATATGGTTCCCTGCGGCGTGCGCGCCACGCCGCCCAAAAATTAATTATGCTGGCGGGAAACGGGTCCGCCCTGTTGGTAACGGACTCGGCAGATGCATTTTTCTTTATCAAAAACTATCCGCGTCTTTTCTCTCACAGCAAGGTATGGGAACGCAAAGCCCGCCGCCTTTCCGCGCGCGTGCGTTTTATTGCGGATTATTTGCCTAAAAAACCCCTAACGCAAGGCATGAACCGCGTGCAAATAGACAAAAGCGCCCTTTTCTCTTTTGAAAACGAGGCCTTTGAAAAAACAGAAAAAATATTTCGTGTTATTTTTAGGAAAAATTTGCTACATTATGGGTATAAGGATACACCCACACCTCCGTTTGGCTATAGTTTCCGCAAAGGAAACCTATCTAAAGAGGTGTGCTTTTGCAGGGTAAAAGACATCGCCCGGACTCAGACTGACACCGTGTTCTTCCTTTCCGGGTTGTCCGCCATGGAATTAAACTACTGGCTAAAGAAGTATTACCCCAGCGCCAAGGCGGAACATATAGTACGTTTGAATGGGTAAGGCTTATGGAATCGTTCAAATCGGAAGCGCCCAAACTCTCTGCCGAAGAGAAGTTAAACCTGCTGGTGGAATTCGGCACCCGCGTCTCTAGCGAATTGCGGCTGGACAAACTGTTGGATATCATTGCCCAGCAAATTACTAAAATGTTAGACGTGGGGCGCTGTACTATTTATTTAAAAGATGTGGAAAAGAACGAGCTGTGGTCTAAAATAGCCCAAGGCCGCGGTTTGGAACACACCGAAATACGCGTCCCGTTAAATGGAAACGGCATTATATCCATTGTGGCCCGCACGGGCGAAACCATCAATCTTCCCAACGCGTATGAAGACCCCCGCTTTTGCATGGATGTAGACATGGTAACCGATTTCCGCACCCACACCATGTTGGCCGTACCGCTTAAAAACAATTCCGGCAAAGTGTTGGGCGTATTTCAAGTAGCCAATAAGTCTGACGCAACCCCCTTTGATAAAAAAGACGAAGGCATTTTGCTTTTGCTGGCCACTTTGGCCGCCAGCGCCATTGAAATAGCCAAACTGTACCAAGACGTACACGTTGCCCAGCTGGAAACCATATACCGCCTGGCCGTCACCGCGGAATACCGGGACCAGCAAGACACCCGCGCCCACTTAAAAAACATCAGCATTATTTCTTACCTGTTGGCTTTGGCGCTGGGCATGAGCAAAAAAGAAGCGGATTTAATAAAAAACGCCAGCCCGCTGCACGATATCGGCAAAGTGGCGCTGGCAGACAACATTTTGTTAAAACCGGGCAAATTAACGCCGGAAGAATTTGAAATCATGAAATCCCACACCGTTTACGGCGGGCGCATTTTAGAGGGGGCGCATTCCAAGATCTTACAAATCGCCCATAAAATGAGCCTGTATCACCACGAAAAATGGAACGGCCTGGGCTACCCCAAAGGATTAAAGGGGGAAGAAATCCCGGTGGAAGCGCGCATTGTAACCGTAGCGGACGTGTTTGACGCGCTGTGCGTATTTCGCGTATATAAAAAAGCCTGGAAGACGGACGACGCATACACTTACATCGTAGGGGAATCCGGCAAAGCGTTTGACCCGCGCATCGTGGCTGCTTTTAAGAAGATTTATCCGTCCATTCGCAAATTATATTCCCCGGCGGCCTCTTACGCCACAAAAGAGGACATGGAAACTTCCTCCGCCTCAGACGCGCAAGCCGCTAAAAACTACCCGCAACAGCAAAACGCTTCCGAAAGTTTATAAACAGCGCTTTACAGGCGCTGTTTTTGTTTCCGCCTTTATAAATTAATACAATATAGTGTCCTTTTGGCTTTCAACCTTAAGTACAATTTTTACTGTGAGGATGTTGATGGAAAAAGAGACCGTTTTAATAGGTTTAAGCGGCGGGGTAGACTCCGCTGCCGCCGCGGTATTGCTAAAAGAACAAGGGTACCGCGTCATTGGCGCCACCATGCTGATATGGGACCCGTCCCTCCCTGTCCCCGCGGGGCCTTACGCAAAAAACGCGTGCTTATCCCCGGAGAAAGAAGATTTAAGCGAAATCCGCGCTATCGCCAAACGCTTGGATATAGCATTTTTTGCCATAGACTGCCGGGAACGTTACCGCAAAGTCGTGCTGGAAAATTTCCGGCAGGAGTACGCCTGCGGCCATACACCCAACCCCTGCATTATTTGCAACAGCCGCATTAAATTTGGCGTACTCCCGCAAGAAGCCCGCCGGCAGGGCATCGCTTTTGATAAATTTGCCACCGGCCATTATGCCCGCGTGTCTTTTGACGGCAAAAGCGGTAAATACCAGCTTAAAAAAGGGGCGGACCCGGCGCGGGACCAAAGCTACTTCCTGCACCGCCTGAGCCAAGAACAGCTGGCTGGCATTTTATTTCCGCTGGGGGAAATGACCAAACCGCAAATACGCGCCTTAGCCCGCCAAGCGGGCCTGGCCGTGGCGGACAAAGAAGACAGCCAAGACTTTTACTGCGGGGACTATAATGAGTTGTTAAACTTTCCCAACCGCCCGGGGGATATTGTTACCCAAGACGGAACCCCCGTCGCCCGTCATAACGGCATTTGGGGCTATACCATAGGCAAACGCAAAGGCTTAGGCATAAGCGGGTTTAAAACGCCCATGTATGTGGTGCGTATAGACGCGCAAAAGAATCAAGTAGTTATCGGGCCCAAAGAGGCGCTGTATTCGTCCTTTTTGCAAGCGGAGGACGTCACCTGGGTAAGCGGGCTGCCCCCAGCCCCGGTTTTTGACTGTCAAATCAAAATACGAAACCTGCATATTCCGGCCCAAGCCCGCGTAACCGTGCGGGAAGACGGGAAGCTATCCGCCGTATTTACGGAGCCGCAGCTATCGGTAACGGCGGGCCAATCCGCCGTGTTATATGATGGGGATAATGTACTGGGCGGGGGCGTTATCTGCTAAATATAAGCCGCAAAAGCCCCATTTATGCTATAATATAAATACAAATTAAGGAAGGGCAAAAGCCTGTCTGCCCAAACCGCAAGGGTTTTGGGCGGGGGTTTTGTCTCTTTATTTGGTAAAATAAAATTATGTACGCAATTATTGAAACTGGTGGAAAACAGTACTGGGTAAAACCCGGTCAAGATCTGCAGGTTGAAAAACTGGACGCGCAAGCCGGCGATAAGGTAGAACTGAAAGTTCTCTGGGCCGCTAACGAAGAAGGTACCTCAGCAGATACCAAAGCCTCTAACACGGCTAAGGTCACCGCTCAGGTGGTAAAACACTTGAGAGGTCATAAAATCCTCGTATTTAAAAAGAGACCGAAAAAAGGGTACGAAAGAACCCGCGGTCATCGCCAGGATTTAACTCAAATCAAAATCACCGACATCCAGTTGGCGTAAATTGGGAGAAAGCGATAAACTATGGCACACACAAAAGCACAAGGTTCTTCCTCTAACGGAAGAGACAGCCACGGCCAACGTTTAGGTATTAAACGCTACGGCTCCCAGTTTGTGAACGCTGGGGAAATCATCGTCCGCCAACGCGGTACGAAATTCCTGCCCGGTAACAATGTATCCCGCAGCAGTGACGACAGCCTTTTCGCCCGCGTGGCCGGCATCGTTACTTTTGAATGGGTAACCCGCGGCAAGAAACAGGTTTCCGTCTACCCCAAAGAAGGGGAAGCCAAAGAAACCAAAGCTGCTAAAAAAGCAACGGCTAAGGCCGCTAAACCCGCCGCCAAAAAACCGGCGGCAAAAAAAGCGCCTGCCAAAGCCAAAAAAGCAGAAGCAGCTAAATAAAATCGTACGGTTTTAAAAAGCGGCGGGACTTGTCCTGCCGCTTTTTTTATCCGCCTGACAAAATAAAACTGTTGTAAAATGTAGTATGAAGCAAGACCCGTTACACGTAAAACAAGACGAGTGGACCTACACCTGCACGCAAAGCGCCGCACGGCGCAAAGTGAAACGCGCGCGGGGCAAGGCCAAACGGCAACTTTCAAAAAAATTAGTGGGGCAGGCGTTGCAAGATTTTAACGCCTAGCTTTCCCTGCGCCCAATATGTAAGGATACGATATGCAATCAGGAAGCTTTTTAGACCGTGTAAAAATTTATGTAACCGCCGGCAAAGGTGGGGACGGCTGCCTTTCTTTTAGAAGAGAAAAATTCATAGAATTCGGCGGTCCGAACGGAGGCAACGGCGGCAACGGCGGAGACGTAATTATCCGCGCCGAAAGCAACCTGACCACCCTCTTGGAACTGGCTTATAACCCGCATATTGAAGCCCCTAACGGAGAAAAGGGCGGCACTTATAACAAAACCGGCCGTGCGGGAGAAGATAAAATTATTCTGGTCCCCTGCGGAACCATCATCCGCCAAGACGGGCAAGTCATAGCGGACTTAACCCAACACGGGCAAGAAGTCATAGTAGCCAAAGGCGGAAACGGCGGACGGGGGAACCAATCTTTTAAAACCCGCAACAACACCGCCCCGCGCATTGCGGAACTGGGCCAACCCGGGGAGGAAGTAACCCTCATTTTAGAATTAAAAGTACTGGCAGATTTGGGGCTGGTTGGCTTTCCCAACGCGGGCAAAAGCACGTTTTTAACGCGCATTTCCGCCGCGCGCCCGAAAATAGCCGATTATCCCTTTACCACCTTAAACCCCAATTTGGGTATTACCATGCACAAAGGGCGCAGCTTTGCCACGGCGGACATACCGGGCATTATTGAAGGCGCCAGCGAGGGCAAAGGATTAGGATATCAATTTTTAAAACACATTGAACGCACCCGCGTGCTTTTGCACTTGGTGGACCCGGAAGGATTTGACAAAATGGACGCGGCCGCCTCGGTAAAAGTAATAGAAAATGAATTAAAAACATTTGATAAAGAACTGGCAAAAAAGCCGCGTATCATCGCCGTAAATAAAATGGACTTGCCCTGCGCGCAAAAGGCGTATGAAAGCATTAAAAAGAAATTTAAAAAACATAAAGTAATGCTCATGTCCGCCGCCACGGGGGAAGGAGTGGACAAAGTGCTGGACGAAGTGGTAAAAGTGCTTTCCGTCACCCCGGTTCCCGCCCCGGTAAAGCCGCAAAAAACAACGGCAACGCATAAAGTGGAGCCGATGTTTCGCATAGAGCGCGACGAAGAAGGCGTGATACATATTACCGGCAAAAAGGTGGAAGAATTCATCCGCATGACCAATTTTTCCCAGCCGCAGGCCGTTACCCGGCTAAGAGGGATATTCAAAAAAATCGGCCTGGAAAAAGCCCTCCTAAAATTTGGCGTACAGGACGGAGACCCCATGATGGTGGGCGGACGGGAATTTGAATGGAACGGAAATTTCGACGAGGAAGCCCCCGTCACCCCCGAACACGCCGGTTACAAACAGCGTGAGACCAAAGCGGAACGTTTGGCTAAACGCCGCATGCGCCGCGCCGCTAAAAAAAATCAGGACTAAAATATCCGCCATTCAAAAGGCCTGCTTATCAAGCAGGCCTTTTTATATATACAGCCAAAATAAATTATTTCTTTTTCTGTTTGGCGGCGTCTTGCCGGATTTGTTTTACAATACCACGAATAACGGTATGGTCCCCCCTTTTTCCTTTGCGGATAAATTGGGGATAAGCGTCTTTAAAATCCAGCTGATAGTAATCGCTGCCCATTACTTTTTCCATAAAAGCACGCATGGGCTTGTTAAAAGCGCTAAACAGGAAAAAATCATAGGCCACATTTTTTGGTTTGCCTGTTTTGGGGTTTACTTCCTGCGTGTTTACATATAGATTGGCTGACACAATGCCCACCAATTCCCCGGTATTACTCATCACGCCGGAACCGCTCATCCCGTTGCGGATACCAAAATTTTTAGTATAACCAAAGCCCAAATCTTTTACATAATATGCCAAATAGGGGTTGGGTTTAATGTCGCGCACGCCGTCAAAAATAGAAATAACGGAAAGCTTCCTGTCCAACTGATAGGTGTCATCATCAAAAGAAAGTATGGGAGGCAAATCCCCGCTGAGCACACGGCGCAGTTTAGAGGCGGCCCGGCGGTTTTTATTTAAAAACCGGTCAAAAGTTTGCTTGGAAACCGGCTCCCCGGGTTTTATGTTGGGAACACGGTGAACATAAGAATAAGAGGCACGGTTTAAATCCAGCCGAATCAGCGCAAAATCGTCCAAAGCGGGTATTTCTATTTTATAATCCGGGTGAATAAATACAGCCGGTTTTTGGGGGGTAGATTTTACCATGGCTAAAGCGGTGTAATCCTCATCCAACAAATCCATGTAAATATTACAGCCTTTTTGTGCACATGTTAATACACAATGCGCCGCCGTGGCAAACCAACGTTTGCCAATGCGGGTAGCCTGGCATTTCTTCCACCCGGTATTTTTGCCTAAAGGCTGAATTTGGTATTCAAAAGTGTGGTAAAAATCTTCTTTGGTGGCGTGTTTGTCCTCATCCGTAACGGATACAACCCCTACTTGCCCCCAGGCAAACGCCCCGCCCAACATACATAATAACGCAAGAAATAATTTCATATAAAAGCCCTTCTTTGCTTTTTATTATAGCAAAAGAAAAGAAAGGGGTTATTAAAGCAAAATAAACGCGTTTAGAGGAGCTAATCATTTTGTTTAGGCAAAATATAAGCCGCATCAAACCCGGAAATACGGCCCCAGCGGGGGTTATTCCAAGTAAGCAAAGCGCCGGGGGAAGCAAAACGGCCCTGACTGGCCGCGTGAAAAATATGATGAAACTGCGGATTTTTATATACACTAAAAACAAAGGTTTCACCCTGCGGCAATTGCCCGGAGACAGAAAAGGGAACTTGATAGTCCACATGGCCGTTACCCGCATAAATAAAAAACACTGCCTGCGGATATTTTTCCGCCCAAGCGCGTATCCGTTTTACCCAATAGGCATTGCGCAAACGCATGCCTTCACCGGTCCGCTGGGCTGGGTATACGGCGCCGTTTATCCCAATAAACTGGCGCTCATCCAAAGAGGCGTAACTCTCTTCTAACCCTGCAAAAGGAATGTAATGCCAAGCTAAGGCATCAAAAAAATCTTTAAAATCTTCAAAACGTTCTTCCTCGTTAAAGGGGGTAAAATTCAGGCCTTTGTCATGTTGGAATTCCGTCAATAGTATTATTTGTTTTCCCGGATTTTGCTCTTGATATTTTAAAATAAGTTCTAAAAATAATTTTTTTGTTCTCTCTGAACCGTGCACTTCCCCTAAAAATACATATTTAGCAGAAGAGGGGATAGCAGGCAGCGCTTGTTTAAAGGAAATGCGGAGGTCTTTTTCCATCTGTGGCATCAGACGCTGCAAACGGCGCCACGCCTGTTCCAACCGCATGCGGCTGGAAAGCACACGGCGGTTATTGGCGTACACCCAGGCATTATCCAGGCGGGCGTCCAGTTCCTCAAACGGGTCCAACTTCCCCACCGTATATACGGGGCGCAAATACCTAAAATAATCTTCCATAAAAGATTGGTGGTATATGTCCTGGCTCTGCCAGTGGTATTGCAAATCCCTGGCTAATGCGGCCCGTTTAACCAAAATGTTTGTCAACGGGACGGACGCTTCTTTCTGCGCCAGCATTTTATTTACTTGGCGCAAATTGCGCCATTTACCCTGCAGCCAACTTTGCCCCGCTGCCGGGCAGGCCAGGCTGAAAACCACCAACAAACAGAAAACTGCGTTGCGAAATCTCATTTATTTTCCGCCTTAAAATCCGTTAATATTTGCACCTCAAAACCCGCAATGCGCGCCAGGTTTTTTGCATAGGCTGTTTTCTCATTAGTTACAAACAATCTTGGGTTGACACGCCTGGCGGCGCAACCTCACGGCACCTTTATTTGCGCGTCACAGCCGGCTAAAAGGGCTAACTGCTTGTCTTTCCAGCCCAACAAAGAAAACCCGGCTAATTTCCCTTCTGAAAAAGTATGAAATAAACTTTCTTCTTCTTGTACAACACGCAGTACAAAAGTTTCCTGCGGGTTAAACATTCCGGCTATACTAAACGGAGAGGTATAATCCGTATGCCCGTAACCGGCATGAATAATAAACAGCGCGTCGGGATATTTTTTACGGGCCGCGGCGATTGCTCCCCGCCACGACTGGTTACGCAAATAGACCCCGCTTACACTTTCCCACAGAGGAACTGGAAATGGTTTAGGCTGGAACAAATGGCCTAAATAAAGCCGAGGAGAATTCATCCCCCACACATAATGTGGTTCCAAACCCATCATACAAATGTTGTGCATGGATAACCAGAAAAAAATGTCATAGTAAGGCTGGTCTTTTATATACAGCTGCAGGATAGATAAAGTGTACAAAGGGTCTATGTCTTGGAGAAGAAATTCCGTCAAATAAATAATTTGCCGGCGGGGGTTTTGGGCCTGTACGTTTTTAATAAAAGAAAGAATCTCTTGCGAAACCCCCTTTATCTGGTGTTGTTCCCCTATTAAAATTTGCTTCGTATTCGGCGGGATTAAATCAGCCGCTTGCATGGCTAAAGGCGCTTGGGTAACGGGAACGCGCTCTTTTTGCAATCTGTTTATGTTTTGTTGAATGGCTTTCTTTAATTCTTTGCGTTCTTTAATTACTGTTGCAACCAATCGGTTATGCCAAGCAATAAAATAAGACCGCTGGGCCTGCTCCCCCGCAGCCAATAACCATGGTTTATCCTGCAGAAACACCTGTTTCAACTCAGGGGACCAGCTATCAGAAAACAGAACGGGATATTCTCCGGCGAACAGAATCTCTCCCATTTGCGCCAGGCCTATATTGTTATATATCTTGTTATGCGTTTGACGTACTCGTTTAATAAGGGTTTTTTCCAGCTGTTGAGGCTGCAGCAGTTTTTCGCGCGAAAGGGACTGACAGCCCAATACTTTTTTACAGGCCCAAACCGCTTTTTTTACTATGCCGGGCCCCCCATAGCTTATATGAGGAACCGACAGACTTATACCAACAAACAATACAATGAATAATTTTTTCATTTTTTTGTAACAGCGCCTGGAACCAATATCCTTACATCATATCCCACCAAACGAGCTAAATCTTTATCACGCCAGCCCAAGATAGGTTCTATGTCAAACCCGCCTTTAGTATACGCATGGAATAAACCGCCATCCCTACTGCTTACTTCTAAGACAAAGGTTTCTTCCGGTTTAAAGAAGCGGGCTACCGTGTAGGGGGCCGTATAATTTACATGGCCCGCGCCGGCATGAATGATAAATAAAGCATCGGGATATTTCTCACGGGTTTCTTCAATTATTTTGCGCCAATATATATTACGCAAATATACCCCGCCCAATGTTCTCCACAAACTCATAGAGGTGGGTTCTTGCTGAGAAAAAGGTTTTAATACAACCTGGGTTAAAAAGGTTTGTGATACATATATAGATTCTAACCCATTAGACACCATACCCGATTGGTCTACCCAGCGCATAATTTGAGCATAGCCTTCCACATCATCGGGTGTTTCCCACATGCGCAACCAAAATCCGGCGCTTCCTCCATGCATCATAAATTCAGATAAATATACAATCTGGCGTTGCGGATTTTGCGCTTTTATTTCTTTCATAAACGCCAGCACTGTTTGAGAGATCTTTTTATTATCGTGTTCTTCCCCTATCAAAATTTGCTTCACGTTAGGGGAGACCTGCTGGGCCGCCTGCCAAGCAAAAGATTTACTCATTTTAGTAAAATCGGTACGTTCTTTAAGCAAGCGGTAAAATTCTGCGCGAATATCTTTTAATAATTGTATACGCTGCTTGGCCACTTTAGCCGCTAACCGGTTATGCAAAGCAATAAAGTATCGTTCTTGCACCTGTTGGCTGGCCGATTGCAGCCACGGCGTATTTGGATACAAAGCCTTAGACATATACTTGGACCAGCCTTTTATTTGTAAGGCGGGCTGCTCATTCCTATACATTAAATTCCACGGCATATTTTTTAATTCTTTCTGGCTGTCGGCGGCCCTTTTACGAACGAAGATTTCCAATTGTTTGGGTTGTAAAATTTTGGAACGGGGCCCAGTGCCTTTTTCAAAATAACGTTTATAAGAAGAAACAAATTTCTTCCAAAGGCCGGCCTCTCCATAACTTACATTAGGAGTAGAAAAACAAAACACCACCAATAAAACAATAACGATTTTTTTCATTTTTTCTCCTTTGATTCCCGACCATATGCCGCAGGGATTAACAAACGCATATCAAATCCGCTCACGCGGGAAAGATACGGTAGTTTCCACGCTAAAACATTCTTTGTATCAAAAGGATAAATCCCCTGGCTTTGGGAGTCCAATAAGTCGCGCGGGAAATCGTCCGGTTTTTCCTCCGGGAACAGATGCACAACAAATGTTTCCTCGGGCGGAAGCGCTTGTGAAATATTAAACGGGGCATTATAGGCAGTATGGGCTTCCCCCGCATACACTATAAATACCGCATCCGGCTCTTGCTGGCGCAATGCCTGTATCTGCTTTAACCATGCCTGATTGCGAAGACGCATTCCCTCAGGAAGTACTCCCCAATCCGCAGATTGACCAAACAACATAGTGGCCGTCTTCTTTTTTTGATACATGCAGCCGGGTTCCAACCCTCTTACCGAAATCCCGGCACTAATTGCATTATTAAATACCGAGGCGTAAAGCGCATCGTTTTCTTTCATCCAGCACAGCCAAGAAACCAAAGTGTAATAATAGGCAGAAGCTGTTTTTTTATGACGCAAACTTACAGAGGGGAGCGGCTCTTCAGCGGGCAAAAATTCGGTCAATAAAAAAATCTTTTTCTTTGGGTTATTTATCCGGTACTCACGGAAAAACTTAACTAAAAACATAAGAACCGGAAAGCTGTCGTGCTCCTCCCCCAATAAAATGTATTTAGTCTGTTCCGGGATTTCCCTAACCAGTAATTTTTCCAAAGGCATGGAACGAAAAAATTTTCTGCCTTCCCATAAATTAAATAAATTATCTTGAATTCGCTTTATATTCTCTAATTGCCGTCTTAAAACTAAAGAGCCCGCGCGGTTATTAGCCGCTAAGAAATAGTCCCTTCGGGCTTGGGGGGATAAGTCTTTCCAAAAAGGGATATTTGCATATAAACCATTTTCCCCTTTAAAATAATCCGCGGGCATGTGTTCTACCGGCATATCCTCTTCCATAACGACGCCGTTCTTTCCTTCCAGCCTGCATAATTGTTGTTCTTTCGTCCGCTGCGCCCGGGAAGCTAAAATTTCCTCCAATTTTTCTACCGAATAATCTTTCCTGCCAAACTGCTTATAATAAACCGACGCCCCCTTATTGATTTTTACGGGCGGAAGCGGCGCCGCCCCGCTTGCGGGGCCCAAACAGAACATACATACGGCAACCAATAAAGCTATCTGATACATAGAATCTCTTACCTTAATTTAAAGCGCACATCAAATCCGGCGACCCTAGCTAAATCCGCATCCGGCCAAAAGACTGACTTTCTCCCCGCAAATTGTGTCGGATTAAACGCGTCTAACAAATCACAGCGGGCGGGTTCATCGTTATAAATTTCATACGGCTGAAAAGTAGCCACAAAAGTTTCTTCCTTGGGAAATAAATTGCTTAAAGAAAAAGGCTCCGTATATTCCACATGGGCCGCCCCGGTATGAAATAGAAATACAGCGTTTGGATATTGGGCGCGCAAGCGGTCTATTTCTTTTTTCCATATTAAATTACGGACACGAAGCACCTCGGGGGAAAACCACATCTGTTCCTTTTCTACTTCTCCGTTGGGTTTATTTACCCACATAACAGGATAGTTTTTCTTAAAAACCCATAACGGGTCCAACCCAATTACAGGTATTTTAAGCACATCCGCTGTCTGCCAAATAGCATAATATTGCGGGAATTTCCTTAATTTCCAACGGTAAGAAGCGGTATCGGTATTAGGCAAAAACTCCGTCAGCAGAAAAATTTGTTGCTTCGGGTTGCTGGCACGATAAGCTTGCAAAAAGGATTTTATCGTTGATTGAATGGCCGGGAAACGATGTATCTCCCCTAAAAATATGTATTTATGATTTTCCTTAATCAGAGAAACTAAACTTTTGGCAGGAGAATCCCCCGCGCCTAAATCATCAAATCCGGTCATTAAATCTTCTTTTGCCTGGGCCATGCGCTTCAGCGCATTTTTGCGTGCGGCCGCCGTTCTGGACACGGCCCGGTTATGCGCGGATATAAAATAATTTTTCTTTGCGGAGCGGGACAATGTTTGAAACAGCTCATTATCCTCATACGGCCCCGCCTGCGAAAAAGAAAAAGGCCAGCCTTCAATGCGGTGAATAGGAGCCTCCCCATAAAACATACATTCCCCCATCTCTCCCGTACAAGCCCGCTGCGCTTTGCTTAGAGAAAGGGCTTTGCGTTCCACTAATAATTTTTCGGCTTGTTTAGTTGAAATGAACCGCAGGGAAGGAGAAGCGCTCTCGCTTGAAAATAATTTTTTCCAAAAGGCCTTTTGCCATACGCTTTGGGCAGGCAGCCTTGCCGGATAAAATAACGCACAGAATAAAAATAATAAAGTTATTTTCTTCATCTATTAGCTCCGGCAGGCAAAATAACACTGACGTCAAACCCCGCCAAACGCGCATATTTTGTATCTTTCCAATACCATACCCCCGGCCCGGAAAATACCCCGCTAAACGCTCTGTCAAACGGGGTAAACCGTAAGCGGCGGCCTACAAAAAAATCCATGGCAAACGTTTCTTTTTCAGGAAAAGCCGCCGCCACGGAAGAAGGAAAGTTATACTCCGTATGCCCCAGCCCGGCATAAATAAAAAATACCATATCCGGGTAGGCTTCATGCATGGCTTTTATCTGTTTCACCCAATGTTGGTTGCGCGTACGCACGGCCAGGGCCGTAGAAGACAAAAACGCCGTGCCGGCTTTTTCTGTAAATAGTTCCTGGGCCGCCTGACTATATGCCAAAGGCTCTTCCAACCCAAAAACAGGAATACGCCATTTCATTAACAAGTTAAAAAAATCTCGTTTGCTGGTCACGCGCGCGTCCATTTCTTTAGGCAACAAGGAAACATTCGTATCTAACACAAATTCCGTAAGCAATATGATTTTCTTTTCCGGGTAACGTTTATGATAACGCGCCAAAATATACAAAATTTGTTTTTCTATCGCCGGCTGATGGTGTGTTTCCCCCAGAAAAATAAATTTAGCAGACGAAGGAATTAAAGAAACCAAATCCGCCGAGCGTGCATATTGCAAAGACTCCCGTATTTCTTTATGCTGGGCACGCAAACGGCGTACCGTATGTTCCACAAGCAGGCGGGAGGCAAACTCTAACCGATTATTTCGCAAAACGGCCGCTTGTTCAAAGGCGTTATCCGCCTTAGCCTGTATCCTAAAACTCCAAGGAACAATATCTTGGGAAGAAAAATGCATAAACGGGGCAACCGCGTCTGCCGCGGCATATGTACGGGCTAACTCTTTTTGCGCTTTTATTTCGTTTTTAGCCATGCTTTCCCCTTTACGAAGCAGCACTTTGCTCATTTGGGCCCATTCTTGTGCGTGCAAAACATTAAAAAAACCTATACAAAAGGCCATGCCGAGCCATAAGCCTTTATTAAAAAACAACAAAGATGCCAGATAGTTCCTCATAATATTATGATAGATAATCTATATACATACAGCCAGGGCCATTGGGCCCATATACCGCTGGGTCTTATGGTACTGCCCTAAAACGCCCGTTTGAAAAGCCAGGCCGGACGGAAATACCTAAAGATTAGACAATGACAAGTAAACCGTTTATCAGCCTTTTGCGTGCAGGTTGCTTGCGGCCCCCACACAAAGACAAACCGCGTGAAAATACCTTAAATTTGAAAAGAACTATTATAAATAATAAAAACCCCTCCTTGCGGAGGGGTTTTAGTGCAAAAGAGAGTTACTATTTGGTGGTTACAAACACGCCGGGGCCCATGGTGGAGCTTAAAGAAACGCTCTTTACATAAACGCCCTTAGAGGTGTTCGGTTTTACACGAAGAATCGTGTCCATCACAGCTTTTGCATTTTCAGCCAATTTGGCGGCGTCAAAAGAAGCCTTGCCAATAATGGTGTGTACGATACCGTAAGCGTCGGCTTTAAAGTCTACGCGGCCGGCCTTTAAGTCTTTAATCGTGTTGGCTACGTCAAACGTAACGGTACCCGTTTTGGGGGTAGGCATCAGCCCGCGGGGCCCCAACACTTTGGCGGCTTTGGCCAAGTCTTTCATGGTATCCGGGGTGGCAACTAAAACGTCAAAGTCAATTTTGCCTTTCATTACTTCTTCCACAATGTCTTCCGCGCCTACGCGGTCGGCACCGGCCTTTTGGGCTTCTTGGGCGTGTTCGCCCTTGGCAATAACGGCAATGCGTTTGGTTTTGCCCGTACCATGCGGCAATACTACGGCAGCACGAACCATTTGGTCCGCTTTTTTCGTATCAATACCCAAGCTGACGTGCAATTCAACGGTTTCGTCAAATTTGGCTTTGGCATTGTCTTTTACGATTTGAGCGGCTTCCGCCAAGGTATATACTTTGGCTTTATCGTATGCTTTTCTAGCTGCTTCAATTCTTTTTCCCATTTAAAATCTCCTTTAGGTACAAGCGGGCCGGGACGGCCCTCCCTTTTACCTTCAAAATTTATTTTACTACGTCAACACCCATGCTGCGGCAGGTGCCTTTTACCATTTCCGCGGCTTGTTTGATGTCTTTGGTGTTTAAGTCAGGCAATTTCTGCGCGGCGATTTTTTCGCACTGCGCTTGGGTAATCTTGCCTACTTTGTCTTTGTGGGGCTGGCCGGAACCTTTGGCCACGCCGAGTTCTTTTACAATAAGTACAGCCATGGGCGGCATTTTGGTAATGAAAGTAAAAGAGCGGTCTTCATACACGGTAATAACGACCGGAATCTTTACCCCTTTTTCCAATTTAGCCGTTTTGGCGTTGAACTGTTTGCAGAACTCCATAATGTTTACGCCATGCTGACCCAAAGCAGGCCCCACAGGCGGGGCCGGGTTGGCAGCACCGGCAGGAATCTGCAATTTAATGTATCCTTTAATTTTTTTCTCTTTTGCCATTTTTTTGTTACTCCATATTTTTACTGCTTACTGCGGTAAAACTAGTTTTTCTCCACCTGCAGGAAATCTACTTCCACAGGGGTGGCGCGGTCAAACACGGTTACCATCACTTTCAGCTTGTTTCTTTGTTCGTTTACTTCTTCCACCACGCCAATAAAGTGCTTGAACGGGCCTTCGGTAATGCGTACGCTTTCGCCGCGTTCAAATTCTACCATGTGTTTCGGTTTGCCGCTGGTATTATCGGTCAATTCCACAATACCGGCAATTTCTTCTTCCGGCAACGGAACCGGGTTGGGATCTCCCAAAAAGCCGGTAACGCCGCTGATATTGCGGATAAACCAGTACGCTTCGCTGGTTAATAACATCTGCACCAACACATAACCGGGGAAGAATTTGCGTTTGCGTAAGATTTTTTTGTTTTGTTTTACTTCTACTACTTCTTCGGTAGGAACCAAAACGTTAAAGATGCGGTCCCCAAAGTTTTGGGAATCCACGTTTAAGAGAATTTTTTCTCTTACTTTGTCTTCATGGCCGGTTTGGGTATGCACAACGTACCAGCATTTTTCTTCAGACATTAGCGTCCTCCAACGATGAGCCCCAGCACTTTGGTAAGGCCAAAGTCTATTATGCTGACGTACGCGGCTAAAATAGCCACCACAATGGCTACCAAAATGGTGGATTGCACCACTTCTTTGCGTGTCAGCCAGGTGGATTTTTTAAGCTCGGCTACCGATTGTTTCAGAAAACTGATTGCTTTGTTCATAAAGTTATCCGTTGTTCTTAAATAAAACTGGCAGGAGCGGAAGGACTCGAACCTTCAGTCCCGGTTTTGGAGACCGGTGGTTTACCAGTTAACCGACGCTCCCACTAAAATTAAGCCTTGCTTTCTTTGTGCTTGGTGCTCTTGCCGCACTTTTTGCAGAACTTGTTCAGTTCCAGCTTATATTCTTTCTTTTTGCCGCGGACCTGATAGTAATTCTTGTTTTTGCATTCCGTGCAGGCCAGCGCAATGGTGATTCTTTCAGTTGCCATCTTAATTTTCCTTAGATAGTCTGGGGGTTTTGCCCCCGCATGAAGTTCACTTTTAAGGATATCTGCAGGGACATTGTGTTACCAATGTCCCTGCAACAGTGAACTAAACAATTTTACTACTCAATAATCTTGGTGACGACGCCGGCGCCTACGGTGTGGCCGCCTTCGCGGATGGCGAAGCGCAAGCCTTCTTCCATGGCTACGGGAGTGATGAGTTTCACTTCAATTTCGGCATTGTCGCCGGGCATGATCATGTCTTGTTTGAAAGTGAGTTCACCGGTTACGTCCGTGGTTCTCAAGTAGAACTGCGGTTTATAACCAGGGGTCAGCGGGGTGTGGCGGCCGCCTTCTTCTTTCTTCAAGATGTAAACTTGCCCGATGAAATGTTTGTGCGGGGTTACAGATTTAGGAGCAGCCAATACCTGGCCTCTTTCAACCTGGGTTTTTTCAATACCGCGCAACAAGATACCTACGTTATCGCCGGCGATACCTTCGTCCAGCAATTTGCGGAACATTTCAATACCGGTGGCTACGGTGTTCATGGTGTCGCGGAAACCGATGATTTCCAACGGATCACCCACGTGCACCTTGCCGCGTTCAATTCTGCCGGTGGCTACGGTACCGCGGCCGGTGATGGAGAATACGTCTTCTACAGCCATCAAGAACGGTTTATCGGTATCGCGTTTCGGTTCAGGAATCCAGGTATCCAAAGCTTCCATCAATTTGTGGATAGAGGGCTCACCCAATTCGCTCTGATCTTCTTCAATAGCTTTCAAAGCGCTGCCGCGTACGATCGGGGTATTGTCGCGGTCAAATTCATATTTGCCCAGCAAATCGCGGATTTCTTCTTCCACCAAATCCAATAAATCTTTATCGTCTACGAGGTCCACTTTGTTGAGGAATACCACTAACCGCGGTACGTTTACCTGTTTGGCCAAGAGCACGTGTTCGCGGGTCTGAGGCATCGGGCCGTCAACAGCGGAAACCACCAAGATAGCACCGTCCATCTGGGCGGCACCGGTGATCATGTTTTTAATGTAATCGGCGTGGCCGGGGCAGTCGATATGAGCGTAGTGTCTGTTATCGGTTTCGTATTCCACGTGGGAAACGGCGACGGTTACGATCTTGGAAGCGTCGCGGACTACGCCGCCTTTGGCGATATCGCTATAAGCCATGGCTTTGGCTTTGCCTTCTTTGGCCAACACTTTGGTGATAGCGGTGGTTAACGTGGTCTTACCGTGGTCTACGTGGCCAATGGTACCGACGTTAACGTGCGGTTTGCTTCTGGAAAATTTTTCCTTTGCCATTTGTCTAGTTCTCCTGTTTCTAATGTTTACTTCTTATTGTTTAGTTGTTCCAAAACCAAAGCTGGGAGTGGGAATCGAACCCACGACCTTTTCCTTACCATGGAAATGCTCTACCGACTGAGCTACCCCAGCATAGTAATACTGCCGGGTCCTAACTAATGATTTCAAAACAAGCTGGGAGTGGGAATCGAACCCACGACCTTTTCCTTACCATGGAAATGCTCTACCGACTGAGCTACCCCAGCAAATTCCCTTTACTTGGGATTAAAAAGCGGGCGATGGGAATCGAACCCACGTATCAAGCTTGGAAGGCTAGTGTTCTACCATTGAACTACGCCCGCAATAAGACAGCACTTTATTATACCAAAAAAAAACTCCCAAAGGAAGATTTCCCTGGTTCTGAAACCGCTGCCTGTGCGGGACGGATCCGTTCCATCCGCTTTTATTACTGCTTTTATTGTACCAAATAATGAAGCCTGCCGCATGCCCTGGTTAAGAAAAAGGCTCGCTGCCGCGCTTTTATACGCAAAAAAGCGGACGCGCCCATAACGCGTCCGCCAATAAAATAAAAATAGGGAGGCCGTTTCCCCTACAAGAGGCTCACCCAAAAACGGGTCTGGTTTGGCACTCCCATACTGCTATTATAAAAACCTTATTCAAAATTTCAAGACCCAATTTTACCGGTTGCATTAACCTTGTGATAAAATTATTTGCGGACGGTATTTTTTTTGATATAATAGTTATGTTCAAAATTTTTGATGTATACGGTGCGGTGGCCAAGTGGTAAGGCGTGAGTCTGCAAAACTCATATTCGCGGGTTCGATTCCCGCCCGCACCTTTTTTATTTTCCCTTTTTACTTATAAAAAGCCCGCTTGAAAGAGCGGGCTTTTGTAGTTTTTTGTCCAGTTTGATTTGTACGGCTAGATAGATTATTTTGGTAAAGTTGGCTTTGTGTGGGCGTTTTCGGGTCGGAAAAATTAAGTGTTCCA
>CASFXV010000007.1:81278-82701 GCA_949298795.1 uncultured bacterium
TGAGATACGCACCAAATTTGAACTATACGGATAATTTGATTATTTTGGAACAGTCCAGTTCCGCAAACTTTTAAAAATTTTAAAACAAAATCGGAAGTTGTGGAGGTAATTATCAATGAGAAATATTTACGATAATAGTGAATTTTTTGCCGCATATGCGGAAATGGGAAGAAGCAAAGATGGTCTGAAAGCTGCTGGAGAGTGGCATCAGTTGCAACCGTTATTCCCTAAATTACAGGGAAAAAAAGTTTTGGATTTAGGATGTGGTTACGGTTGGCATTGCAAATATGCCGCACAAATGGGAGCTGCTGAAATTCTTGGTATTGATAGTAGTCAAAAAATGATTGCAAAAGCAGTAGCTGATAACTCTGATGACAAAATCAAGTATAAAGTTTGCGGTGTTGAAGAATACATTTATCCTGAAAATACTTATGACCTAGTTGTTTCTAACCTGGTACTGCACTATATCGAAAATTTAGCTAATGTTTATCAAAAGGTGTATTGCACATTAAAAGTAGGTGGGTATTTCCTATTCAATATTGAACATCCGACTTTCACCGCAGGTGTTAATGAGGATTGGATTTATGATGAAAATGGGAAACCTAAATATTGGCCAATCGACAATTACTATTACACAGGCGAAAGAGAAACCAATTTTCTTGGTCAACGAGTAATTAAACAGCACCACACATTAACGCAGATATTGAATCCACTTATAAAATGTGGTTTTCAAATTGAGGCTATTGAGGAAGCAATGCCTCCGGCAGATATGATGGGTATGCCGGGAATGTGTAATGAAATGCGTAGACCTATGATGTTGTTGGTTAAGGTTAAAAAGGTTTAATAAACAACTTCCAGTTTATCGGGCAGATAACGCCTACTCAATAACAGAATACACCAACTGAGAGTAGCTATTTTCACACAGAAAGTGGCCGCTCTTTTCTTTTAGCCATAAGCAGAAAGAAGCGACCAACTATGACAAAACCGAGAGAGAAAACCCGTGAGGAGCTGCAAGCCGAGATTGAGGACGGAAAGAAGAAAATCCGGCAGTTTGAAAACCTGGAGAAAATCATCAAGCAGAAGCTATCCGTCGAGGAACGCAAGGCGAGGAACCACAGGCTTTGTAAGCGCGGCGGCTTCATGGAGAGCCTTGTGCCGGAGCTGATTGCCATGCCGGACGAGGACGCGATCATACTTGACCAACAATACTAACTCTCAGCAGTAGGAAGCCGCTTGATGTTATATTCTTAAACCTTCCAGTTTCAAGTTGGCGAAAATAATCAAACCATGTGTAACAAGAAATCAAACCTTGTGTTCTTTTACAGTAGTTTTTTGTCCAGTTTGATTTGTACGGCTAGATAGATTATTTTGGTAAAGTTGGCTTTGTGTGGGCGTTTTCGGGTCGGAAAAATTAAGTGTTCCA
>CASFXV010000008.1 GCA_949298795.1 uncultured bacterium
TAACAGTCAAAGCACTCTTTGTGTTGAGGTACAGGAAAAACGTTTTGTTCGCCTCCACCGTCCAGTTCCTGCTGGTAGTTATATTTACTTTTTCAAAAACATCCGGCCCGTTAGGAACATAAATATAACTGTTTGTAAGTTTCAGTTCCCCGTTTTCAAGTGTTAAATTGATATCCTGCGGGATTTTGGTTAGGCAGTTGGTGATTTTATTTTGAATATCCGCCAAAGAAGCCGAAGAAGCCGCCGCCTGCGCGCTTTGGCTGGCGGACTGGGCTGAACTTTGGGCAGACTGGCTGAAAGACTGCGCGTTTTGCGCGTTGGTTTGGGCGGTTTGCGCGTTTGTCTGCGCCGTTTGGGCGGCATTTACCGCCTGCTGGGTTTGACTGGAAACCGTTTGAGCCAACTCTTGAACGGAGGCTTTTTCCTGCTGGCAGGTTTGGGCGAAACTTTGCGCCGCGGAAGAAAAATCCTCCGCCTGTTCCTGCGCTTCTTGCGCCGCTTCTTTGGCTGCCTGGGCTTGGGAAACGTATACAGCCAGGCTCTCTTGCGCCTCTTGGGCCTGTTGCTTGGCCTGGGAGGCAGTCTGCGCGGCCGCCTGCGCGTTTTGATTGGCCTGCAAAGACGCTTCCAACGCTTCTTGGGATACTTCCTGCGCTTGGTCTTTTAACTTGGTAATGGTGGCAAGGTAAGCGGCCGCGTCCGTATCCGCCGTTTGGGTTTGAACAGGGAATTTAAGCGTGCGGGACAGTTCTTCCGCCAGTTCCTGCTCCCGCATGACGGCCAGGTCGTGTGCGTCCTCCCAGGTTTGCAAGTCCAGGGTTTGCTGGCGTTTGGCGTCAAACTCTTGGGTAAGGGGAGTCACGCGCTGAAGTACAATATATTCCCCCGTTGCGGGCGCGGGCTGGTTTTCTTCCTTAAGGGGGTATTCTACTTCTTTTTCTTCCATATCCACGTAGAAGCCGGAAGAAACAATTTCGGCTTTGCCGTCCGTACCTACGCGCCATAGGCGCAGGTCCTGCGCGTTAAAGAGCGGAAAGGTAAAGGGCCATATCGTGCGCTGGCCGTCCCCCGGGTAAATGTGTTTGGTGTGGGTGTTGGTAACAGTCATAATAAAACCTCATAAAAAATAAACATCACGTAAGTTTTTTAAAGCCGCCAGCTTGGAGGAGTAATCCCCCGGCAAAGAAAACACGGCGTATTTAAAATCTTCGGCTTCTTCGGCATTTAAGCCTTCCTTGCGGCACAAACGCTGGGCGGCGGAATACAACAAATTGCGTCCGCGGGCGTCTTCCCCCGCCAACAGGCCGGCGCGTTCTTTCATTAAAAGCAGATAGTCGCTCCCGCTCAGTTCCCCTTTTTCCAAAGCTTGGGCCAAGCTGTTTTCTTTAAAATCCGGCTCAGCCAGTTGTTTGTAAAAACGGTTGTAAACAGCGGGGTTAGACTGCCGCCCCGGAGAAGCCGCCGCCTTGCGCACGGCAGAAGTCAAATGCTTGTCTTCTTGCGGAAACAGTTCCGCCAAAGAATATAAAGCCCGGCTTACTGCTTTTTGGTCTCCTGTTTGCGCGCTTTGCAGTATACCGCCCAATAAAGAAGCTTTCTGTTTTTGCTGGCGCACTTTTTCCGCCCCCACCATAGCCTCTAATTCCAACCGGGTTTCCTGCTGTACGCCGGGCGGCAAATTACGGCTGGCACCCAAAGAAAGTTCTTGCATTTCTTTATCCGTCCACCCTGCTGGATTTTTCCCCTTCCGAAGCGCCTGGGTAAACACCTCCTGCGCGGCCCGTTGTGCGGCCGCCGCCTGCAGCCGTTGGCGCGCCCCCTGCCCCGCCTGGGGGGACAAATAACTTTCAAAACGGGCCAGCATTTGCGCGGCCTGCGGGGTCTGCCCCTCGGCCAAAGCGGCGCTTATATTATTGCCCACCGCCTGCGCATACAAAAAACTTTTGGCGGGAGAAGAGGAAAAATTTTTTTCCATCAATTTTTCTAATTCATCCGGGGTGGAGGCCAGCGGCGCCACCGCCTGGGCCAAGGCCAGCTTTTCGTTTTGCGTTTGTTGGCGTTCCCGGCGGGAGGCCGCTTCTTGCGCTTGGCCCAGCGCGCCGGTTAGCACCTGCTCCGCTTCGGCGGACAAAGCGGGCGCGGCCTGTTTCGCCGTTGAGTCCGGCAAATGGTTCTGCTTGTATTGGGTAATTTCTTTTCCCGCGCGGTTGAATAAGGCGGCGGCGCCGCCAAGCGCTTTGATATTTCCTTCCAAACGGGTATATTGGTTGTCATCAAAGGCGGCCCTTGCTGGGGTAAACACCCGCCCGACGGCGGCTTGGGTAACGCGCAATGATTTTTGTTTTTCATAAACGGGTACTTTCATGGGGCCTCCTAGTAAGAAAATACGTTAAACAACCGCTGTAAATATTGGCTTAAAAAACTGCCGGACAAGCGCGAACTTAAAGCGCGGTACTGGGAAGCCTCGTCCCGCTTGGCTTGTACGCCCAATAGAGCCGACAGGTTGTTTTCATATAATTCGTCCGCCGTGTTTTGGCGAAGGGTTTGCTGGTCTGTAAGCAAGTTCCAGCGGCTGTCCTGCATGATTTGCTGCACGGTGGCGGACTGCCCCAGCCCATTGGCTACAAACGCCGCTTTCTGCGCGCTTTGCGCGGCGGTATACTCCTGTTGAAGCCGGGTGCTTTCCTGCGCGGCGGAACGGAAAATATATTCCGCCTGCCGTTTGGAAGCGGCCTCTTGCAATGCGGCTTGTTTGTCTGCCGCCTGGGCCATGGCGCGGTAATATTCCCGCTCGGACTTATTTTTCCCCGCCACGGATAACGCACCCGTTACCAGCGCACCGCCTAAATTAACTGCTCCTCCCATAATTTTATTTCCTCCTAAATATGAATAACTGAAAAGACTCTCCCCGCACATTTACCGCCGGCCCGGCTGAGTGTCCCCCCAACGCTTGGGCAAAACGCACGGCCGCCGGGTAGCGCAAATCTATGTAATTGTAAAGTACGGGATATAACGACAAAAAATACTTTAATGCCGCCCGCGCCGCTTTAAAAAAACCCACCGGGTATTTTTCCACTCCCTCTGCCGTAACCAACCAAACGCAGGCGCTGAATCCCAATAAACCGTCCGGCGTGATGCCCGCCGCCGCCACCGCTTTTCCGCGGGCGCATACCGTTACGCTCGCCGCCCCGGAATGGGCAAAACATTCCAACAGCGGCGCGTCCGCCCGGCCGTGCGTGGCTTGCAGCTCTTGGCGGTCCAGGCGGCGCATACGGCGTGACACGCGGTAAAAATCCGCTTTACAAGGACGGCGCAAACTAATATCATTTGTAATAGTAAAAGTTCGCTTTTGCTGTATTTTTAAATAAGGAGATTTTATGGCTCTTATCATCGCAATACTGGCCTTTTTAATTTTGGCCGCTTTGGTATATGTAGTGTTTTTCCTAATCTTTAAATTAGGTTGGGTAATAGCCGGTAAAAAAAGAAACAAATGGCCGCTTATCTTGGCCGGTTTGGCTACGGTTGTATTATTTGCCGTCGCTATTATTTCCATTATGCTGGGCGTAAACAAATACGTCATGCCCTTTATGGCTTTGGTGGACAAAACCATGCAAAAAACGGAAATTACCACCGGCATCCGCCCCTATACGGACCCGAAATACGGCTTCACCATTAATCTGTTTGGCGGAACGGAAATGTCTGAATGGATTAATATAGACGATGAACAAAGCATAGCGGCGGCTTTTGATACCAACGCGGGCGCCATTATGAAAAAGAACCAGGGCCAGCAAAACAATAAGGCCCAAACGCCCATTTCCGGCTTTGTGGCGTATATACAGAAAGACAAACCGTTGGCAAACGTACAAGAATACTTGCAAGAGCAAGCAGACGAAATAGCAGAAAAACAAAGCCAGCAGTTCCAGCTAACGGCGGAGCCGGATTTTTCCGTCCCCAATACGGTGTTTTTACAAGGGAAAGGAGAAAGCAATAACGGCCTGCCTATTACCATTTACATGACGTTTGCCGCCCAAGATGATTTAAGGTACATTGTCGTGGGTTTTGTGATAGGCAACCCGGCATACCAACAAATGGTAAAAGACGAGATACGCAGCTTCCGCCCCGCCGGCATGCCGGCCGCCCCGCTGCCGTATAACGCGGCTTTTACCCTGCCTGACCGGGAAGCCCCGGCCGCGCTTCCGCAAGCCGCAAATTAAATAAGCTGTTTTTCAGGGCCCTTGGTTAACACAAGGGCCCTTTTTATTTAGCAGGACTTTACGATAATGTTTAACAGCGTAACGGGAAGCGGGTCGGTTTGTTTAAAAACAATCCCCTTTAAAAATCCGTGGCTGGAAGAGAACACTTTTTCACAAAGCGTGTCCTGCAAAGCGGGGGCCTGAGCGTTTGGCATTTGGGGGGCATAAACCAATTCGTCCAGTTTTCCTCCCTCTGCCCCGGCAAAACCGCCGCGGCTGTCCGCCAGTAAAAAACCAACCCCTACCGTACGGCGTTTGCGGTCCCGGGAAGTACCGTCCGAAAAATTCAGCTCTGCCGGCAGGGTAGCCAGTTCAGCCTCGTAACTAAGCCCCGCGTGCAGCGTTTTTGCCGCAAAGGGAAGCGTAATACTGCCGTCTTGCACTGTAAACGGGCCGGCGGGGTTGCCGTCCGCCAAAGCGTACACTTGCTGCCCTTCCAAATGGTCTAACCCGCTAAATTCCGTCTGCCCGCTAACGCTGGAAAACGATACGCACGCATCCAAAAATATTTGGTCCTGCGGATTTTTGGTGGCTAAACGCGGGGATAGTTTTTCTATAAAAACTCCGCCGGCGCGCTGAACGGCAAACCACATGGCGTCATACCCGCCGGCAGGCAAATTGCACAAACTGATTACTTTTCCCTGGGTTTCATGCCGGGCCCAGGCGCAAATATTTTGCCCGGGCAAATAGGTTAAGCAGAGCAGGGCGCCGTCCCCCATTAAACACCAAACCAAGGCGTCCGGCTCCTGCTGAAAAGCAAGGGCTTTTATCTCCCGGTTAAAAAACAAATGGCGGGAAAGCAGGGTTAAGTCGTCCCCGGCGTAAGCGTCGGTAGCGTAATCATACACAAAATTCCGCACGGCGCTTCCGCGCGCCTGCACAAAAAGCACCCTTCCCCCCGCCGCCAAGGCAGGGACGGGGCTGCTGCCGCGTTCGCTCTGTTGAACGGCGGTTACATTATACGCGCTGAACGCCCCGGAAGAAGAAACCGTCCACTCGCTGCCGGAAGTAAACACAAATAATTTACCGCATACCGCCACGGAACGAATGGAGTTAAGGCTTTTGCCGTTCAAATTAATACTGAATCCGTCCGCCTGCTGCTGGGTGCGCAAATGACCGAAATCTTCATACTCGGCAATTTTAGAAAACCACAGCGTTTGCGGTTCGCTTTTGGTGCAGGCAAAGCCCAGGCGGTCCTGATAAAAAAATACGCACGCCGGGTAGCCCGCACGCTGGCTGAAACTGCCTTGCGCCCAACGGGAAGTCCACTCCTCCCCCGCCGCCTGCTGCAGTACTTCCGCCCCCATTTTGCGCGCGCTGACGTAAGAGGTTAGTTTCACTATGCCTTGCTGGATAAAACTGTCGCTCCACATTTCATACTGCAGGTTGCCGGTAATGGTTTCCCCCCGTAAACGCAATAAATACAGTTGGGAGGACTCTTCCAAATTGCCAAACTCGTTTAGATTGTCGCCGTCTGCCTCGCGTGAAAAATGTTTTACGGCGCGCCAGCTGAGGCCGCCGTCGGTGGACTTTTCCAACACGGCGGTTCCGCTCCAATTTCCGGCGGTTTTAAAACGCCAGTCCCCCCCGCTTTTAAGGGATTGGGAGGCGCTGTCATAGGCAATCATGCCGGAAACATATTGGCTCTCCACCTCGTGCGACAAGCTAAAAACCCCTCCCACATGGTCTGGAAAGAAAAAGTCAAAATTACTTTCCAGCATAAAGCTTTGGGGGCCGCCGGGCACCACACTGCCCGCATTGGCCCCGCCGGAAAGCTGGTATACGACTACTTCCTCGGGGTTATCAAACACATCTTCTAAATATTCCAGCCTAAGCTCCGCCCCGTTGTAATCCCCGCCGTTTGCTTGGGGGGAGGTAATGGTAACCACGCCGCCCAAATTCACCGCGCTGAAACCTTGGCTGCCAAAAACCTCGTTAAACCGGTTGACCAACGCCTGAATATTACAGCCGTAGCCGTTATCCAAGTAAAACCCTTCGCCCCTAAAAAAAGCCCGTATGGCGTAATGGCTGTATACTTTGGGCTGGAAAGACACGCTGGCGGCTACCCCCTCCACAGTTACTTCTCCGCTTTGTTCCAACAGGCGCATTTTAAGGGTTTCGTCTGTATTAGCCGTCATAAACGGGCCGCCGGTAAAAGAAACTTCCTCAAAGCTAAAATCATTCGCCGCCAAGCGGGCAAATTTATATACGGGATATTTCCCATGCGCCAAATACAGGGTTTGATTGTATTGGGCGTACTGCAGCTGGCCCACATCATATTGCCCGTAAGGGGTAGCCGCTTCCCAGGGGGAACCGTCCTCCTCCAACAGCGGGCCGGCAGGGGTATGCACCCGCAAGTATTGGTCCCCCAACTCCAAAACATAGGCCTCGTTGTCCCCCAGTACAAAAGGCAGCAGGCGCACGGATTTATCCGCATATTTGGCCGCAGCCACAAAAACGCTTCCCGGCCGGTTGGAGGCCCCTCCCTGCGGGTGAATAATGATGTTTTTAGCCGTCTTTAGCCAAGAAGAAAAAACACTTCCGTCCGCCCGGGCGGCGGCATGCGGGCTGATTTCCCCCCCGCTAAAAGCCGGTTGCAAGTGATGATATACCATTAGCGCGCCTCCATAAAAGCACTTTCAGCCGGCGGTATTTGAAACCCCTCGGACATATTGCTGCGCCGGGCTTCTTGCAAACTTTGGGCGTAGCGGGTGAGCAACAGGCGGGACAGGGCCTCGTCCCCCGTCAGCGTAAGCGCCAAATCAGCCGCCAGCGCCAAAGAAAACGCTTTTACAAAAGCCGCATCAAACTGGGTGGCGTCTTGTACGTCACGGGTGTATTCCGCCACGGCCTGGGGGGCCGGGGTTTGTATGGCGCGCTGGTTAATACGGCGGCGGTATACCTCTTTAAACTCAAAAGGCTTTCGCCCGCTATCCCCGGCAAATACTTTACGCACAAACAGCCCATCCGCCGGGTATTGGTATAAATACGGATAAGCGGGGGCGGAAGGGTCCTCCAACAATACCAGCGGCTCCCGCACCAAAGCAAAAGCCCAGTTATGGGTACGCAAAACCTCCGCTTTGACCGGTTCATAAAATAAATGGATACGGCGGGCCCGTTCATCATCTTGGGTTAAGGAAGATATCCCCTCTTGCCCTAAATGAGCTAAAGCCAAATTGCAAATGTCAATTTTAGATACCATTTTTACACTCCATTTTAATTTTACTTAAATTTTAAATATTATTATTTTTACAATATTTTTTAAAAACATTTTTCCAGCATAAATTTGCATTTTTAAAGTAAATATTTTTATTACTAATTTTAAAAATACTTATTTTTTAATTATTTTTATTTTTATATCTATATTTATTATTCAAAAACAAGCTAATTTCTTAATTATTAAATTTATTATTAATTTTAAAAATATTTAAATTTTAAGTATTTTCAAAATTAATAATATTTTTAATAACACCTTTGCATAAAAACATAAAAAGATGTGATTTTATTTTTTAGCGGAAAGTTTTAAAATCTTTTCCTTTCATACACTATTATTTATACTGTAAAAAGATTATTATTTATCAACAAATCCGGCTAAAAGAGGCTTTATCACTATGTATAAGGAGGGAAACGGCCTATATAATCCCATTTATAGGGAAGCATGGGCAGTTTTACTGGGTGATACTGCAAACGTCCATAGCTAACAAAGGTTTGCTGTTACCGGGAACAAAATAATTTTTACTTTATAAAATAAGGATTTTTTTATTTTTTAACAGGGTTTTTCCAAACATTTCGCTCCTTGCTTGCCGGCAAATAAGCTTAAGCCTAGTTGTATACCGGGTTTTAACGGTTAAAAAGCTTGATTTTGCGCAAAAATGCCTTCAATTTAAGCGTTTTTACATTAACCCCCCTAGTACTATCCCCAAATCAAACCAGCAAAGCCCAAAAACGGTTTTTTCACTCTTTTCCCCCTTTGGAGGCGCGGCTAATAGGAAATAATAAACCCTATGTACAGCGCCAAAACAACCCAAACAAAACCCGTAACGCCCGGCCCCCAATTTTTATGCTTTCATTTATTTTGCCCCGCGGGCGGGGCGGGGCCTATTCCCCGCCCCGCACATTCGGGTGCGGTTACAGGTCTACCATATCCGTTAAAAATGCGGATATCTTGCCTGCCGTGCCGCTTCCGGTTACGGTGTACTTTACGCGCAAGTAACGCTGGGCCCCGGCCGGAACCGGCGCTTTTAACAGCACCGCGTTCTGTACCAGCCCTTCCCCGGCACTGCTTACGCTTAATAACACCTTGGAGGAAGAAAACCCTTCATTATCCGCCGTTTCCAGCGCGGCGGTCAGTTGGGTAACGCCGGAAAAAGTTTCATCCACTTTTACCACGGCGTATAAACCGGTGCGCGCGTCCCCCGCGGCGCCTTGGTCCACCGTGTGGGTGGAGGCGGCCGTGGCGCTTACGGCCTGCTTATCAGAAAATACGGCATTTTGATCCAGTAACATAGAACCTCCTTATTTCACCAAGTTTTCCGTATCGGTAATGGCATCACATACGTGTACGGGAATTTCGTTAAACGTCATGAGCGGGCGGGAGGTTATCTGGTCCGGCGTGTACTGCACGTTGGTTTTGTTGCTGGTCAGCTTTCTTAAAGCCGCTTTTACGGTACGGTTCATATACCAAACGGGTTTGCCCATAGCCAAACTTTGGATGCGCTCTTCCAACTCGCACATTTTGTCAATCAGGTCAGCGGGCGGGTTGGTAACGTCAATATTGCACACGCGGCCGGCGTAACGCCAATCCTGCACGGCAAGACCCAGTTTCCACTCAAAATATTCCTTATAGGCGGGGTATTCGTTGCCGTCCGCGTCTACGTGGTTTACCAGTCCGTGGTCCACACGCTGTATACCCGCTTTGCTGCCCTTGGGGAAGAAAGTGAAAATTTTATCCGTATCCCATACCACTAAGTAAATGGAGGAGTTTTTCCCTTCCTTTTCGCTTCCGGCGTCAATCACGTTGCGGGAGCTTTCCGCGTCGGTCAGTTCGCTGTAGCGCGCGGCCAGCCCGGTAAAGCGTTCCGGGTGTTCCCCGGCGTTGCCGTAAATAAGGTTGGACGCCATGGAATTGGACATCCCGGCAATAATCGCCTTGGACTGCCCTTCCCGCACCGCCTGTACGTGCCCGCCCTTTTCCGCAATTAATTTATCCACCACGCTGTAGGCGGAAAGCGTACCGTAGGTCTCCACCACTACTTTGGTAGTAGCTTTGGAAGGCTCTATGCCTTGGTAAGCGCGGCGCCAGGTTCCTTCCGGAATGCCGGTGCGTACCGCATATTCATGGCCGGAATCCAGGCTGGATTCACGCACCAACGCATCGCCTATGATTTCGTTGGATTTGCTTAACACTTCCGCAATAGCCAGTTCCTGGCCGGAAGGGTCAAACTGTTTGGCATAATCCACTAAGCCGTAGTTTTTGTCTGCTATGATAGCCATATACTCTCCTTAACTTAATTAGAGCCGTACAACGCTTCGGCAAAGGTTTTATCCCCGCCGGAGGCTTCTTTTCCCCCCAGGCTGGAATCTTCCGCCGTCGCACGGCCGATTTGGCAAAACGTATTTACTATTACCGGGTGATTGCCCAGCCCCGTTTCCTGCAAAAGGCGGCGCAAAGGCTCTCCCCCAAATTGGTCCGCCGCGCGGACGGCAAGGGCCAGGTCCTGTTCGTAACGGGCGCCCAGCATTTCTTTGCTGGCATCCGCCCAGCCTTGCAAAAGTTCCTGGTGTTTGGCCTGCTGGGTGCGCCCAAAGGCCTGCGCTTGGGCAAACTCCCAATCCACCAGCCGCTGGGCCACCTGCGGGGGCAGGCCTAATTCTTGGGCTAATTGTTTAAACCCGTCCAAAAGCCCTTGCGGGGCTTGGGATTCGTCCGGCAGTTTTAAGTCATCGTAAGAAGCGGGTCCTTGGGCTTGAGTACCGTTGGATACGGGCTGAGCGGCGGGCGGCTGGGTTGCTTCCTGCGCCGCAGGCTGGCTGGGCAAGGTTGCCGGACGCATGGGGGCGGGGTCCGCTTGCGGGGCGGCAGGCCCCGGCTGGGGGGCGGGAAACGTATCTTTATTTTCCGCGGTCACATCGTTAGGGGTTGTCATTTTCTTCCTCCTGGGTTTGGCGGCGGGCACGCTGGGCGGCTTCGCTCTCCAGCCGCATACGCATGAAAGCGCCGGGGTCCGCCCGCCATATTTCTTCCATCAGCCACACGCCTATGCTTTGCTGTCCGCAAATATAGGCGGTGGAGTAAGGGTCCCGCACGCAAAAGGCGTTTTCCGCGCTGCGGGCCGCGCACAAAATGCGCCATAATACGCGCCGGGCGGAAACATTTTGCAGCAGGGAACGCAAGTCCTGCTCGTTTTGTTGCTGTGTATTGGTTTTCATAAAGGGAAGGGAATAACCGCCGGGGCGGTTTTCCCTTTCCGCCTGGGGGCCCGCTCGGTAATTTAAGGCGCGGCCGCCCGGCTTTGGTGGGTTATGCGGGTAAGGAGAAAGCCCCCTCCCCCGGAAGGGCGCACTTTCCCCCCTTGCGCGGGCCGTGCAGTAATTTAAGACGCGCCCGCGCAAGGATTTTTCTTCTTTTCTTTTTGGAATTTAATGAGGCAGGCTGCCGGCGGCGCCCGCAGCGGAAAGGGCGGCTTGCTGTTGGGCGCGTTCTGCGCGCAGGGCTTGGGCTTCCTCGCGCGTTCTTAAAATACCGGGGGGCACTCCCAGCATATCCAAGCCTTGTTCCAGGGCGGCGTCAAAATCCACCCGGTCCAATACGTCCGGCTTGGCCTGCGCCAAGGAAGACGCATACGCCATGGCCTGCGATACGGCCGCCATACCCGCCGCTTTTTGGGCCTGGGCAATCATGCTGACGTAACTTACGCCAATATCCAGCCCTTGTACGCTTTGCGGCGGATTAGGCAGCGCTCCCCGGCGCAGTAAAATAGAGTAGGAACGTTCCACCAGAGGGTCCAGCAATTCATTTTTAAGCCGCTCCAACACCGGGCCTAATACCAGGAGTTTTTCCTGGTGGCGTTCCGCCACTTCGGCCGCGGTCATGTTGGAATAATTTTGCGCGCTGAGCATAACAAACACATCGGCAAAAAATTGGGATTTAATGGTGTTTTTTACTTTTTCTATGCTGTTTTCCAAGGACGCCATGTCCACCTGTACCTGATAGGCGGGTTTTACGGCGGCGTCCGCCGTGCCGCTGTAGCGCGTCAGCCCGCCGGGAAGCAGGTTTACTTCCCCCTGCACGCCGGAAGACACCATCATGGGCGGATTGGTGTTTTTGTCCAAAGCCACCAATTTGGTTTTTTGCATTTTTTGCAGCATTTTAACATCGCCCAGGCATTTCCAGCCGGGGCCTTTGCCGTATACGTCTGACGTGTTTTTTACTTCCCAGCGGGCGGCTATGACGGGGAACTCCCAATATCCCCCCTCTTTTAAAACCTCCCCCTGCGGGGTAAAATACACGGAGCGGTACGGCATATGCGCGTTGTCTTTATAGCGGGAATCCTGCTGCGGGTTAGGCACAATTAAATGACGCACTTTATGCCAAGCGCTGCCGCGCCCGTCTTTTACCGCTTGGGCTACGCTAAGCGGCAAGCGCTCCACGCCAAATTTATCGGCCATTTGGCGGGCGGTTAAAAAGAATTCCCGGCCAAAAGAGTTGATGCGCCCGTCCCCGTCCGCCCCCAGTACATATTCCCCCGCCGTAAACAACCGGCAGCGCAGTACGTCCTGCAAATCCTCTTCCAGCAGCATGGCGGCCGTGCCAAAAACGGCAATTTCCTGATAGAAACCGTGCAGCGCCGCATACACGTTGGAAGAGGCAAAGGCTTCTTCCAAGCGGGTTTTAACGGCGTGGCTCCATTCTTTGGCACCGGGGAGCCGGCGGGCGGACTCGGGTGAGATTTCCAGCTCAAACCAACTGCGTGAAGGGCTGGTAAGCCCGGATATCATTCCCGCGCATAATACTTCCACGGCTAAAAGCGGGTCCGAATCAATCAGCTTGCGGTGGTCTATCTTGTGGCCGCGGTTGGGTTCATCCCCCTCAAAGAAACCGCGGGTAGGGGCCAAATAGGCGCCCAGTTCTTTCCACGCGCTGCGCCAGGAGGCGGCCTCGCGCGAAAGGTCATCATATATCCGGCAATAATTGGGTTGTTTGTTGTTCATACGTCACCTGTAATAAAAAACGTGGATGGGAAAGGAAAGAATTTACTGCTATAATGTAAGAACGGAGACAGATTATGACGGGACTGATTATTATTGCGGTATTTGCGGTAATGCTGGGTTTCCCCGGGTTTTACATTATTACCCGCAAAATATTTCCGAAAGGAAGCAAAAAAATGGCTGCGCTGGTATGCGCGTTGCTGACGGCGGCCTTGGTGGGGCTGATGTTTTATCTGCTGGCCACCACGCCGCAAAGCCTGTAATAGAAAAGAAAATTTTGATTACCCCGCCCGACGGCGGGTTTTTTATGGATAAAAAAGCAGGAGGTTTTTGCTAATAAAATATTACCAAAAATGATTATACAAAATATAACCTTTTTTGTCAAGTATTTTTTAAAAGAACCACACGCGCCCGTCGCTGCCAAGCAAGCGGGTAATTTCCGGGTTTTTATGCCACATCAACAATTTTTGAGGGTGCCGGCAATCCTGGGGAGTACAAGGAGTATGAAGGATCTCCCTTTTTTGGGGTTTTACGTATCCGTCCCATAAAAAGAAATCAATGGGTTCGGCATCAAACACGGACAAGGTAATCACCGGGGAAGATTCTCTTTTTAATAAAAAAGGTAAATTATTGGGCAAGGTGCGGTTTACGTGCCCGGAGCCGGTATATACAAAAACGTATGCTTCCGGCCCAACGGTTTGCCGCAAAAACGCCAAACGTTTGGCCCACACCTGGTTGCGGTGCTCCATTCCCCAAAGAGAGCGTGCCAACCGATACTCATATTCCGTATCAGACGGCAGGCGCATGTCAAAATATCCCTCTTTAAAAGCTTGCTGCGCCTGGTATTGAAATTCCTGCCAATCTTCCAGCCCTACTAAAATAACCCCCTGTTTTAACAAAGCCTGAAACGGACCAAACATGTCCGCGGATATATTATCCCGAAAAGCCTCTAATTCTTCAGGAGTGCGGATAAACAAACGCTCTTGCCCGGCGTCGTCGCGCGTGTTTATAAACTCCGTAGCAAAATAAACCGGCGCGTTTGGGTGCCGGCGGGAAAAATTTGCCACAAACCCGGCCACTTCTTCCCCAATAGGCGTATGCCCGTGCATTTCCCCTAAAAATATCCAGCGGGAAGAAAAATCAAACAGTTTATCATAGGCAATGGGGCGGCGGTCAAATAGATACCCTTTTACCGCTTTACGAATAGCCGTTTGGTTTTTAGTGAAAGTTTTCCACTGGTTCATCCAGCGTACACGCAGCAGGGTGCGGATATAACTGTCCCGCGCGGCCCGGGCCGCGCCGTAAAAGTCACTTTCTATACTGAGTTTTTGCAAAGGACGGCCTAGAACAGAACGGCTTACCGCCTCGTTTTCTTTGCCAAGCAGTTCTTCAAAAAAATCTACTTCATAGGAGCGCCCCGGCACGCGCACAAACTCCGGCCGCACAACCCCTATTCTCAACGCTTTTTGGGCGGCTTGAACCATATTTTTTTGTGCATATAACGGCCCCGCCAAGCAACCCGCACACAAAAGGCTGATAAGCAGTTTACTTGTCATTTGCTACTCCTTTCGGCATTTCCCCCGGCACTATATGTACGGTAACGGACAAGTCAAAGCCGGTCCATTTTTTATACTTTTCATCTAAAAGAAAAGAAACCAGCTTGGAGTTTTTATTTACGGCAAAATCTTGGTAAATGCTTTGGGGAATTCTGAGATAATTAAAAACAGGTTTAACAACGGGTTTCAAATCCGGCAAATCAAAATCAATAATAAAGGATTTTTCCTCCCCTATTAATGAAGGCAAATTGCGGTAATAAGAAGCATCTACATGCGCCCCGCCTGCATATACAATAAAAAACGCATTGGGCTTTTGGGCCATTAATGTACGCAAAATATACGCCCATGACTCATTTCGCTGGGCGGTTCCGTCCATCCGCGCATCATAACGTTTATTAAACGATTTATTAGACAAGCTGTTTACCAATTGGTTATTTTCTAAGCCTATAATATTGATATTCAGCTCATGCGCTTTTTGCCACACGGGGCCGTTATATGTTTTCTTTACCCATTTGGGGAAACGCCGCTCTGCCCACAAAGCGTAAGAATCGGGGAAGAATTCCGTAAGCAAATAAATTTCCTGTTCCGGGCGGCTGGAAGCCACCTGTTCCAAAACGTTTATGATTTCTTCTTGTATTTTAGAAGAATAATGAGCCTCCCCCAAATATAAAACTTTCACATCAGGCGGGATATAGTCTAAATAATTAATCAAACCGTAATTAATATCCACATCTAAACTACTGGCTATTTGCCAGATATGTTTTTTAAAATAATCCAACCGGGCATGCCACACCAATTTTTCCAACAAATTCACCCGGTTGTTGCGGGCAATAAAATAATTCTCTGTTGGGCTTACTTTGGCCGTGGGCGGAAGCTTCACTTCGTCAAAATACCAACTATGCTTAATAATGGATAAATACTCGGGCGAAAACAAGGCGTCCACATCCAGCTTATACGCTTTGTGGTTATTGGCAACAGGCGGCAACACCGGATTAACCACAAAAGGATAGCCTGTAAGCTCTCTCCATTTCCCGGCTTGATTACACTTGGCTTTAGCAACTGCCGTTTTGACCTTGGAAGAGCCGCCCCCTAACCTTTTAGCCACAGCCGGGGCCGCCTTTTTTAGAGTACCCTGGGCATAGCCCCCCGCAGCTAACAATATAAATCCTAACAAGCAAGCAAAAAATTTATGCATATATTCATCGTCCTCTGTACTCTAAAAACAACTTTGGCCGTTACATGCCCTCAAAATATTCGTTCTGAAATATTTCTCGGGCTTTATCCTCCGGCGTTATATGCACCGTAACGCTTAGGTCAAAGCCAAACAGTTTCCGGTTATCCCGGTTAGTAGAATGGAAAATCAGTTTACTTTCTTTATTAAGCAAGAAATTTTTTTCTATTTCTGCGGGAACTTCTACATAATTAAAAATGGGTTTAAGCAAGTCTTTGATATGAGGCAAGTCAAAATCAATAATATAAGATTTTTTCTCCCCCACCAAAGACGGGAAATTGCGTATGCTGGACGCGTCCACATGTCCCCCTCCCGCATAGACAATAAAAAGAGCTTCCGGCTCCCGTTCCATAAACTGACGCAACGGGCGCACCCACGCCTCATTACGGCGAACCGTGCCATCCACATAACCTGCATAATCGTCGGAAAACTCTTGTTTGCTTAAAGAAGCCACCAAGGAAACGTCTTCCAAACCAACCAAATGGATATTTAAATCATGCGCAACTTGATAAACCTCAAAACCATATTCCTTCTTTAAAAAATCCGGTAAATCCTGCCCCGGGGGCAACTGATAGCCTTGGGGCAAAAACTCGGAAAACAGAAAAATCTTTTGCTTAGGCCGCGCCGCCCTTATCTGAAAAAGCAGGCTGTTAATTTCTTTTTTAATATTGGCCGAGTAATGTATTTCCCCCAAAAACAAAATACGCGTATCAGACGGAATATAGCGCAAATAATTAACAGGCCCATCCAGCGTGAAAGTAAGCATCGTTTCAGCTATTTGAAGCATGTGTTTTTCAAAATAATCCAGCCGGCTGCGCCACAGCCATTTTTCCAGTGCGTGCAAGCGGTTGTTGCGTGCCTGCAGCAAGCGTTCTTCCAAAGAAGAAGTCTCCGAAGAAGAAAACCCCTTGTCAAAAAGGGTGGGTTCCTGCAAGGCATCCATGTATTGCGCAGGAAACAAAGCGTCAAAATCCAGCGTGTACTCTTTAAGAGAATTGGCCCCCGGAGGCACGCCGGGATGTACCGCCAAAGGCCGGCCTGTCTGCATTTTCCATTTATTTACCGCACCGGATTTAGCTGTTTGGCTTCCGGGTTGAGCAGCTTGCAACCGCGGCAGCGTTTTTACCTTAGGCTCCAAGCGCTTGGCAGCAGCCGACGCCGCTTTTTTCAAATTTCCTTGAGCAATACCCCAATGAAACGGACATAATAAAATCAACACACACAAAGTAAGTTTACGCATAATTAAATGTGATATATACCAGTTCTCTGCTACGGGTGCACATAAACCAATACATCCGCCCCCAACAAACGGCGGTACTTGGTATTGTTGAGTTTCGTAACAGATATAGATTGCTTATCCGACAGAAAATCCTCTTTAAACAAATCCGCAAAAGCGGGGTTTAATGTATCATCTCCAACCATGTCAAACAAAAACACCTGAGAAGAGAAATCCTTTAACATGAAAGGCAAACTTTCTAAATATTTATAAGAAGAATGCCCCAACCCCGTATACACAAAAATCACCGCGTCCGGATTTTGCAAGGCGACGCGCCGTATAGTATCCATCCAAGACTTATTGCGTATGTACTGCCCGATTAAAGACAAAGAGCTGCGGGAAAAATTAGGGTCCGGCAAACGCATCTTTTGCGCCAAATCCTTCAATCCGCGAAGCGGTTCCAACCCAAAGACGCTTACGCCGTTTTGCCGCAAACGAAACAATACGGACGCATAAGACCAAGACATTTTCTTTCCTTTGAACATGACCCCTTGGTATAAACCATAATTGGGTTCATTTGGGTAATTCATTTCTAAAAATTCGGTCAGCAAATACACCTTTTTCCGCGGGTGTGCTTTACGATACTGCAACACAACCTGTTCTATTTGCTTTCGGATGTTCCCCACATAATGCCGCTCCCCCAAAAAAATAATTCTGGCGGACGGGTCAATTAAAGAAACATAATCCACTTTATGCGCGGCGGGGTAAATTTCCAAACCGGCTAATACCTGCGTTCTCTCCTGCTGATACCATTGTACTCTTGCTTTAAACAGCCTTTTAGAAGCTTGTATGCGGGTTTCATTTGCTTTTTTCAGCATAGAATACCCCAACGGAGGAAGCTTAAAATCAGCCAAAGAAATGTCCAGCGTACGGCTCAATTCTTCCGGCGAGTGAAAGGTTTTGTATTGTAAGGCGGAAACCTTTTTCACCATGCGCATCATACGTTGCCCTTCTTTAGAAGAGTTAGATTTCGGAACAGCTTTATTTAACCATTTTTGTTTGATTTTAGGACCGGCCGGTTTTATGGACTGCGCGTGCAACGCCAGCCCCAAACTAACGCTTAAAATAAGAAAAAAAATCTGTTTTCCCATATTTTATAATTTATCCTTTTTAGAAGAACCTCACAAGGGCCAAAAGACCTATACCCCACGTCAATAGGTCCTATAAGTTATAACACCCCATAATCACTGCGGGCAAATTCCGCCCCCGTGGCGGAGCGGGGCCGCACAGGAAAAGCAAACGTAAGGGCCAGTGCGTCCCCCAAATCCGGCGATCGTCCGCAACGCTCTTTTATTTTCTCTTTGCTTTCCAAACGCATTTTGCCGGAAGAGTCAAAATCATATTGCGGGGCGCACAAATCCGCTTTTAAAGCAGGGTCTTTGGGCAGTGCCCCGCCGCTTTGCAGCCACTGGGCCATTTTCCCCCAAATTTCCGCCCGTTTATTGGCGTAACGCCCCGCCTGCAAAGGAGTGGAGCCAAAAGGAACTTCCGTCACTAAAAAGCCCAGCTGACGCAGACGGTCTATCACCCCGCTTCCGCAGCCGGCGTCTATAAATACGGCGTCAGGGCGGAAAGATTCTATGGTCTGCGCCACACGGGCCGCCAAGGCCATATTGTCTATGTGACAAAACACCTGCGGCTCAAACGCCTGCAACCCCTGGCGGCAAAAAATAACGCTGCGGTCGTCCCCAAAGCGGGCCGGGTCCACCCCCACTATGCGCGGGGCGCCCGCCAGCTGGGAGGCGCCATACCCCCGCGCCTGCGCCTGCAAAACCAAATCCACCGGTATCAGCACATTATCCGCCGAGGCTGAAAAATCACACAAATACTCCTGCCGGAAAATATTGGCGGGCGTACTTTGGCGGATGTTTTCCAATTCTTCTTTGGAAATCACACCCGTCTCATCAGCGGGGTATATGCCGCACCACCACTCACTTGGGCAAAGGCTGGCTTGTTTTTGCGCAAAAAGAAATAAATCATAAAACGCGTTTTGCCCTTTGGGCGTACCGGTAAACACCGCCCAACCCGTGCGGGAAAGAAGCATCGGGCGGATAATTTCCTCAAACAAACCGGGTTTGATTTGGGCGTACTCGTCCAAGGCAACGCCGTCCGCGTACGTGCCGCGCAAAGCGTCCGGGTTATCAGCTCCGGCCACCCAAATTTTAGCGCCCGTGGGCAAAGAAACACACAGTTCCGCCTCGTTTAACTTTACGCCGGGCAACGGGGCCGTGTAGCGTTTAAAATAATCCCAGGCAATCAGTTTGGCCTGTTTTAAAAACGGCGCCACATAAAAATAACGGGCGTTAGGAAGCGGGTTAACCAATGCGCTTTTTAGCATATGGTTTACCGTACACACCGTTTTGCCCATTTGCCGGTGGGTAACCAACACGCAAAAACGGTGGGTTTCCAAATAGGGGTGGATTTGCGTTTGCGGATAACGCGGGGTATACGGTATCACCGCCTGGAACCCTTTGGCAGGCAATCGCACGCGGGGCATTATTTTTCCCACCGTACCACTAAAGCCTGGGGCTGGGCGGAAGCATCGTCTTTACCGTCTTTCCAACCCAGCAAGTTTTTGGCCGTAAACACCGCAAAAGAGGCCGAATAGTTACCCCGCAGGCTGTTTTGAATCAGAATATCGCTTTGTAAATCGCGCGCTTTATCGGCCGCTTGGGCAAAAGCGGGGTATTTTTCTTCCCATTTTTTTAACATGTGGCGGGTAGTGCCCAAGGTTTTGGCAAACGCTTCAAAGGTGGGCAGTTCGCAGGCGGTTTCTAAAAGAGAAACGGTACCGTCTTTTTTTTGGACTTCGGTAATTTTAAAAGGCGCAATATCAAAAAAAGCCAATAAGCGGGAGGGATACTCCTCGTTATACGCCACACAGGAAGATGTTTTTTTACGTGTTTTTACAGTTTTGGAAACAGTCATAGGAAACCCCGGAAATGAATAAACTTTAAAAATAAGCCGACCGGAAATTTCCAAAAAGAAAAGAAAAAACTTACAAACGCATTTGCATTTGTAAGTTATATATTTATTATATCAAAAAAAATAATTTTTGTCAAATATTATTTAATTATACCGTTGGCAGAGTTGGTAATGGAACGACTTTTTTCCACCGCTTTGGTATATTCCGGCAAGGCAATGCCAGCCAATATGCCAATAATCAGCCCTACTGCCGACAACTCCATTAAACTAAACCCGGCAGAAACGCATATAAACGCGCTTATTAAACGCCCGAAACGGCCTTTACAGAGATTTTTTATAATTTGTCTAAATTTTGTTTATAGCAAAATTTAGACAAAAAACAAATCAAGCAGGGTCTAATAAAGCCAGCCAACAAAAACGCCGCGCATTTGCGCAGCGTTTATAAAACAAGAAAAAAGCACTACTTAATTATTGGATAATATGGCGCACCCACTCATCATTAGCTGTAATTTCCGCAGGACCAAAACTCTTACAAAAGGCTACAGCCTGGGGGTTCGCTTTCAATGCCGCACAATAAATTTTACCGGCAGAATCGGAAAATGAGCGTTTATCCATACTAAAAATAATGTTGTAAGCAAAAGGGCCGTTTTTACGAACTATTTCAAATTTTTGATCCTTCACCAAACTACCAAAGATGCAAGTAAAATCTTTAGGACAAGCTGAAAAATCCAAATCCAATGAGTCTTTATCCGTGGTATATTCCCCATTTGCCAAATAATACGCATTTTCAGCCGTCATCACCGCTCGCCCAAAAGCCAATGCGGCACCCACGCGGCTTTTTTCTACCGCTTTAGTGTATTGAGGCAAAGCCACGCTGGCTAAAATACCAATAATAAGAACCACCACCAACAGCTCTATCAATGTAAAACCCGTTGAAGAATTCTTTCCAAACCAGCTTGTATAAAAATTGTTCATCAATTCGCTCCTTTCTATCTATAATATGGATAAAATATACAAAAAAAAACCATATCAACAAGGTCATCTCTTTCTTGATTTCTAAAGGGCGGTATTCGCCGCACAATCAGAGAAAACAAAACACATCTAAATTTTCAGCCTCTCTCATTTGACAATAATAAAAAGGCCCGGTTTCGTGCGCAAGGCCCTAAACGCCGGGCCTCTTGCTCAAAAATCCGGTTAAATGCGCTGTATTCTTCCCGTGTCTGGCAAGCGTCCGTTGGTAAGAAAAGAGCGTTCTGCCGCTTAAAAAACCGGTTATACACTTCCAGCAATCGTTTAAGCGGGGCGTCTTGAGACAAACAAAACAATCCCCCCTTTTTTTGGCACAGCTGCGCCCCCACAAAATCTGCCCGGGCATACAGAATATTTTCAAAATCTATTCTATCCACAGCACACCGCCTTTTGCACACAACTAAACAATAAAAAAGGAAATAAAAAAGGGCCCGGCCGGGCCCTTTTGGAAAGATTATCAACTAATTAGTGCCAGCCAAATAAAAACGGCGGTATTAAAAGCAACATGGAAAGCACGGCTAATACAATTTGCAGCGGCACATTCCATTTGGCCCATTTCAGCCACGGGATTCCCGCCATACCTATTGCCGCCATAGTAACGGGGGCGGTAGGGATAATGGCATTGGTCCAGCCTTCGCCAAATTGGTAAGCCAAAATGGCAATTTGCGGGTTTACGCCAATGATGTCCGCCAGCGGAATCATGACCGGCATGGTCAAAACCGCCTGGCCGGAACCGGACGCCACAAAAAAGTTAATAAACGAGTGCGCCCAAAACATCCCTTCCGCCGCCATCAGCGGGTTCATATGTCCGATGCACTGGGCAATGCCGTACAGCACCGTGTCCAAAATGCGTCCGTCCGCCGCTATCACCACAATCGCCCGCGCCAAAGCCAACATAATGGAAACGCTTACCATGCTGCGCGCGCCGTCTATTACCGCGTCCGTGGTTTGGTTCAGGCTCAGTTTACCTACCACCGCGCATACCAAACCCACACCTAAAAACAGACCGGATATTTCTATAATGTACCAGTGGTACAGGGCCACCCCCGCCACCAGCCAAACCATACCGGCTGCAAAAATAAACATAATCAGCAAATGCCGCCAGGTAAACTTGGGCTTTTCCAATACGTTTAAATGCAAACTTTTGCGTTTTTGCTGGTCAATATCGTAGGTAATACTCTTTTTGGGGTTTTTGCGCACGCGTTCCCCATACCAAGTAACAAAAGCAATTACCACCGCCGTACAAATCCCCCAGACCAACACACGGTACCCCATGCCGGAATATAATGGCAGCTGCGCTATCCCCTGGGAAATACCCACCGTAAACGGGTTCATAAAGGCCGAGCCAAACCCCACCCACGCACCTAAAAAGGGAATGCTTACCCCCACCGCCGTATCATATCCCAAAGACAACGCCAGCGGAATAAACAGGGGAATGAAAATAAGGGTTTCCTCTTCCATACCAAAAACCGCCCCGCCCAAGGAAAACAACAACATGCTGGCGGGAATAAAGAATTTTTTTAAACGGTCTTTTTTGGAAAAAAGATAGCTGGTTCCCAAAATAACGGCATTTACCGTGCCGGTACGCTCAATAATGGTAAAAATGGCCCCGGTGATGAAAATAAAGATAATAATCTCTGAACAATCGCCAAAGCCCTTGGCGGGAGCCGTTAACAGCGCGCCGATGCCTTGGGGAGCCGGGTCCACCCGGTGGTAAGAACCGGCTACCGTATAGGTGCGTCCGTCTTTTTGTACGGTGTCATACTGGCCGGCGGGAAGAATATACGTTAAAGCGGCCACTATAATCATAATAGAGAAAATAAGGCCGTAAATATTGATAGAAAAACCTTTCTGCATTTATATATTATAGTTTATTTCCGTCCTTCCCCTCTATACAAAGGCAAGTTTTACCATTTTTTTAAATCATGCCATATCCCCCTAATACATATCCCCAACAGCAAAATACATATGATTCTGCAGCCGTACATCATAAATATTCCCCATAATAAAAAGTCAGTAAAGTTATACCAGCCGAACAGCCCGGTTTGCCCGTATAAGGTGGGTCCGTCTTTACAAACTAATATAACTTTACTAACAAAATCACTCATTTTTTGCTATAATAATAGTAAGTACCATTCGGGTGAATGCGTATTACTGCAGTTATTAAGCCTGCACGCCGCCAGGCCGCGGCGCCGGTTCTAAAGCAGAACCGCTTAATAAACTAGGTAGGTAAATGAGTGAAAAATGCGGGGGAGGCTCCCCGCCTGTTAAGAAGTCGCCCTCTTAACATTTGTTAGTATAGTAAATTTTGTTAGTATTTGTCAAGCTTTTTATTGCCGCAACAGAAAATTTTTTAGGAGGGGCCATGAACCAATTTGAAAAACAACTCGAAAAATGGAACAACGGCGTTTTACGCGGCGCCCAGGCTAAATTGGCCCGGATATTAAAAGTATCCACCGCCACCGTGGCTTTATGGACCACCGGCAAAAGAAACCCCTCTAAAGGATATATAGAGCAAATGGCGGGGCTTTTTCAAATAGCGCCACAAACCTTGCGCAAATTGTTACAAATGCCGGCTGCGCCTATTGCTTACCCGGAAGCGGCTATCACGCAAAGCCATACGCTGCGCGAAAACGCCGATGAAGGGCTGTATCTTCCCCGCCCGGCGCTATCCGCCCAAAGCAATAGCATTGCTATCCCGTTACTGGGGGTGATTCCCTCCGGCAATACCCTCTACGAGGACGGCGACGTGCTGGAATGGTGGACATTGCCCCGTCAACGTACGCAAGGGGCCAAATTTTTATTTAAACTGCCGGGCACCCGCCAAATAGCGGCTATAAAACCAGGGGAAAGAGCGGCTTTTACCCAATGTGTTGTTTTACTTAAAAATGGCGCTTACGCCTTGGCAAATGTTTCCGCCAATGGGGAATTGCAGCCCTGGCCAAACGCCGCCAATGAGCCGTTGACGGAAGTAGAAAAAGTAATCGGTTCCGCCGTGTTTGTTATTACGGAAAATCAACCGGCAGATAACTATTGATTTTAGCCGCAAATCCATTATACTATCAGTAATCCCAAGATGTATATGGGGTACAGGTATTTGACAGAAAACAGCACGTAAACCCAGCTGTGCCGTATGATGTATGGCGGGATACGTGCAACTATTTGAAGTTCTGCCCTGCGGCGGTTTTGTGAAGAACAATCCGGCTTGGCGGGATTTCAAAATAGAAAAAAGAGTTCTTTTAAGGCAGTGGCGGCATGGCGGTCTTGTTCTAGGTGCCGGTATCCGTGGCACAAGCTTTGGGCCTACCTTCTGAGGAGGGCGGGAGCCCCCAAAGATATGGGACGGGGCATCGGACAAGGGGTTGTGGTCCGTCCGCTTAAATCCTCTTCACTGGCAAACCTGACCAGATCTTTATGTCTTTGGGAAAGAGAGAAAAAATGGAACAGTCGACTAATTGAACCCCCGCGTTGGATAAACGCGGGGGTTCTCTGTATTGGGGGGCCTACAAAAATTGTAGGTCCAAAGACCCTTTCCCTTTGTGTTTTTTATTTCTATCATTTTAAGTAATTACACAAGGAGAACAAACTATATGAAACAACCTGTGATATTATTCTTAGCGGCATTATTATTTTTGCCCCAGTTATCTGCCGCACAAAAACTGCCTAAACCAACCGGCAAAGCTTTGCAAAAATTATTAAAGCAAGAAGCGCGCCAAGCCCAAAAAGCCAAAGAAGTTATTTTACCGGTGCGCCAATGGGAAAGAGAAACTTCCCCAACACCGTCAACCTCAGAAGTCATTTTGCCTGTACGCCAATGGGAACGCGTGCAGGAACCGCTCAATTTATCTTTAGTAGAACGGGCCGAGCTTACCAACCGCTTGGAATTAATAGAAAAACTCCGCCGCTCTTTACAGAAAGACCCGGCCATTATTGTTAAACCTAAATTTGCCAAACAAATGGAATCCTTAAATAAATTAGGGATTGCCATGCCCGAAATCACCCCCTTGCCGGCTAATGCCACAGAAAAAGAACAAAAAGCTTTTGTGGCGGACTTGCAAAACCGCATAGAAACCGCTTTAAATAGAGCGCAAACGGATATCGCCGCCAAATTGGGTTATAAATTACCCAGCCTAAACTTTCAACAGGTAATAAAAGTAAACCACAAAGAATTACTGCTTGCCCGGGGCCGCCATGAACAAAAATGGCCGGTATTGCAAGCGGCGGCTGAAAAAAATAACCCAGTGTTTAGCTGGGGAACCCCCGGAATGGACTTAATAGAAATAGCCCCCATGCAAGACGGCAACATCCACGCTCTTATCAAAGAATTATCTCAAAAAAATCCGGCTTCTTTAGGAGCCATGCTGGATATAGTTCTTTATTCCGACCTCAAACTGCAGCCTAAAAACAATCTGATGCAGCATATTGCCGGCATGAGCGAATTGGTTGGTTATGAATTTGTGCGGGAATATTTACACAAATTTCACCAGCTGCCAAACGCTAAAAACATCCGCGCCTCAGAATACACCAATTACCGCTTATTAAACAAATACGCCCGCAACACCCAGGCTGATTTGTTAGAAAAACAATGGGCAAACAACACCCCTATGACGCTGGAAGAAGCAACGGCCTTCACCTCCTTATCTTCTTTTATAGATTATCCGTCTTCCCGCGCCAGCATGTTGGCGGTCGCCCATGGCGATCATAAAGCCGCTCTTTGGTTATTGCGCCATGCCCCCAGTAATGTAATCAGCCAAAAAATCAGGCAGGATCTGTACGCGCAGTACCAACCCAAGGAAGCCAATATTCTCTATTCTAACACAACAGAAAAGCCTGCTCTTTCCAAACCGGATATTCCTTTATATGACAAACAAACCTATCAGGCCGCCTTGGAAGCACGTTTGGCAATTTTGGGCCAGCGCATAGAAAATACCAGCCAGGAAATAAGCAATCTTACGGCCCGCGTCAACAATTTAAGCGCGCACATTGAAAGCACCAAACAAACATCGGGCGCTAATTTTAACCCGGAAAACACCCAAGCCCAGCTGATGTATTTCCGCACCGAACGCGCCAAGCTGGATATGTATGTAACCCGCTTAAAAGATTTGTCCAAAAAACTCCGCATAGAATTTAAAGAAGTATATGGAGATTTGCAAGACCTCTTGCGCTAATATACAAACCATACCCAACACCCCGGCAACAGCCGGGGTGTTTTTTTAACCTCTTTGTACGTTTTTATGGCTTTGCGCCGGCGTCTTTCCCGGCAAGGCCATATTTTCCACAACATGGGCGGGCGAAAAAACAATAAAAACCCAGGCCCAGGCCGGGGTTTTATAACACAATAAAAACAGGCGGTTTTACGCCGCCTGTTTGAATGTTTCAGCTCTTACTATTCTTTAATGCAAAGCTTCCAGCATGGCGGGGATAACGTCATACAAATCCCCCTCCACCGCATAGTTGGCTACTTTCATAATGGGGGCCTGCGGGTCTTTATTAATGGCTACAATTACGTCCGCCCCGCTCATACCCGCCATATGCTGTATTTGACCGGAAATACCGCATGCGATATACACTTTGGGTTTTACCGTGCGCCCGGTAAGGCCAATTTGATAGCGGTAATCAATCCAGCCGTTATCCACCGGCGCGCGGGAAGCCGCCACGGCGCCGCCCAGTCGCTCCGCCAGTTTTTTAAGCAAAGCAAACCCTTCCGGTTTTCCTAAACCGCGCCCGCCGGCTACAATCACTTCTGCCTCGGACAAATCCAGCCCTTCCCCTTCATTTTTAATAAATTCAATAAATTTAGCCAAAGAGGTGTATTTTTGCGCGTCAAAAGAAAATTTAACTATTTCCCCTTTCCGGCCCGGCACGCGCGCGGCCTTTTCATAAGACATGGGGCGCAAAGAACACATCTCCGGGCGGGTTTTTTTGCAGGTAATGGTGGCCATCAAGTTGCCGCCAAACGTGGGCCTCGTAGCATGCAGCTGCCCGTCCTCTTTGTTAATCAGCACTTCGGTAGCGTCCGCCGTTAGTCCGGTTCCCGCAAATACGGCCGTTTTGGCGGATAAAGAACGCCCCATATTGGTGGCGGGAAGCAAAAATTTGTTGGGTTTATACTGGGCAATCATGGCGGCCAATGTTTTGGCGTATACATCATCCACGTAATTTGCCAGGTGGGCGTCATCGCACACATACACGCTGTCCGCCCCGTATTCAAATAATTCGGCGGCAAATTTTTCCACTCCGCTGCCCAATAATACAGCGCAGAGTTTTTCGCCCAAATCATCGGCCAGTTTGCGCCCCGCGTTTAACAGTTCATAAGCGGTGGGGCTTAATTTGCCGTGGTTTACTTCAGCCAATATCCAAACGTTTTTCCAATCTTTCATAAAAATTCCTTAAATATATTTATTTTCTTTTAACAGTTCCACCAATTTGGCGGCTTTTTCTTTTCCGTTGGCGCCTTCTACCGTCACGGCGCATACTTCCCGTTTGGGAACAAAAGACTTTACCACATTGGTGGGGCAGTTTTTAATACCCAGTTTGGTTTTATCAGCGGCTACGTCGTCCGCCGTCCACTTGGTAACCTGCGCCCGTTTGGCTAAAATGCGGCCCTTGGGGCTTTTTACGCGCGGCTTATTGATTTCCTTCACCACGGACAATACGCACGGATAGGGTATTTCCAGCACGTCCGTGCCGTCTTCCGTCAAACGTTCCACGGTAACGGATTTTTCCCCCGCTTTTACCACTTTTTTCACAAACGCGGCATTGGGCCAGCCCAGCCAGGCAGAAATTTGCGGGCCGATGTGGCCGGTATCGCTGTCATTGGTTTGTTTGCCGCAAATGACTAAATCCACCGGCGTTTGGGAAGCGATTTTTTCTATCCCTTTGGAAAGCGCATAGCTGGTAGACCACGTGTCCGACCCAGCAAACGCCATATCCCCCAGCTGATAGGCCTGATCGGCCCCGCGGGCGATGCTGTCTTTCAGCACGGCTTCCGCCTGGGGCGGCCCCATGGTAATGACGGACACCGTTCCCCCCAGCAGTTCTTTGAGGGCAACGGCCTCTTCCAAGGCGTACTCGTCAAACGGGTTGATATCGCTGGCGGCACCGGAACGGATTAAACAGCCGGTTTGCGGGTCTATTTTTACGTTGTCAGACTTAGGGGTCTGTTTTACGCAAGCAACAATATGCATGTAAATTCTCCTTATTCGCCCTGGGAGGCGTATTCTTTAATCAAAGCGGTGGCAATTTCATTCTTTTGAATATGCACCGTACCTTCATAAATTTGGGTAATTTTAGCGTCCCGCATGAACTTTTCCAGCGGGAACTCACGCGTATAGGCGATGCCGCCGCACAGGGTAACGCATTCGTCCGCCACTTCCATAGCGGTGTTGGAGCAGAACAATTTGGCTTCCGCACTGTATTTGGTCCAGCGGCCGCCTTTTATTTTTTTCAGCTCATCGTGGACGGACGTCCCGTTCTTTAACGCTTCTTTTACGGCGGGGAGGAATTCCTCGTCCATCCGGTGCGTTATACTGTACACTAAAGCGCGCCCGGCTTCCGTCTTGGCGGCCAGTTCTGCCACTTTGTGGGCCAGCGCTTGGAAAGTAATAATAGGCTGCCCGAATTGTTTGCGGGTGCGCAAGTAGGGAATGGTTTCATCCAGCGCGCCCTGGGCAATGCCCACCGCCTGGGCCGCCACGCCGGGGCGGGAATAATCCAGCGTTTCCTGCAAATACAACAGGCCGCGGCCTTCGCTGCCAAGCAGGTTTTCTTTCGGCACGCGTACGTTCTCAAAAATCAGTTCATAAGTGGGGTTGGTGCGTATGCCCATTTTTTGTTCTTTTTTGCCAAACGTAAAGCCGGGGGTGCCTTTTTCTATCACCAGTAAAGAAATACCGCGCGCCCCGCGGGACGGATTGGTATTAGCGGCCACGGTATAAAAATCCGCCTCTTTGCCGGTGGAAATAAAATGTTTGGTGCCGTTTACCACATAAAAATCCCCGTCTTTAATGGCGGTGGTTTTCAAGGCGGTAGCGTCAGAGCCGGCTTCCGGCTCCGTCAGCGCAAAAGCCCACAGTTTTTTGCCGCTGGCCAAGTCATAGCACCAGCGTTCGCGCTGTTCTTTGGTGGCGGCCAAATACATGGGGATAGCGCCCAAGGCCGTGGTTCCCGGCGTAAGCGCTAAACCGGCGCACACGCGGGAAAGTTCTTCAAACGCCATAGCCAGGCAAGTGATCCCCCCGCCCAATCCGCCGTACTCTTCCGGCAGCCACAAGCCAAACATGCCGGACTTGCGGTACTCCTCTAACATTTCATGAGAAAACTCTTCCTTCGCGTCCATTTCCGCGCGCAAAGGTTTTAATTTCTTTTGGGCCAGTTCACGGGTGGCGTTTAGCACCTCTTGTTCCAGCTCGTTAATTGCGTAATCCATGGTTGTCTCCCGGTTTGGAATGTTTAAAATGTTTTTTATGTCTAAAGAAACGCCCCCGGCCGAACATCTTTTTAGTGGGCGGAACCAAGCTGCGGTATAAATGTTCCTGCTTCTTAATCATGGCCGGAATGGCAAATTCAGAAAAATCCCGTCTGTCAATAGCGGCCTCAAAGCGTTCCCGCAAGGCCGTATGGCGCAAAAGCACTTTTATTTTTTCAGCCAGGGCGCTGATGTCGCTGGGGCGCACCAAAAAACCCGTTTTATTGTTGGTAACCACCTCGCCAATGCCGTCCACGTCATAGCACACCACCGGCACCCGCATGGACATGGCCTCCAACAAAGACATAGGCAGCCCCTCGCGCAAAGAAACGCTGGCGTACACGTCGCTAATGGCTAACAGTTCCAACACGTCGCTGCGCCAGCCGGGCAAAATAACCTGCTTTTCTATACCCAGGTTGTGAATTAACTTTTCAGTGGCTTCTTTTAATTCCCCGTCCCCGGTGAAAATAAAGTACACGTTTTTCATTTGCATCAGCACTTTATGCGCGGCCAACACAAAATGAAGCGGGTTTTTTAACGGTTTAAAATTAGCTATCGCCAACACCACTTTTGCTTTTGGCGGAATATGCAAAGAAGCGCGTTTGGCGGCCGGGTCAAAATGAATGGGCAGCACGGGGCGAAAATTTACGCCCGCGCGTATCAGCTCCGTACGTACGCCTTTGCCTATACCCAGTTTTTTGGCTTCCGCCGCGTTGCGGCGCGACACGAAAACCAAAACATCCGTTAATTTGGCGCAAAATTTTTCTACCGCCACAAAGGCTTTAAAACGTTTTTCCCCTTGTTCTTTGGCAAAGCCCAACCCGTGAAACGTGTGCACCACTTTCGCGCGCCGCCAAAACACGCGCGCCGCCACACGGCCTAGTATCCCGGCCTTAGGCGCGTTGGTATGCACAATATCGGGCCGGATGCGGCGCATCAACAAGCCCATTTGAATAGTGGCCGCTATATCGTGAAAAAACCATTTGGGGTGCACGTCATGGCGAAGGGCGGAAATAAAAAATAAATTTTTTAATTCGTTTTTTATTTTCCCGTCCAGCCTGCCGCCGCGCCCGGCGGCCAGATAAGTGTCAAACTGTTGTTTGTTCAAATTTTTAATGCTAGTCAACACGCTGGCCTGGGCGCCGCCCTGGTCCAAGCGGGTAATGAAGTAAAGTATTTTTGTTTTTTGCATATTATTTTATTTGTCCTGTTTTTATGTCCAGCAGGCGCGCTTGCGGGAAATAATATTTAATGACGCCCATATAATCCAAGCCTTCTTTTGCAAGCCCCTCGGCCCCTTGCAGGCATAAACCCACACCCAAGCCGGTATCATAACCGCGCACCATAAAAGAACGTATGTTTTTACCTTTGTAGAAAGGAATAATCTCAAAGAAATTAGAGCGCAAAGACCCGGCCCCCAGCAAAAAAGAAATTTCCTGCGGGGTGTTGGCCTCATAACTGCCTTTGCTGCCCACAAAACGCATGGATAAAATACGCCCGTTGGCGGTGCGTTTTAACGGTTCCAAAGCGCGCAAACGGCCAAATTTTCCTTGGCGTTGCAAACGTTGTTCCACGTCTTTGGCGTCAAACAGATACACCCATTTCACGTCAGACCAATGGGTGGAGTCCTGCGGTTTGGAAACCAAATCCGCCGGCGGGTTTGAAATCATGTATTTAGACACATTCACCGGCGAGAATTGATAAGACGGCTTTTGCATGGTGTTGGTGCAGCCCTCAGCCGTCAACGGACCGCAGTCTTCATAAAAACCGGGCTGGGTGCCCTGTAAACGCACCCCGGCGGAAACACGTGCCGCAGACAACAAATTAGGAAACACCATGTTTATACCTTTAAATTTAAAGAAAGGATCATTATCCGTAATATGATAATCGGCCTGCGGCTGTTGGTCTAGCGCGTCCAACAAAGCCGAACGCAGCACCACAGCCAAAGCGCGCAGGGCTTCTTCTTGGCGGATTTCCTGCGTATGCGCAGCCAACAAAGCGGGAAGCAAATCCTCCGCGCGCACGGTGTTAATTAACGTCATGCCGCCTTCCTGGGGGATTATGGTTAAAGAACCTTTTAATTCTTTATCGCTTAAATCGGCTTCAAAAAGGTTAGGGGTAAACGCGTCTCGCACCAGCAGGGTGCGGTCGTTCTGTGTTAAAGTAACGGTAAAAGGGCGCTTGGCGGAAAATTCCACATGGCCTTTGGCGTCCATTAAATCCACGGATTGGGTTTGCGGATTGTATTCAACGCGGCGTTCCTGGAAAGAAGCCAATTTTTTTATTTCCCCCAGTTTTTCATCCGTGATGCGGGCCGTACCGGAAGGCACCAGCTTAACGCGCTGTAACACGGCGGGTTTGCTTTCCCGCGTGGCATATAACGCCATTCTGACATCCGGGGAAACGACGGATTCCACCCGTGAAGCAATCGGGGATTCCAGCCGCAAATAATACAGGAAATCTTCCGCCTTGGCGCCAATTTCTTTTTCATACTTGGCCATTTTTTTAGCCACTTCTTTATTTTGCGGGTCTAAGGAATACAAAGTGGCGTAATACTGCCAGGCGTGCAGTTTGTTTTTTTCTTTTTCCGCCAATTTAGCCAGCAGTTTCACGGCGGCGTAATTATTTTTGTCATGCTCCAGCGCCTGCTGCAAAAAAATAGGGGCAAATTGTTTGGAGCCTTTCATGCGGGAAGATACGTCCCCCAGCAGATAAGCCGTTAAAGAAATGGTGTACGGGTCAGACGTATACAGATATTGCAGGTCTTGGGCGGCTTTTTTTTCGTCCCCGTCAAAGTACCAGCTTAACGCCGTGCCCAGCTTGGCGGAGGAAACATATTCAAAATCCGCAGTCAAATACATTAGATCCGCAAAGGCTTTGCGGGCTTTTTTATATTTGCCCAAAGAAAGCCAAATCCACCCGCTGGAAAGAACGGGAAAAGGGTCGTCCGGCGTGAGTTTTATGGCCGTTTGGGCGTATTTTAACGCTTCTTTAGGCATGCCGCGCTGCATGGAAAGAACGGCCAGCTCCATATTGGCGGCGGAAGCCACGGCGGGGTTAGCGTCCGTCTCAAAACCTTTTAGAGAGAAAAAACATTCGTCCCCCAGGCCTTGGCGGCATTTATCCATGGCGTTTTCAAACTCGGGCGGAAGGGTATAAGAAAGCACGCTTTTAAACAAAGCCGGGTCACTCAAGCGGGACTGCATTTTCACCGCCGTTAAAGAAGTGGTGGTGGTAATACGGCCGGGCTGGGAAGCGTCCTCCGGCTGCTCCTCGCCTTGCGTTTGGGCGGAAACAGAAGAAGAAAACGCCGGCTGCTGCACTGCGCCAACCGGGGGCACCCCGTCAAAAATAGACGCCTGGGAAACACCCGCCCCCAAACAAACCAAACAAAGGGTAAAAATTGCGTGTTTTCTCATATACAAATTATAACAAATTAGCTATAGCTTTAAAATAAAAAACCCCGCTCTGCCAAAACGGCAAAGCGGGGCGCAAAACATTAAGCATTTTTGTGCTTAAACTGTGCGTTATAAAGGGAAGCGTACGCCCCGCCGGGGATTTGTAACAAATCCCGGTGGGTTCCTTTTTCCACTATTTCCCCTTGGTTAAGCACCACAATCATATCGGCGTTTTCCACGGTGGACAGGCGGTGCGCTATGACAAACACCGTTTTGTTTTTGGTCAGGTTGTCTAAGGCTTTTTGCACCACCGCTTCTGATTTATTGTCTAAAGCGCTGGTGGCCTCGTCCAACACAATGACCGGCGCGTTTTTAATAAAAGCCCGGGCAATAGCCACACGCTGGCGCTGCCCGCCGGAAAGCGTAATGCCGCGCTCCCCCAGCACCGTGTCCAGCCCGTCTTTTAAAGTAGCGATAAAACTGTCTAAATGGGCGTTTTTTACGGCTTCTTTTAAATCCGCCTCCGTGGCGCCCGGGCGGCCGATTAAAATATTATCGCGTATGGTGCCGGAAAACAAAAAATTATCCTGAAACACCACCGCCATTTGATCCCGCAGGGAGGAAAGCGTAAAATTCCGTATGTCTTTTCCGTCCACGCTCACGCGGCCTTTTTGCGGGTCATAAAAACGCGGCAACAGGCTGACGATGGTGGATTTTCCCCCGCCGGAATTGCCCACAAAAGCCACCGTATGGCCCACCGGAACGGTTAAATCAATATCTTTTAACACCCACACGCCGGGCTTATAGGCAAAAGAAACTTTTTCAAAGCGGATTTCTTTTCTGATGCCGGTTAAAGAAGCGGCGGAAGGATCGTCCGCAATTTCGCTCTTTAAAGAGAATATGTCAAAAATACGGTCAATAGCCAAAAACGCCTTTTTAATTTCCACATAATTATCCCCCATGGTTTTTACCGGGGTGTACAGCATTAAAAGCGCCGTTACAAAAGAAGCAAAATTACCGCTGGTAATAGTGCCTTTTACAATCATGGAACTGCTCTGCCAAAATACCAGAGCCAACCCTAAAGAAACAATAAAATGCATCACAGGGGACAGCCAGCCCGTATGCTTAATCATGCCCATATTCAGGTTGAAAGCGGTTTCCATTAAATGGTTAAAACGGCGTTTTTGGTCTTTTTGCAGGTTATAGGCGGCAATGGTGCGGTTGCCGCTGAATGTTTCATTATAGGCGCGCATGGCGATGGAGCTGACCATCACCGTATCACGCACCAGTTCTTCCAGCTTGCGCCGCACAACAATAATCAATCCGCCCGCCGCGCCAAACGCGCCCAAGGCAATTAAAGTAAGCTGCCAGGAATTATACAACAGCACACACACCAACGTAATGGAAGAAAATACCCGCGTTACTATTAAACGCAAATTGTTAATTAAGCCGTTGCAGGCGGTGTCTGCGTCGTTATTAAAACGCATCATTACAAAGCCGGAGTCCACATTGTCAAAATAACCGGGGTGCATGGAAAGGAGTTTCTCAAATAATTTTTTACGCACGCCCAGCGTAATTTTATTGCCCACCCAAGTGTTTAAATACTTTACCACATACGTAAGAACGCTTTGCAACAGCACAAAAGCAATAATCAGAACCGGTATCCAAGCGGCAAATAAAGCGTCTTTATTTACCAGTACGTCATCGGTATAATATTTCATGAACATGGCTACGGTAGCGTCCAACGCGCCTACCGGCAGGGCTAAAATCAGCCCTAAGGCGGCCCTGAACCAATAGGGCTTTACAAAAGGCCACATCTTTTTATAGTTGGCTACCAGGGGCTGCTGGCGGATCACTTCCCCCAAAGGGCGGGTAAAAATATTTTGTGTCATGGAAATGCAATCTCCGGGTTTGGCGTTTATTTTAGATTATAACAATTCCCGTCCGGATTTGTCCCCCGGTATACAGGGGTTGAAAAAAACACTTTACTTTGCTAAACTAATCAAACAGCCGTAAAAAACCGCCAGGTTTACAGACGGCAGCTAACAAGAAATACTTCACACTATAAAGGGGATTGTATGGTTATCAAAAAAGCGAATAAAGACGCCTTGACCGCCGCTGAAATTAAAGAAATTAAAGCCCACTTGCTGGAACTGAGAGAGGACGCCACGGCCCGCTTAAAAGATAAAAAAAGCATGGATATGCCGGACAATGAGGTGGGGGACCCCATTGATGACGCCTCCAAAAGCTTAGATAAAGAAATTTTATTTGAATTATCCGGCAATGCCCATAAAACGCTGGACCAAATTGAAGCCGCCTTGCGCAAGATAGACAAAGGCATTTACGGCATTTGCGAATATTGCCGCCAGCCCATACCTAAAAAACGCATTAAGGCGCTTCCGTTTGCGCGCTATTGCATCAACTGCCAGCACACGACGGAATCCCACCAGCATTAAGACGCGGTTTGTTTTAATATACCGTCCGGTTATCAAGGCCGGACGGTTTTTTATTTCTATAGAAGTTACCTGAAAAACAAAACCCCGGCAAATATGCCGGGGTTCAAAAGACAACCAATTAAAGTTACCTGTCTCTGTACGGGATAAAAATAACCTGGGTGCGGCGCAAATCCCGTGCGTTGGCCACAATTTTATAGGTATCTTGGGACACCCCTATACGAAAGCCGCGGCGGTCCAGCGACGCCTGAATATCCCGCTGAAATTGCACCGGGTCGCCGGATAAAAGCACCAAACGCTGCAAATCATTGGTAAAATAACCGTATTTTCCGCGGTGGATTTCCTGCAGCAAAGACAAATTTTCCAACGTTTTTTCCGCCTGGTACACATAAGAACGCTGCAACAAAGAGCCTTGCGCAAACAGTTGGTGGTATACCGTCCAGCAAAACAAGCACATCAGCCCCGCCCCTACTATGCCAACAGCGGCGGTTTCCACTGTCCCTTTGGGGCGCAGGCGAACCACCACGCTACGGGCCATAAAATCATGTAAGGTGCGTTTGCGCTCTTCAAAAAAAGCAAGAAAAAAGCCCAAAAACAAAATAGCCGTGCTTATAAAATAGCCTATTGCGCGCACAACGGCGCGGAAAAACCCAATTGGGCGTTCCGGGTCATCAGCCGAGGCAACCGCTATCCCCATTAATTTTTTCCCCAAGGTAACCCGTCCCCCGCTGGAAAAAATGCCCTCATACAAAATAAATACAGCCAAAAGCAGCCCCTCTATTTTAAGCAACTGGACAGGCTCTATGATATTGCGCCCCAGCGTATTCATTAAAATAAACTGCCCCGGTATCATAACGATAGAAACATCTATCAACAAAGCAAGCAGACGTTCAGAAAAAGACGCATACTCCACGCCGGAAGCGTCCTGCCGCACCGCGGGAACAGGCGCGGAAGAGGCCGCCTCCTCCTGCGCAAAAATATTTATTCTGGTTTCCGGCATATTATCAGGCATAAAGACCCCTTTTCAAAACTTTTTAATTTTTCTTTATTATAACAAGTTTTTATCCAAACGCCTACAAAAAAGGCGCCCGGCGGGCGCCTTTTACAAATTTTACCGCCGTGTGTTTACGCGGCTATCCCCAACGAGGAGAACAACACATACAATAAGAACACACACACCACAATGGCAATGCTCATTACCACCCCGTGTTTCCAAGGGGTAATGTCCACCACTTGCAGGTCTTTGCTGTCATCATATTTGTTGGAGGACGGCCAGAAAATGCCCGTAATATACATAAACACAATGCTGATGACAAACAGAATAGCCATAATATGCAGGAAATGCAAACTGCAAAACGCGCTCAGCCAAGAAATATGCTCTTTCCACGCCATAAAGCTAAGCTTGGCCGGCAGCTGGGTGATGCCATACGAGATGATAAAAAACACCAGCGTCACTTTGGCCGCCCAAGCCGGGGCCCGTTTGTTTAACATACCAAAAATCATCAGCGTAAATATAGGCACGTTATAAAAACCGTTTACCATTTGTAAATAGTTAAATAACCCGCTGGGCGCTTTGGCAATAAGCGGAGCCACACACATAGAAAACACCGCCAAGCCAATCCCCACCCATTTGCCTTTGCTTACCAGTTCCGCATCAGACGTATTGGGCCTAAACGGTTTATATACGTTAAGCATAAACAGGGTGGAGGTGGAATTTAACGCCGCATTGAAAGAGCTTAATATAGCCCCAAACAATACCGCGGCAAAGAAACCGATTAAATACGTAGGCAATACCGTATTGACCAACATGGGGTAAGCCATATCCCCCACCGCCAACGGTTTATCCATAAAAATATGAAAGGCCACCACGCCCGGCAAAATCAAATACAGGGGACCGATTAATTTAAATACTGCGGCCAAAAGCAAGCCTTTTTGCCCTTCTTTTAAGTTTTTAGCGGCCAGTGCGCGCTGGATAATGGTTTGGTTGCACCCCCAATAGAACAGGTTCACCAAAAACATACCCGTAAACATGGTGGCAAAAGGAACAGGGTCGTTCGGCCCGCCGATGGCGTTGAATTTTTCCGGGTGGGCCTGTACCACCGTAGTCAACCCGGTAAGCACGTTTCCGTCCCCTACGTACATCAAAGCGAATATGGGCACCATTAACCCGCCAAAAATTAAACCGACCCCATTAAGCGTATCGGCAATAGCCATAATGCGAAGCCCGCCAAACACCGTATACAAACACCCCAATACGCCAATGGCCACCACCACTACAATAATGGACTGCATGGCCGAAATATGGAAAGTATCCATAATGTTAAAAATACCGCCCATGCCAATGGCGCCGGAATACAACACCGTAGGGAGCAAAATAAGCACATATCCGGCTAAAAACAAGAAATTGACAAACTGTTTGGTAACCGCGTCATAACGCTCACCGATAAAATCCGGTATCGTGGCGTAGCCTTTTTTAAGATAGCGAGGCAGAAAGAAAAACGCCACAATAACAAGCGCCAATGAGGCGCCCAGCTCGTAACCGATGCCGGAAATGTTGAACATATACCCCTGTCCGTTCAACCCCACCATCTGCTCGGTAGACAGGTTGGTAAGCAACAAAGACGCCGCAATTACCCACCCGGTTAAACCTCTTCCCGCCAAAAAATATCCTTCGGAAGAAGAGGTATCATTCTTACGCGTCAGATAATAAGACAAGCCTAACACCAACGCGGTAAACCCTACGAAAGAAGATACGGTCAACAACATGGTTTCCTCCGCTTAAACAACCAGCATTTAATAATTTAGTGATTTTCCAACGCCGAACGGCTTTTGCTGCGCGCTTTACCCAAGGCCGGCGTAAAACCTCTTGATAAAACGCTTCCTAACGGCTATACTCTTTTATATCGGTGTGTCTAAAAAATATTGTAAATATAAAAGTAAAGAACGTCAACTACATTTCAAGGAGCGGCCATGATCAGCGGGTGCTTAATGGGAATTATGTTAGCTGTTATTGCGGCTTTTGCAATAGCCTACATGAAATTTAAATCTTTGGATAAAGCAGTAAAAACCGCCTGGCTGCGCTTGGACGGCAGGCTTAAAGACCGGGCGCAATATATATCCCCCGTCGCCCTGCAGGCGGCCGCCATACCGGAAATACAACGCCCCTTTGTATACCATCTGCAAGCTTTAAAAGACGAATGCCACCACAGTACCGCCATTGCACGCCGCGCCGCTTATGAAACGGAAGTAACCCAAAAATTTAAAACCGTTTTTTCCGCCGCGCGCAAATATCCGCAGCTGCAGCAAGATGAACGTTTTGTAAAACTCCAAACCGCCGTAACCCGTGCGCAAGCCCGCCTAAAGCGCGCAAAAACGCGTTATAACGACGCCGTACAGGATTACAATACACTTACCCGCACCATTCCGTTAAATTTGCTGGCGCAGGCGTTGGAATTTCCCAAGCACGAATATTTTTCTTTAGATAAATAAATTCCCGCAACAAAAAGCCCGCTTAAAAGCGGGCTTTTTAAATGATTGCGCTGCGTTTTTAGGCAACGTCCTCTTTAGTAATGGCCGGAGCGGCTTCAAACACGGCAGCCGGCTGTACCCGGCAAACGGAACAAACAATATTTGCGGGAAACGTTTCAAACAATTTATTATACGCCGTCACCGCTCCATTATACTGGTTGCGCAAAATATCCAGGTTGCTGTTGGCTTTTTGCACCGCCTGTTGGGCGCCGGCCCAGCGGGAGTCCGCCGCCAATGTGGGAAAGGCCTCCTGTAACAAAAGAGAACTCTTTAGCAAAGAAACAAAGGGTTCTTCCCGGGAAGCAACCAGCTGCACGTCATCCAAATTTTGGCTTTGTTCAGCAAGTGGTTTTTCAAAATCCTGCACAAAGGGGTCCTGCGGGGCAACGCTTTTCACTAAATCCAAAATACGTGCTCCGGCCGCTTGTCGCACGCGGATTTGCCCGCAAATACCGTTCCAAGCCGCACTCATCTCTGCATGGAAACCGATAATTTTATCATGGACAGGCTTCCACAACTTAGTATAGCCAAAATAACCGGCAACGCCTAATACCAATAAATCAAATATCATAATAGCTCCTTGTGTTTATATATAAACTTAACAAAAATTATCCATTCATTTCTTCTAACCGGCGGATGCGTTCTTCTATGGGCGGGTGAGTGGATAGCATGCCAGACAGCATATCAAATAACCCCATTCTCGTCAACGGATTGGCAATGCACATAGCCGCCATACTGTGCGAATGCTGAAGAGACTCCGTTTTACAATTGCCCGAAATTTTACGCAGTGCATTGGCCAAAGCCTGTGGGTGGCGCGTAGTTAGCGCGGCGGTAGCGTCCGCCTGATATTCCCGCTGGCGGGAAAGAGCCAAGCGTATTAACGGAGCAATAATGTAACCGTAAATTAAAAATCCCAACCCAATCAATATCAAAAGCAGACGGGCATTTCCCCCGTTTTTACTGCTGGAGCGCCCGCTCCATAAACCGATGCGCAGGCAAATTTCCCCCACTAAAGTAAAGAAAGAAATCCCGGCTACGGTAAGCATCATAAGGCGTATGTCCCGGTTTTCTATATGCGCCAGTTCATGGGCGGCCACGCCTTCCAGTTCAACCCGCTCCAAGTGCTGTACAATACCCCGTGTGAACGCAATAGCGGCGTGCTGAGGGTCCCGCCCGGTGGCAAAGGCGTTTAGGGTAGAGTCATCTATTATATAAATAGCCGGGGTAGGCAAACCGCGGGTAATGGCCAAATTTTCCACCAAATGATATAATTCCGGCTGGTTATCCGGCGTTACTTTTACGGCGCCTACGGAATGCATAATTAAAGTATCTCCCACATAATAGGAAATCAAAATCCACCCCATAGCAAACAACCACAGCACCGGCACCCAACGCAACACCATTTCCGCAAGTAACTCTATGCGGGAGGGTTGAAAGCATTGCGCATCATACGGGCTGCAGTAATTCATGGCCGTTTGGGCATCGCCCCCGATAAGAAGCATTATTAACCCAATCACCGCCGCGGCCGTAATGGCAAAGGTAATGGGAAACAATAAAATTAACAGGCCGGAGCGCCATTTATTTTGTGAAATATGCGCGTATGTATTCATAACGTGATACCCCAATTATAATAAGCTATCTTTATTTTACTTGTATTTTAATAGTTTAGCCAGCCAAACTTTGCCCGCTTTTGGTTTATTCCGCCGTTAAAAACATCTTGCGGCAGAAACAGAAGCAACATTTTCTGCCCGCCATGTTTTTAGGGACAGGATACAACGTTTTACATATTTCTTAAACGTCTAATACGCTCAAACACCGGGGGATGGGAAGCCCTCAGCCCCGCAAAAAACCAAACACCCCCGTTGAACCCAGCGGGTCAGCTACACACATGGAGGACATAGAGGCATGGGCGTCTAAAATTTCCACGCGGGAGTCTTTGCTTATTTTTTGTAAAGCGCTGGCCAGCGCCAAGGGGTGGCGCGTCATTAAAGCGGCAGAAGCGTCAGCCAAATATTCCCGCGTGCGGGACAATGCCAACCGAACAAGCGGCGCCACCAAAAACCCGTACACGGCAAAAAACACCCCCAACACCGTAAACACCACGGCGCCGCCTACAGCCGACGACATGCTATAACGAGATTGCGCCCTTTTGGCAGATGACAGCGCACTGTAAAAACATACTTCAGACAGAAACGTAAAAAACGATACATACGCCACCGCCAGCAACATTAAACGCGTATCGCTGTTTTGAATATGAGCCAACTCATGGGCCAGCACACCTTCCAGTTCCACCCTTTCCAATTTATCAATGATGCCGCGCGTTAATACAATGGTGGACGTTTGCGGGTCCCGTCCAACGGCAAAAGCATTTAAAGAGCGGTCATTAATCACACACAGCCGCGGCATAGGCATTCCCTGGGAAATGCACAGATTTTCGGTTAAACGGTAGGCCTCCGGCTCTTCATCCCTCGTCACTTCCGTGGCAGCAGAAAAATACAATAACATCCTATCCCCGTACAAATAAGACGCTAATATCCAAATTATCACAGCTGCCGCAAACCAGGGGAATACGTCTAACGCCATTTGATTGGCCAAATCCATTACTGAAACTTCTTTTTGCATTCTGACCAGCGCACCAGCCGCTTTATCATACTTATACGACCCGCTGTCAAACCAATACTATCCCCACACGCCGGCATAAAACCACAAGAAAACCGTCAGCGGGAACAATAAAATAAGCAGCCAAGAACACCTTTTATTTTGCGCAATATGATCGTAAGTATTCATACGTAAAATCCTCTTTAACAACTGAAATATACATTTGTTGTTTACCAGCGTTTTAAAATGTATTCCGAAAAAATTTATAAATTCATTTGTTCCAAACGGGCCACCCTTTCCCTTATGGGCGGATGCGTGGTGAAGATTCCAGACAACATCTCCAGCAGGCCCTCCCTAGGCAAGGGGCAGGCAATACACAAAGAAGACACACTATGGGACCTGCAGAATGCTTTGGTGTAACAATTTTTAGAAATTTTTTTCAGCGCGTTAGCCAATGCCTGCGGGTGACGCGTAGTTAAAGCGGCAAGCGCATCCGCCTGGTATTCCCGCTGTCTTGATAACGCCAAGCGAATCAATGGGGCAATTACATATCCGTATATAAACAACCCGCCGCCCAATACAAACAATAAGATATGTGATTTCATATTGGGACGACTACGAAAACTGGCCGCCGCCAAATTTAAGCATATTTCCCCGGCCAGCGTAAAAAAGGATATGCCCGCCACCGCCAGCAACATAAGCCGGGTGTCATAATTTTCTATATGGGCCAGCTCATGCGCAGCCACCCCCTCCAGCTCCACCCTTTCCAAATTTTCCACAAGCCCTTTGGTAAATACAATAGCGGCATGCTGGGGGTTGCGCCCGGTGGCAAAGGCATTCAGGCTATCGTCATTTATCAAGTAAATAGTAGGGGTGGGCAACCCGCGGGTAATGGCTAAATTTTCCACCAAATGGTATAAATCCGGGTGGTTATTGGAGGTCACCTTAGTGGCATTGACCGATACCATGATTAAAAAATCCCCTAAATAATAAGAAGCAAAAATCCACCCTAAAGCCAATAACCACAAACCGGGCACTAACCGCAGCATAATAACCCCAATCACTTCCCAACGGGAAACATACGCACAATCCGTACCAGAAGGCCCGCAAACCGTGCTTAAGCTGTTTAAATCCACCCCAAACACGTTCATTAAGACAGCCAACATAACAGCCAGCGTGACCGCAAAAGTAATGGGGAACAACAAAATAAGCAGGGCGGAACGGAGGCGGTTTTGTGTTATATGCGCATAGGTATTCATAAATATGGTTCCTGTTTCTTTGAATATGTCTATTCAGCCAAACGGCTTTTTATTTATTTTAGCTGTATTTGAAAATTAATGCCATCAATAGTTAGATTTTTAAAAACACGGCATTTTCTTGCACATAAAAAATTTCCCTGTCCTGTTACAAGAAAGGCTATTGTGCCGCAATATTTAAAAACCCGGACGGTTGACCAAAAAATAAACGGGAAAAAGAGTGATTCCATAAAATGGCGCAACCCCTGTAATAAAACAAGCGGCTTATCAGCCGCTTGTTTTAATCTTACCCTTGTAAATAGGTTAAAACTGCACTTTTACGGCTTTTTTGGCTTCTTGGTCCTCTTCCCCTAATTCAAAGAATTCCGCTTTCTGGAAGTTAAACGCATTGGCGATAATATTGCTGGGGAACATTTCCGCCTTGGTGTTTAAAGCCAGCACGTTGGCGTTATAAAAACGGCGGGCGGCTTGGATTTTGTCCTCCGTATCGCGCAGTTCACGCTGCAGTTCCATAAAGTTTTGGTTGGCCTTTAAATCCGGATAATTTTCAGACAAGGCAAAAATGGATTTAAGCGCCCCGGTAAGCATATTTTCACTCTTAGCCACTTCTTTCATATCCGCATGGGGGGCCATGGCCATATTACGCGCCTGGATTACTTTTTCCAGCGTACCGCTTTCGTGCGCGGCATACCCTTTTACCGTTTCCACCAAATTGGGGATTAAGTCATAGCGGCGCTTCATTTGTACTTCAATGTCGCTCCAGGCTTCTTTTACACGGTTTTTTAACGTTACAAAACCGTTGTAGGTCATACCCACATAGGCTACTAGTACAACTACTATTACTATTAAAACAATCATGCTCCCCTCCTAGTTATCCGTTTCATCTTTCTTTTTATTATTATATTCTAAATATTGGGATGTTTCAAACAATCCCAAAGCCAGCTTTTTCATATGCTCAAAACGCTGGGGTTCTTGTTGGGAAATATCTTCGTTATAATTTGCAGCTCCGTATTTATAAAGCCCCTCCATACCGCCTTTATTATTATAGAAATATTCCCCTTGCACAAACCCGATGGGGTGAGGCTCGTTGGCCCAGCCGTAAATTAAAGCGCCGCCTTCCAGCTTGTCATCGCTTAACACGTCCCGCCCGATGGCGCGCGTAAAATACGGACGGCCCAGCACGCCCATTACAATGGGGAAAATGTCCACCTGGCTGGCCGTTTTTTCAATTACCTGGGGCTCCTTTACCACCGGCCCGGCCAAAATAAGCGGCACCTGGTGGTTAATCAGGTTATGGTCCACGTATCCGCGGGGCATATTTTCAGATTGCGGAGCCGACAGACCGTGGTCTCCAAAAATCACAAACAGGGTATTGTCCCAATAATCGGATTTTTCGGCCAGCTTAAAAAATTCTCTTAAAGCATGGTCAGAAAAACGCAGAGAATTATACTCATCCACACTCACAAAACTGCGTTTGTGGGCTTTGTCCGCGCCAATATCTTTAGATTCAAAACCGGCATTATCTTCCGGTATGGTATACGGGCGGTGATACCCGGCCGTTTGAATAATGGCAAAAAACGGTTTTTTGGTTTCTTTTTGGTCCTGTTCCAAGATGCGGTTGGCCTCCCGGAACAAGTCCAAATCAGAAATACCCCACACGTCGTTGCGGTGTTCGTTTTCAAATTTGCCTTCTTCATACATATGCACGTTGGAAATATTGTGTTCCAAAATGCCGCGTATGTTACCCCAGCTGGAGCTTCCCCCTATAAAATAATATTTTTCATAATCTTTTAAAGAGTTAATCACCACATGCTGGTCCACAATCAGCGGGTTGCGGGAACTGGTTTTGTAAGAGGTGACGTCCGGTATTCCGGTTACCGTGGCAAACACGGCGCGCGCGGTGGCGGAAGTGGGTGTAAAGAAATGGTTGAACAGAATGCCTTTATCCGCCAGTTCCTTTACAAACGGGGTGGGGTCAATATCCGGGTTGGTCATGGAGGTTTTATTCCACGCCAAAGATTCCATAAAAATCACCACCACGTTATAGTCTTTCTGGTCTTCTTGGGGTTTTCCTTCAAACGTACGGGTAAAGTTCAGGTTCTCTTTATCCGGGTTTTGCACGCCTAAAAAGCGGGATACTTCATCATAATACTCAGCCGTTTTCTCTTCATCAAAAGAAACATTGGTGGCAAAACGGGCCGTATCAAACAAATTTAACCCCGGGTTTAGCGTTAAATTGCAAATAAAATTGTTGGTAGAGTGATAAGCGTTGCTCCAGCGCAGCGGATACTGGCTGATTTGCCCGAACATGAGCCCCCCGGTAACCAATAACCCAATAAAGAACCAGCCCAGTTTGCCTTTCCAACGGTATTTATCTTCTTTAGAAAAAGCGTATTTGCAGAGTTTTACCACAAACCAATAAACCAGGGCCGCCCATACCAACACGCCCAAAACGCCCCATACCACGGGATACGTTTCCCAAGCCATTTGCAAAGAGATGAGCGGGTTTTCCGCATATTTAAAAATAGAATAATTAATACGCATGGCAATATAGGCGTAGTGCGCAAAATCGGCAAAATACACCAACAGCACCGCGCTTTCCAACAAACCATAAAAAACGCCCACTCCTTTTTTAATCCAGCGGGCTCCTTTCCAAAAAGCGCAAACGGTTAAATATAAACCCAAGGGAATAGCCAACGCGCAGGCAAAGCGGGCGTCAAACTTGGCGCCCAGGTAAAAAGTCTTCCATAATTCATGATACGCTTCCGGCACTAACGCGGAGCGGAATACAAACAAAAAAATCCCGCGAAAAGCGGTAAACAACAACCAGTTGGCCAGAATAAAAGAAGCGTAAGCTTTTATCCAGCGCGGTACGGCCAATTTTTTCATGATTCCTCCAAAAGTAATAATTACTTATATGATACCAAAATCAATTGTCCGGCGCACCGCCGGCTTTGGAGCCCAAACCCCCTTTTCCCGCCAAGCCGCGTTGCACTTAAGAGGACGTGCCCGCACGGTTTAAAAGTGGTATCATAAATATATGATTATTGATGATGAAAAACTGCAACGAACCTTGGAACGCGCCAAATCGCATACCGATTCCGAGGTGACGGGAATTTTAAACAAAGCCAAAGAATTAAAAGGCATTTCCTTAGAAGAAGCCGCCGTACTTTTAAACGTGACGGACCCGGCCCTTCTTAAAAAAGTTTTTGACGCGGCAAAATACGTAAAAGAAGCCATTTACGGCAACCGCATTGTATTATTTGCCCCTTTATATATATCCAATATCTGCACCAACGAATGCGTGTACTGCGCATTCCGCCGTTCCAACACCACGCTTAAACGCCATGCCAGCACGATGGACGAAATCCGCCAAGAAGTAACCGCTCTACTCCAGCAAGGGCATAAACGCATACTTATGGTGGCGGGCGAAGCATACCCCGGCGGCGGGCTGCAATACGTGTATGACAGCATAAAAGCCATTTATGAAACCCGCTGGAACGGGCAAAATATCCGCCGCGTAAACGTAAACATCGCACCGTTGACACAGCCGGAATTTGAAGAACTTAAAAAATGCCATATCGGCACCTATCAGCTGTTTCAGGAAACCTATCATAAAGAAACTTACCAAAAGCTGCATTTGGCCGGAGCTAAAAAAGACTACCAATTCCGCCTGGACGCCATGGACCGCGCCCTAAAAGCCGGCATTAACGATGTAGGCATCGGCCCGCTGCTTGGGTTATATGACCATAAATACGAAATCTTAGCCACGCTGGAACATTCCAATTACTTGGATAAAACCTACGGCGTAGGCCCGCACACCATCTCCATACCGCGCATAGAACCGGCGGAAGGGTCTGACTTCAGCCAACACCCCAATGACCCGATGACAGATGAAGAATTTAAAAAATGCGTAGCCGTGCTGCGCTTGGCCGTGCCGTATACCGGCATTATTTTAAGCACGCGCGAATCCCCCCAAACCCGTAATGAATGTTTGGAGTTGGGCGTATCGCAAATATCGGCGGCTTCACGCGTCAACCCGGGCGGTTATTCGTATGACAAAGAAAACGGAAGCCAGTTTACGCTTACGGACGGCCGCACTACGGACCAAGTAATAGAAGCCATTGTGGACGCCAAACACATGCCTTCTTTCTGCACGGGGTGCTACCGTTTGGGCCGCGTAGGCAAAGATTTTATGGACATGGCAAAACCGGGGTTAATAAAAACCCACTGCCTGCCCAACGCCATGTTTACGTTTGCGGAGTATTTGTATGACTTCGCCCCGGAAGGTTTAAAACAAAAGGGGCTGGCATTAATTGCCAGCACCACGCAGGAGAACTTTCCGCAAGGAACGCCTATACGTAAAATGATAGACGAAAACCTGCAAAAAATAAAAGAAGGCAAACGGGATTTATACTTCTAACCCGCCCCAAATGCCCCGTTTAACAGACGGGGCGTTTTTATCTTTCCCATAAAAACGCGTTGCAACAATATAAAACTTCCCGGGGTTACCCCCGGGATTTATACCAAAAGCATTTATAAAAAATTCCGGCCCCGCCTAGGCGGAGCCGGAACACGTTACAAAGAACCACGGTTAGCAAGCTTTATCTTGCAAACCCGTCATAGTCAAAAAATCCGCACATTCCGTGCCGGAGCAGTTCCAACATACTTTATACGGGTCAAAATTAGCCGTAATAGACACGGTAAGCCCCGGAAAATATTTGGAATTGGTTGCAATGGCGGAGCAGTTTTTCCCATTTTGGGTAGGCAAAGAATAATGCCAGCGGCCGTCCCCGTTATCGGCGGCCATGTTTTCTGTCGGAATGCGGATATCCAACTTGCTTAAATTGTCAGCGCATTTTTTAAAAGTGGTCAAATACACTTGTTGGGAATCAGAAATAGATTTAAGCAGCATGAGCACTTCCGCCGTGCGGGATTTTTTAACGGAACGTTCATACTGGGGCAGCGCTACCGACGCCAACACGCCGATAATCAACACCACTACCATTAGTTCAATCAACGTAAAACCTTTTTTCATAATCTCTCCTTTAAAAGGGATTTCCCTCTTGTATTTAAAGTATATCAAAAATACCGTTAAAACGGCTTACGGCTGCGGAAAACCGCCGTTACTCTGTCAAAAATGCCGTTACAATAAGCTAAAGCCATTCCATAGTTAGTCAGCGCAACGCCGGCCTTTTGCAAAACGTCCAAACGGCGTAAAATTTGGTTGCGCGTTACCATGCACCCGCCGCATTGTATTGCCAGCTTATATTTAGCCACGTCCTGCGGGATAGGGTCCAAATTTACCAGTACGTCAAACTCCAACCGTTTGCCCGTATATTTGCGCATCAGCGCCGGGATTTTCGTCCTGCCGATGTCATCACAGGTATTTACACTGTGGGAGCAGGATTCCATTATTAATATTCTATCGCCATCATTTAAATTGTCAATAGTTCGGGTTCCCTTTAAGAAAGCCTCAAAATTCCCCTTCATGCGTGAAAACAAAATACTAAAGCTGGTAAGGGCAATTTCTTTGGGCACAATGGAACTGACATAAGCGAAAGCCTGGGAATCCGTAACCACCAGATGCGGGGTATGGGTTTGCAGCCAGGAGCGGAGCTCGCTGTCTTTTAGACACACGGCCACCGCGCCAATATCTAACAAGTTGCGTATCGTCTGCACCTGGGGCAAGATGAGGCGCCCTTCCGGGGCGGAAGAATCCACCGGCATCACCAATACCACTTGCTGGCCGGGGGATACAATATCATCCAGCAGTACATCCGTTGAATAGGCGCTTTTGGGCAAATGCGTCTTAATGGCTTCCAACAAACGGGGCAAGTTGGGTTCTTTACAAGAGAAATCCACAATATCCGCCCCCTTTATTTCCACATTTAGAGGCTGCAAATCACTTTTATTGTGTACAAAAAAGAAAGGTATTTTTTGCGCCACGCAAGTTTCCATAAGGGTTTGGTCATACTCATCAAATTTTTCCGCAAAAACCAAAACGGCCAAATCCACCTGGGATAAGGCCTCATTGGTTCTTTGTACGCGCTGGGAACCCAGGGCGGAGTGGTCATCCAAACCGGCCGTATCCACAATGGTTACGGGGCCTATTCCTAAAATTTCAATTACTTTTTTTACCGGGTCGGTGGTGGTGCCGGGGTGTTCGGCAACAACAGATACCTGCTGCCCCGTCAGTGCGTTAATCAGCGAGCTTTTCCCTACATTCATTTTTCCAAAAATGCCTATATGAGGCCTGTTCACTTTTACCATATGTAAGCATTATATATAAAAATGTTTATTTTAAAACAGCCCTAGGTCCTTTTTACTAATCATTTTAGGTCCAACGGCTCTTTTTATTTTTATCGCTATCGTTTAGAATACTATAAAATAAATACTTAGGTTATTTGCGGTAAGGAGCTATTTTTATGCGTTTTATCTGCATCTATCTGTCTATATTTGCAGCGTGTTTGTATTTTAACGCGCCCGTTTGGGCCCAAAAAACAAACATCAAAAAAACCGTTAAAAAAGCTGTACAATTATCCAAACAAGCCACCCCCTCCCAGGCCGGCTTAGCCATGCAGCGCGCGTGGAAAGCCTCTGCCCTGAAAGAAGCCAAACAAACAGACCGCCTTTTTAAACAGGCAATTTCTAAAGCAAACCAGGCCCAGCTTCATCAATTGGCGGATGCGGCTTTTTCCCGCATGTACAATAAAGACTACGGCCTTTTACAATCTATTACAGATCTTTGGTCTGAATTATTAATAGGTTATCAGGTTTCGTTTTTGGGCCCGGGAGAGTTAAACCCGCGCTCTCCAATGGAAATGCGCAAAAAACTTTTGCAAAAAGAAACGCGCTTAAATTACGCCTTAAAAAAATGGCGTGAATTAAAAACCGTTTTCTTAAAAACGGCTGGGCCGCAGCAATATACTGAAATGGCCCAAGCGCACACCGCCACGCGTTTCTTTTTTGAAACGTCCCCCGCGCTGGAGCCTCTCGCCAAAGAAATTGCGTTATACGCCGGCGGACAAAAAGACCTTATGCATATTTTAGCCCCCGGACAGCCGGATATAGAATATTTTTACCACCAGTTACTGGCCTTTGCCCACGGCAAAGCCTCTTTTCCTTTCTTTGATATAGAAGTATATAGGATATTGGAATTACACAAGTATTCCATGTCAGAATTAACGCAGCTATATGCGGATTTGGATTCCGCTGGCTGCAAGCTGCTTCGCGCTTGGGGTTGGAAGGACGCCGAAATCCGCAAAATAATCCGTTTATACCAATCAAAAGATTGGGTGCAACCCTATCAATCAGACCATGTTTTGCTGTCCATTCAACTTCAGCATGATTTAATTTCCAACTGGCGTGCCTACTGGGAGGACCTCCGCCCCCATGAATTAGAAGCCACCGGCCAGCTGATAAACCGTTTAAACACTTCCCGTTAAATGTAGCCCGGCAGCAAACCAACTCCGTTTTTTTGTTTTAAAACAAGCACTCGCCCGGGCCGCGTTTTTCCCGCTCATTGTTTTCAAGTGGGTCTTTTTATCCTCTCAATATAGGTCTTATGGCCCTTTTAAAAAAATTAAGGGTATTCTAAAATAAAATATATAATAGAATGATATTTTCTTCTGAAGGAGCCTTTTCATGCACCACGGTTGTTTTTATTTTATGTTGTTCTTATCTTGTGTTTTATTTGCCCATCCGGCTTTTGCCCAAAAATCAGCCATAAAAAAAGCAGCTAAAAAAGCGGCGGCAGTGTCGGCCAAAAGCGCTAAAAACGCCGCCATACAAAAAGCGTGGAAAGCCTCTGCCCTGAAAGAAGCCAAACAAACAGACCGCCTTTTTAACCGAATCATTTTAAAATCCAACCAAGCCCAGCTGACACAGCTGGTGGACGTAACCGCTTTCCGTATGTATAATGATGAACAAGGTGTCCTCTCCACCCTAACGGATATGTGGTCTGAATTATTAACAGACTTACACATTTCTTACTTCGGCCCCCGGGAAGTAAACCCCGTATCATCTATAGAGGTCCGGAAAAATCTACTGCAAACCGAAGCCCGCTTAAACCACGCCTTAAAAAAAGTGCGTGAATTAAAACCCGTTTTATTAAAAACGGCGGTACCGGCCCAATACACTAAAATGGACGACGCCCACACCGCCACGCGTTTCCTTTTTGAAAATTCCTCTGAATTGGATAACTTTAGCAAAGAAGTGGCGCTTTATATTTCCGGCCACAAAGACGCTATACACATGATGGCAAACGGCCAGGCGGAGATTGAAGCCCTGTACCGCAAAATGCTGGCCTTTGCCCATGGGAAGGGCGCTTTCCCCTTCCGCCTAAGCGAAGCATACCGCATACTTGCTTTACATGAATACCCGGCAGAAGACTTATTGCTTTTGCAAAAAAATTTAAATTCGTTAGAGTGTGACCAACTGCGCGGCTGGGGCTGGAGCGACCGTGAAATCCGCCGCGTTATTACGCTTTACCTTTCTGAAGACTGGGCCAAAGTGTACGGGAGCGAATACTTCTGGGATATCATCAAGCAACAGCATGATTTTATTTCCAGCTGGCGGCAATATTGGC
>CASFXV010000009.1 GCA_949298795.1 uncultured bacterium
GGAAGACTTTGCCAACGGGGTAGGGAGTGCGGCGCGGAGCAAATTTGGGTCTACGGCGTTGGCGATGAGCATGAATTTAAGCAGTGCGCCGGTGCAGGCGGTAAAGGCGGAGGCGTCTTTGCTGGCGAAAGGGGTGCAGACGGAGCATGTATTAAAATTAAAAGACATCGTATGGTTTAGCGAGGAGGCACGCAGCGGGTTAAGCGGGGCGAGCTACGGGATGAGAGGAGTGAACCGCGGGGCGCTGGCGAGTGCTGGAGCGAGAGCGGTGGCAACGCCTGTTGTTGGGAGCAAGACGATAAGCATTACTCCTCAGGTATTAAAGGCGGCGGAAGCGGGGAACGCGGCGAATGTAGGCATAGATTTGAAGCAAAACCGCGCTTTTGCCATGGGTACAGATTGGAACGCAAAAGACCACTGGTGGAACCGGTTGTTCCGTCATCAGGTTAAATTTGTGCCTGTTCGAAACTCCCGTTTGCTTACTTCTCAAGATGGACGGAGCTTTGCGGGAGAAATAGAAGATTCGGAATTTAATGCCGATACAGAACACGGCTTTAAAATGACGTTTATAGATGAAGACGGGTGGGAAAACATTCTTCCTGTGAACGTCACTATTGATAAAGGTTTTAAAGTAGAAGGATATAACCGTATTGCTTTTACCGCGGATAATATCGCTCAGTTGCGCGATAGCGACAAAACCCCTAAAATCATGTCACATTTCTTTATGAAGCTTCGCCCCGGCCAGCTGGCCCGCTTGGTGTCAGAGGTGATTCGCTCTGGCGTAACGCTTAAAATTAAATTAGAATCTGCCCCTAATATTGCGCACAAAACGGTTGTGGTTCCCTTGTATTCCGCCAATGGGCAACGCATACTTCCGCTGGAAGTGAATTTGCCTGCCGGTTTGTTGCGTGCTGATGATAAACTGATTTTGGATAAAAAAGGACACTTAGGTGTTTTGCGCCAAGGAAAGGGAACCGCGCGGGCTTTAAGTAATTTCTATGTGCGCATTCCGAAACACCAAATCGGCCAGTTGGTGGCGGTGCTTAAAAACAGCAAAGAACCTTTCAATATTTCCATTTTTTCCACTCAAAACAAGGCAAACTTAATTGTAAGAGGTGTTTCTTTAACTAACGTTAGCTTAGGTAAAACGATGGCCCCCATCGCCAAAAACCAATTGGGGATGAGCGTGGCGGACGCCAGTACATTGATGTTTATGATTAATTATGTCTTGCCGGGTTTTGCCTCTTTGCTGCATCCGGTTCTTAAAAAATATGGAGAAAAGAAATTATTGACGATTTCTTTGGTTATGTCCGCGGCAGCGGGCTTGCTGGCGGCGGCCGCCGGGTTTTACGGATTCGTGGAACAAGGCGAAGTGTCTTCTTTTGATCAGGTGTTGTTTGTATCAGGCTTGGTTTTGATGAGCGCCTCCAGTATTTTAAAACAGTTGGTTTGCAATATGCTGATTCGCGCTAACCGCGGTGAAGTAGTGGTAACCGCTCCGAAGGCCAAAGCCCCCACCGCGGCGGAGTTAAAGGCGGCTGCGCAAATGGATTTAAAACAAGTGGGCGCGCGTATTAAAGAATTTTTTACTAAAAAGTCGGATCTGAGCTTAAAAGATGTTTTCCTGTACAATTTAAGCTTCGTATATAAAAATACCGGTACCTTGGCGTTTTTGGCGTCTCCGTACTTATTTAATTGGGTTGCTTCCCAATTGTTCGGGGTAAACTTAGGGCTGGACTATTCTATCAGCTTTCCAATTTATGCGCTTTACAGCGGTTGGGTGACGGCGCGCGTGATTCGTGCCAATTTACGGGACGCCTATTCTGTTAAAAATTTGGAACAGAGTGAGCGGGCTTTATCTTCCGGAATTGAGAAAACAGCCAAAGCTTTGGAAGAGATAATCTCCCTCCCTGCCGGATCTAACGAGTTTAAAGAGGCTACGGAAGAAGTCTCCCGCAAGCTGAAAGAAGCGGTAGACGCATTGGTGCAAGCGCATGTAAAATTAAACGGCCGTTTAAAAACGAAAGCGGTATTTGCGGAAGTTAAACAACAAACTTTGCAAGATTTGGAGCAAGCCCTGGCCAAGAGCGGTGCTTTTGATGCCGGGCAGTTGCAGCAAATTATGGAGCAGGTAAAAGCTGATTTTAGCAACTTGGAAAACAGCACCGCCAATGTTTGGAAAGTTTTTGCAAAGGCCAAAGGCGTGAAGAGTATTTCCATCGCCATGACATTGGCCACCGTACATGAATTTATTTTATCCAGCTCTTTTGCGGCCAGCATAAACTCCTTGATACCGGACGGCGCTTACGCGAACTTCCTGGTGGCTTTGTCTTTATACTTGCCGTTTATTATAGGGCGTTTAGGCGGTAATGTGGTAGGCAAACGCATGAGCAGCGGCAGTATGTATATATTGTGTTCGGCTTTGTCTGCCATTGGTACCGGCATTATGATTTTCAACGTGGGTAATTTAGTTCCCACGATTGTTGGCGCGGTGGTTGCCAGCCTGGGCGTAGGGAATTTCTTTACCCAAATGTATGATTTTATCATGCAGAAACAGCCCAAATTACAGCGGGAGATTTCCGTTATTTTGGCTTTAACCATGGCTATTGCCGGTATAGCCACTTTCCCCGCGGCGTATATGACCGCTTTACTTCCCAATCTGGATTTAATTTACGCCGGCGTATGTTTAGGCTTGTCTTTGGTGATGACAACCTCCATGATGAAAGATTCTACTTTGGCAAAATTTATTACCTATGAGGTTCAAAGACTTTTTGGAAAAAAGGACAACGACCCAAACAAAGGGGAAGGGCCCTCTGCCGGGGCTTCCGCTTCGGATGACGGCCCCCTTGCCCGTGTGCCGGTAAAGAGCCGGCGGGGTGAAACATTAGCCCAACTATCGGTGCCCCTATCTCAAAACAACTTTCAATTAAAACCTCTTCAAGAGGTTTTTATTTTGCCCAGCGGGGAAATGATTCTGCGCAAATACCGTTCCGTACAAGACAAACAAGACCAAGCCAAAACATATAAGCAGGTAGTCATTCGGGACGATTTAAAATTCTACCGTGCGGACGGCCGTTTAAAAGCCTCCGCGCTTACCCTAAAGAAAATAGGGGAAGGGCTGTTGTTAGCCAACAGTAAAATTTGGCCCATGTTTTTAATGTATGTACTGCTGGGCATGAACAATGTTTCCACCATTGTGGCCAACTTTGCCGAAGAGCCCTTCCAAATGAGTAATTTTGAAATGTTTTTGCTGGGCAATATTGGCTCTCTGACCATTGGCCTTTTGTCTTTGCCCATTGGCATACTGCAAAGCAAATTCAGCCGTCGGGCGATGTCTAACATTGGCATGTTGGCCATGATCAGCGCGTTTTTGCTTCCCTATCTGGCCGGGCTGGACGGGCAGCTGGGGGATCCTACCCCATTAAAGCGCTGGGCGCTGGCGGCCAGTTTCTTATTGCTGGGCACCGGGGGAGCGTTTTTGGACGTATCTTTAAAACCCACTTTGCTGGCGGCTTCCAAAAAAGGCAATTACCAGCGCAACGTGGGCACGCTGGCGGTATTTAAGCAGGTGTTTGGCAACTCTATGAACTACTTGCTTCCGCCGCTTTTTCTGTGTGTGGCCGGGGCGGACTGGACGGCCTTCTTCCCCGTATATATGGCTATCAGCGCGCTTAGTTTTATTATTTACAACAAATTCCGTTTAAAAGAACAAACCCTGCAAAGCGTACAGCAGGCCAAACATAAATACCAGGTAAATTTTAAAAGCATATGGAATATTTTTTCCGGCAAAAATGCCCGTTCCAAGCTGGTTCGCAAAAGCGTATATGCCAACATCTTGCACGGGGCCAATATGGGCACGCTGGCGTTGTTTGTTAATAATTTAATGAAAGAACATTTTTCCAACCCGGATATGTTGTGGCATTTGCCTTTTGGCATTTCGTTAGGAAGCGAAGGCTGGGTAGTTCCCTCTTTTGTCTTGTTTACCATGCCCATTGTATTTGGGCGTATGGCGGGTACCATGCTCGGGCAAGGGGTACACGCCGGCCCTTACCGGCTAAAGGCGCTTAATCCCGGTAAATTGCTGCAGGGCAGCGGTTGGCTTAGTTTGGCGGGGCTGGCGCTTATCAATACACCGTGGTGGCAGGCGCAGGTGGCGGGAGTAATAGCCTGTGCTCTGGGATTGACCAATTTTGCCCCCATACTTACTTCATTCCCGTCCGATAAAACGCGTGAAATTTCCAATGAAATGTCCGCCTTGTTGTCCTTTTCCTCTTTCTTTAGCGCCATGTTTACGGTCAGTTTCGGCCTTATGTTGGATATTTTAGGGGCGTGGGGCAGCGCCGCTTTCCTGCTGATTGGTTGCTTTTTGGGCTATTTAATCCATTTTGGACAGCAAATATCCCGCGGGGATTATGACAAATTAAAAGAAAAGGCGTCTAATCCGCAAGAAGAAACGGAAGTATACGAAGACCCCCTAACGGAATAGCCGCCGGTGAGGCCGGGAAACTTTTTATAGGGGGTTATTTGTTGAATAGTTTGGAAAATAGCCGGTCATAATGCGGCTGCGGGATGGACATCCCCGGCGTAGAGTTGCGCCCGCTGCTGGGGCCGTGGTAATCAGACCCTCCGGTGGCAAACAAATCGTATTTACGGGCTACTTTCAGCAGTTCCTGTTTCATGGTGTACGTATGGGCTGGATAAAAGACTTCTATGCCGTCCAATCCGCCTTCTTTCCAGGCCGGAAAATTCCACACTTCCATTACCATGCCCGGGTGGGCTATTACGGCTAGGCCTCCGGCGTTTTTAATTTCCCGTATGGCTTCTAACACGGTAACCCCGGCGGACGGCACGTATCCCGCCTGCCCCGGAACCAGCCACCGGCGGAACCCTTCCTGCCGGGTGGGGACAATCCCTTTTTGTTTTAAAGCGTCCGCCACATGGGCGCGGGATACCGTATTGGGCGCGCGGGAGAATACGTCTTGCTCTGTCAAATCCACCCCGGCGGCTTGCAGTTGGGCTATAATTTTTTTAATGCGCTCTACCCGCAGGCGGCGGTTATTTTCCAAAAACTGTAAAAAACGCGTATTGTGAATATCTACATTCAGCCCTAAAAAATGCAGGTGGTCGTGTTCCCGGGTGCTTATTTCTACCGCCGGGACAAAGGGGATATGGCGGGCTTGGCATTCTGCCTGGGCTTGGGCTACGCCGTTTACGGTGTCATGGTCTGCCAACGCAAAAAGGCCCACCCCGGTTTTTTGGGCGGCAATAACCACCTCTTTGGGGGAGGTGGTTCCGTCAGAAAATACGGAGTGGGTATGTAAATCCGCTTTGGGCATGGGGTTATACGCGTTCTACCGCGGTTACCCCGGGGACTTCCGCTTTAATTTTGCGTTCCACTACGGCTTGCAGCGTCATCTGCGCGTGCGGGCAGCCGCCGCAGCGTCCGCGCAGACCTACGGTTACAATGCCGGTTTTTTCGTCCACGCCGATTAGCTGAATGTCGCCCCCGTCAGACTGTAAAATGGGGCGGATTTCTTCAATCACTTTTTCCACTTGTTCTTTCATAAAAAACTCCATATAATAAATAGGTACTTCTATTATAGCTTTTTTGGTAAAAAGGCGGGACCTGTTAAAATATTGCAAAAACTACAGAAATATTTGCTATACTTGAGGTGTAGCAGAAAATTTTGCAATAGAATTTAGGATGATGAAAAAGAAGGAGAGAATATGAAGAAAATCGCATCCGTATTCGTAATGTTTTTATTAGTAAGTGCCCCTGCGTTTGCGCAAAAATATGCCAGCGTAAACGCTAAAAAAGCCAATATCCGTTCTTGCCCGGGCACGAATTGTGCGGTAAAATGGTATGCGTGGAAATATACGCCTGTCATTATGATTAAGACTAACGAAGCCAAAGACTGGGTCTTGGTAAAAGATTTTGAAGGTTTTAACGGGTGGATTTCCGCTTCTTTATTAAGTCCTAGAGGGGCTATGGCCGCTACGGTAGATTTAAACGTACGCAAAGGCCCCGGTGTAAGCAATGAAATCGTCTGCACGGTAGAAAAAGGATATCCTTTTAAATATTTATCCAAGAAAGGTTCTTGGATTGAAGTGGAAGACGACCCGGCCAATAAGAGCGAAGGCGTTTGCAAAGGCTGGGTATACGCCAAAAATTTGTGGGGCTTTTTCAAACAGTAAGTTTTTAGTTTAAGACCTTGGTAAGGGGTTATCTTCTTGTTGTTAGAGGGTAACCCCGGTTTTTGGACTAAAAATGAGTTGAAATTTAATAATTCAGGATTTAAGATATAATTAATAGCTTGTCACACCGGCTTGCAAGGCCGGACTTAAAAAGGGTAAAATAAGATTATGAAAAAGATATTAATAGCTGCAACAGCAGCCAGTGTTATAGCGTGTGCATTCTGCTTGGCCAGAACAGTGCAAGAGGGTCGTTTTAATATTACCGGTACGGTAAATGTCCCGGAAAGGCTGGTCAAAATCGCACAGGCAGACAATAATTCCTGTTCTATCATCGTAAAGAACGAGGCGGATGTCCCCGTAGCCATTAAAAGAGTGGTAAACCCTAAATTCCCGTTAGCCTTTCATATGGGCGAAGAAGATTTATTAGCCCCGGAACTGGAAGGAAATTTGAAACTGGAAGTGCAGATTAACAATCACGGGAAATTGGGCGTCTTAAAAGAAGGCGATATTTTTGGTTCTTCTAAAGACTTAATTAAACCTAATGCCAAAAACATCATTGTGGAAGCGGATAAAATGACGGGCATGCCCCGTTTGGCCAAAGGCTCCACCCGCGGAAATTTCTTCCGTACGGCGGCCCGGTAAGCTTCTTTATTTCAATACCCCGCTTTTAGCGGGGTTTTTTTATGTTTTTATTTTTTTCGCTTGACGAAATGCCCCAGAAATAGCAAAATAACAAATGTAGGGGTTTAACAATTTAGTAAAGGAGGGTTTTGTATGAAGAGATGTTTGCTTTTGTTGGCTGTATTGGCCGCCGCTTCCAGCTTGTATGCGCAAGACAGCCAAAAATATACGCAGGAAGAAGTTCTGGCGGTTTTTGCCCAATACAATCCTGCCGTGTTGGAAAAGGCTAAAAATAATGCCCAGTATAACGAGATTTTGCAAAATTTGGCTGCCTCATATCAAAAAGAGAAAACAGCCCAATCAGAAACGGAATTAATTGCGTTGGTTAAAAATTTTGACAATTCCCTCCGTCTGTTTGTTATTGCCAAAACTTATGAAAACGGCTTGGCTTTGCAACAGGCCTCTAACATTGATTTGGCGGCGTTAGAGGGAGCTACTCGGGCTGATTTGTTGGCCGTTTTTGAAGATATTTATGAGCAAACCTTGGATATCCATAACGCGGAAATAAAATTGTGCAAAGCGCGCATTAAAGCGTTAAAGAAAGACAAATCTTTGGATAAGCAAGAACGCAATGCCCAAATAGAAAAAGAAAACGCCCGCATTAAAGAATTAAAAGCGGAAATTAAACAGCTTAAGAAAGACGCTAAAAATAAAGTCCGCTCCGCCAGCGAGTTATATTTCTCCGATTTGAAAGCGGAAGCTTCTTCTCAGGTTGCCAGCGCCACCAAGGCGGCTAAAGAAGAGGCTGAAAAAGCGAAAGCTTCCAAAAATTTAGAAGTAAAAGCAAAAAACAAAAAGCCTGTCGGTAAATGATCTTTCTTTTTAAAACGCCTTCTTCCCGCTTTGGCGGGAGGGGGCGTTTTGCCGTATCTTAAAACCCTTTTTTATATTATTTAAATTTGTGTATAAGGAAACGTAACATGATTAGAACCGTAATTGATAAAGTTTTTGGAACAAAAAGTGAGAGAGATCTTAAAAAAATTCAGCATTATATTGATGATGCCAACCGTTTTACGCAGGAATTAGCTAACCTGACCGATGATGAATTAAAAGCCAAAACGCAGGAATTTAAAGACCGCTTAGCCAAAGGAGAAACTTTAGACGATATCCTGCCCGAAGCGTTTGCCGTGGTACGCTTGGCGGCCCAGCGCGTCATAGGCCTTCGCCCGTATGATGTGCAGCTTTTAGGCGGTATTGTTTTACATCAAGGTAAAATTGCCGAAATGGGCACCGGGGAAGGTAAAACGTTGGTGGCGGTTCTGCCCTCTTATTTAAACGCGTTAACCGGCAAAGGGGTGCATGTCGTTACGGTGAACGACTATCTGGCCCGCCGTGACCGCCAATGGATGGGCCCCATCCATGAATTTTTAGGTCTTACCGTAGGGTTCATCGGCCATGATATGAACAATGACGAACGCCGGGAAATGTACGCCAAAGACATTACCTATGTAACCAATAACGAGCTGGGCTTTGATTACTTGCGTGACAATATGGTGATTTCCCGTGAGGACCGCGTCCTTCGCCCGCTCAATTATTGTATTGTGGACGAAGTAGACTCCATTTTAATAGACGAAGCCCGTACCCCGCTTATTATTTCCGGTCCATCTGAACAAAGCACCGATAAATACTATATTGTAAACCGCTTGGTACCCTCTTTAAAAGTACGTTTAATTACGGAAAAAGACGAAGTGAAAGCCAAATACGAAGGCACCAAACTGGAAGAAGGGTATGACGCCATTGTGGACGAAAAAAACCACACCGCCACCCTTACGGAAACGGGTATTGCCAAGGCGGAACGCTTTTTAAACGTCCCCAATTTGTATGACGACGTGGGCGCCGGGTGGGTGCATCACATTACCCAGGCTTTGCGGGCCCATCACTTGTATGAACGGGACGTGGCCTATGTGGTAAAAGACGGGGAAGTAATTATTGTGGACGAATTTACCGGCCGCTTAATGCCCGGCCGCCGCTGGAGCGACGGTTTGCACCAGGCGGTAGAAGCCAAAGAAGGCCTGCAAATTAAAGAAGAAAACCAAACCTTGGCCACCATTACCTTCCAAAACTTCTTTAAACTGTATAAAAAGCTTTCCGGCATGACGGGTACCGCCATGACGGAAGCCAACGAGTTCTGGCAGATTTACAAGTTAGACGTGGTGGAAATCCGCCCCAACCGCCCTTCCCAGCGTATTGATTACCCGGACCAAGTCTTTTTAACGGAACGTGAAAAATTCAACGCCATTGTGCATGAAGTGGAGGATTTATGGAAACAGGGATCCCCGGTACTGGTGGGTACGCGTTCTATTGAAAAATCCGAAAAATTATCCGCCATGCTGCGCGGCAAAGGAATTCCGCATAAAGTCTTAAACGCCAAATACCACGAGATGGAAGCCCAAATCATCAGCCAAGCCGGGCGCAAGGGGGCGGTAACCATCGCCACCAACATGGCGGGCCGCGGTACGGATATTGTATTGGGCGGCAACCCGGCAGACCCCAAGGAACAGCAGGAAGTGAAAGAACACGGCGGTTTGCACGTAATTGGCAGTGAGCGGCATGAAAGCCGCCGCATTGATAACCAGCTGCGGGGCCGCTGCGCCCGCCAGGGAGACCCGGGCTGCTCCCGCTTTTATGTATCGCTGGAAGACGAACTAATGCGTTTATTTGCCAATACGGCCAAAATTTCTTCTATTTTAAGCGCCATGGGCATGAAAGAAGGGGAAGCGATCGAATCGCGCCTGATGACCCGCCAAATTGAAGGCGCCCAGCGCATGGTGGAGGGCCGCAACTTTGATATCCGCAAACAGCTTTTGGATTACGATAAAGTCATGAACCAGCAGCGCACCGCGGTATACGGTCTGCGCAACGCCATTTTGGACGGGCAGGACATGACCGAAAAGGCCCTGCAAATGATGGAAGAATGCATTTATGATTTGGTGGAGGCTTATTATCACCCCACCCATGCGGCAAAAAGCAATTTTGACGCGTTAAACGTGGCGTTAAAATCACTTTTCCCCGTGAATTTTAATTATAATATAGATAATGTTTCCGGCAAAACGCGCGACGCACTGGCGGAGGAAATTTTCTCCCAAGTAAAAGAGTTATACCATGCGCGCGTTGCTTATTTTGCCGAGCAGGGGCTGAATTTTGCGGAAATAGAGCGCATGCTTTTGCTGCAAATTTTAGACAGTGCCTGGAAACAAAATTTGTATGAGCTGGACCAGCTTCAAAACAGCGTCAGTTTGCGTGGTTATGCGCAGAAGGACCCGCTGATTGAGTACCAAAAAGAAGCCTATAAACTATACTGCGCTATGATGAACCGCGTGCGGGATTTAATGGTAGGCTATATTTTCCGCATACAGCTTCCTCCCCGGCGGGAGGCGCAGCCTGTCCACCGGCAGGAAAGCGTTTCCGGCCAGCAGGAAGGCCCGGCCCATAAAATAGGCCGCAACGACCCGTGCCCCTGCGGCAGCGGTAAAAAATACAAAAAATGCTGTGGAGCCAAACAAGCATGATGAATACAATAAAACAAGGTTTGTTGTTGTTGTGCGCATTGGGTGTTATTGCGTCTGTCCCTATGTTTCTTGCCCGCCGCAGTACGATAGAAACGGACATGCCCGCCCTGTCCAGCGAAGAAATTATCGCCAATAAAGAAGATTACCAGCGTCAAGTGGCGGAGCAGGAAGCGCAGGAACGCGCCCGCCGTGTGGCTAAAGCGCGCGCGGCCAATTATGCCTGCCAAACGGACAGCGATTGTATTATTGTGGACAAAGACCCTTGCGGTTGTTTAATAGGCCCTAAAGGAGTGGTGGCCATTAATGCGTCCCGCTCTTTGGAGTTTACTCAAAGTTTGGGCAATGTAATGGCAAAGACTTGCCCGGAAGGGGCTCCCTCTACGCAAAAAGAATGCAGCCCGTCTGCGCGCGCCGTATGCCGCAATAAAACCTGCAAAATTATTTATTAACGGAGCCATATGCCTTTGTTTCGCCGTAAATTCTTGTCTGAGCCTTCGCAAAACAAGCCTTCTTTTAAAGGCCGCGCGGCGGCGTTTGGCAAAGCCGGCGGGCGGTTTATCTTTTTGCTCATTTGTGCGGCGGCTACGGCGTTATTGGTTAAATGCAGTTATCCCCGCATGTCTAACTATGCCTGGGGTTGGGTGGCTTTGGCGCCGTTTATTATGGGTGTGGTGCGCGTTAAAAAATTGTGGGGCGCTTTTATCTATTCTTGGTTTACCGCCGTGTTGGTTTACGGCGGTATTTTTTGGTGGGTATACCGTACCTGTTATGAGGGCGGCGGCATGAGCGCCGCGCAGTCTTACGGGGCATGGCTGGGCTTATCGGCCCTGATAGGGCTTCAGTTTGCTTTTTGGGGGACAAGCTGCTTTTTTCTTAAAAAGTTAAAATTTTTATTTCCCGTTTTGGCGGCTTGCGCTTGGGTGGCGCTGGAGTGGCTCCACCAAACCATTGCTTTTTACGGGCTGGGTTTCCCGTGGTTTATGTTGGGGTATTCCCAGTGGAATTTTCCGCATGCCATCCAAATCGCTTCTTTAACCGGCGTATACGGCGTTAGTTTTGCCTTGGCGTTTACCGGGGTAAGTTTAGGCTATGCCTTTAGCGCAAAAGCCGGTTTGAAAGGGGGGGTGTTTCAAATTTTGGCCGCCGGGTTATTGTTTGGCGGCGTGTGCGGCTATGGAAATTGGAAACTAAGCCGCCCGGAACATAAATCCTTGCTAAGTATGCAGGCGGCCGTTATGCAGCCGAATATTGACCAATATAAAAAATGGTCCCCCCAATTTGAGGAGGAAATCTTGGCTACTTTGCAGGATATGGGGGCCCAGCTGAAAGACAGCGGCGCCATGCTGGCCGTCTGGCCGGAAAGCGCGGTGCCCGGCTTGCTTACGCAGGAGCCGTATTTTAGTTTGTTTGACCAAATTTCAGTGGATGCGGGGGTTTTTCAGACTATAGGCTCCAATATAGAAGCGGACGGCAAGCAATATGTAGGGGCGTATGTTTTATCTCCGTTTGCAGAGGCTTTGCAAGAATACCGCAAGGTGAAACTGGTTCCGTTTGGGGAGTATATCCCCATGGAAAACTGGGTGCGCAAAATAGCCTCAGATGTAGAAGTATTGGGGGAACTGGGCTCTTTTACCCCCGGTTTGCTTAATCAACCGCTTGCGCAGGTTTCCAGCGTGCCCATAGGCTTAACCGTGTGTTATGAATCCATTTTCCCGCAGTTATGGCTGCGGCAGAACCGGGCCGGCGCCAAAGTGTTTGTTAATGTGACCAATGACGCCTGGTTTTTTGATTCAGACGCCCCTTACCAGCATTTGGCGGTAAACGCTTTGCGCGCGGTGGAAACGGGCCGCCCGGTGCTTCGTTCCGCCAATACGGGCATTTCCGCCATTATTGACCGTTTTGGCCGTGTTTTGCAAACCGCTCCGCTTAATACCCGCGCCATTTTGCGCGGCGGGGTTGCATTGCCTATCCATGATGCCAAGAATTTTTATACCCAATGGGGGGATTGGTTTGCCTGGCTGTGCGCCGTATTTTATTTTACTTTGCTCATTTCCACTTTTGTTTTTGCTTATGAATAATATTGAATTTACCGATGTAGACGCCAAAATAGCTTCTTTAGAAGAGCGCCTGGGTAAAATAGGCGCCATTGTAAACGTGCCCGCCAAAACGCAGGAAATAGCGTCCTTGGAAAAACGCACCGCCGAGCCGGATTTTTGGAACGATAACCAAACCGCCCAAGCGCTTACGCGCCAGTTGGACGGACTCAAAACAGCCGTATCTTCTTACCAGCAATTGGCCAAACAAGTGGCGGACGCGCGCGCTTGGTACGATTTGTGCAAAGAAATGCAAGACTCGGCCGAACTACAAAACTTATACGCTTCTTTGGCGGATACGGAAAAACAGGTGGAGCGCAAAGAAAGTGAAATTACCCTTTCGGAACCCAATGACAAACTAAACGCCATTTTAACCATTCACGCCGGGGCCGGCGGAACGGAATCGTGCGATTGGGCGCAGATGTTGTTTCGTATGTATACGCGCTGGGCGGAACAGCACGGTTTTAAAGTGTCTGTAACCGACTCCCAACCCGGCGACGAAGCCGGCCTTAAAACCGTCAGCGCCATTATAGAAGGCCCTTTCGCTTATGGCTATTTAAAAGGGGAAAACGGCGTACACCGCTTGGTGCGCGTGTCCCCGTTTGACGCCAACAGCCGCCGCCATACTTCTTTTGCTTCGTGCGACGTATTGCCCGATATTGATGAAAACATCAATATAGAAATACCGGAGAAAGACATCCAGCTGGAAACCAGCCGCGCCGGCGGCCACGGCGGGCAAAACGTAAACAAGGTGGAAAGCGCTGTGCGTTTGCTGCATATTCCCACGGGGATAGTGGTTTCCTGCCGCATAGAACGCAGCCAGCTGCAAAACCGCCAAACCGCCATGAAGATGTTAAAAGCCAAACTGTATGAACTGGAAATGGATAAAAAACGCAGCGAGGCCGAAAAACGCTACGGGCAAAAAGGCGAAATTGCCTGGGGGCACCAAATCCGCTCTTACGTGTTTATGCCGTACCAGCTGGTGAAAGACTTGCGCACGGATTATGAAACGTCCCAAGTAAACGCCGTGATGGACGGCGATTTAGACCCGTTCATTTTTGCCTATCTTAACCAACAGGCGGCATTAAAAAAATAATGACCACGGGCCTTTACGTTCACATCCCTTTTTGCCGCCAGAAATGCAATTATTGTGATTTTGCCTCCTACCCCGGGCAAGAAGCGCTTATTCCCGCGTATTTGGCCGCCTTGGAGAGTGAGGCTTCTTTATACTCCGGGCGCACTTTCCAAACGCTTTACATTGGCGGCGGTACGCCCAGTTTGTTAAGCGCCGCGCAGTTACAGGTTCTGTGTGATTTGCTGGCCCGGATCACCGGCCCGTTTTCTGCTTTGCGGGAAGTTACCTGCGAGGCCAACCCAGAAAGCCTCACCCCGCAAAAACTAACCGTTTTAAAAGCGGCGGGGGCAGAGCGCCTTAGCATAGGGCTGCAAAGCTGGCACGACGAGGAATTAAAAACATTGGGGCGCATTCACACCCGGGAAGATTTTTTAAACGCTTACCAAGCCGCCCGGCAAGCGGGATTTACGAATATAAATATAGATTTAATTGCCGGCCTGCCCGGCCAAACGCTAGATCATTTTTTGGCGGGCCTTGCGGGGGTGCTTTCCTTGCGCCCGCAGCATATTTCCGTTTATGGGCTGCAGATAGAGGAGGGGACTCCTTTTTTTGAGCGCGGCGTATTGTGTGACCAGCTTCTTATGCGCCGCATGCTGGAGGAAGCCCACCGCCGTCTGTGCACGGCGGGGTTTGAGCATTATGAAATTTCCAACTTTGCCCTTCCCGGCTGCCGCGCGCTGCATAACACGCATTATTGGCAAAACGGGGAATATGTGGGGCTGGGTGCGGCGGCGGTGTCTTACTTAAACGGGCGGCGCAGCCAAAACACGGCAAACATAGCGGAGTACATTCAAAAAATAAACCGGGGGGAAAGTGCGGTTGTGTTTGAAGAAACCTTGGAGGGCAAAGCCAAGCTGGGGGAAAGCCTCATGCTGGGGCTTAGGCAATTGGACGGCTTTGCCCCTTCTAAATCCATGTGGCGGGCTTTTGGGAAAGAAATTGACAAACATATTCAAAACGGGTTGCTGGCGCAAAAAAATAATACAATAAAATTAACTTTTGAGGGGCTGTTTTTGGCTAATGAAGTTTTTTACAGTTTCGTCGCCCCCTTTGAGGACGCATGAAATTAACCGCTGTTCACACCCAAGTGTTTAAAGAGAATGCGGATTTGCCTTTATTTATTAAAGAGTACATACCCGCTTTGGAGGAAAACACCGTTTTGGCGGTGGCTTCCAAGCTGGTGTGTTTATGGCTGGGGTTAAGCGTTCCTTATGAAAACGCCGCCCAAAAAGAAGCACTTATTCAGAAGGAAAGCGGCGCCGCTTTAAAAACGCCCTTGGCTTGGCTGACCATTAAAGCCGGTATGGTAATGACCAACGCCGGGGTGGACGAATCCAACGCGCAGGGCAAACTGCTTTTGCTGCCTAAAGACTGTTACCGCGCGGCGGCGGATTTGCGCGCCCGTCTGCAAACCGTTTACGGCATAAAAAACCTGGGCGTGCTGATTACCGACAGCATGATTTTGCCCCTGCGTGCCGGCGTGGTGGCGGGCGCGGTGGGCTATGCGGGGTTTAAAGGCGTACGGGATTTGCGCGGAAAGCCGGATATTTATGGTAAAAAATTAGCCGTTACGCTGGTGAACGCGGCGGACAGCTTGGCCTCCGCCGCGGCTTTGTGCATGGGGGAAGCCAACGAGCAAACCCCCCTATGCGTCATTGAACAGGCCCCCGTAACGTTTAGCGATGAAGTAAACCCGCGGGAGATTTCTTATCCGGTGCAGGACGATTTATATACCCCTCTTTTTAGGGCGGCGGGATTAATTAGCCCAGGAGAAAAAAATGATTAAAAACATATTGGCGGAATTTAAAAAGTTTGTCATGCGCGGCAATGTGATTGATATGTCCGTTGGTATCATTATCGGCGCGGCGTTTACCAAGATAGTCAATTCCATGGTGTCTGATATTTTAATGCCGCCCTTGGGGCTGTTGATGGGGAAGGTGGATTTTTCCAACTGGTTTATTGTGCTCAAACCGGGGGCTTCCACGCCCGGGCCGTATGAGTCTTTATCCGCGGCGCAGGCGGCGGGTGCCACCACGTTAAATATTGGCAATTTGCTTAATGCGGTGATTAGCTTTTTAATTGTGGCTTTGTGTATTTTTATGCTGATAAAGCTTATCAATAAGCTAAACGCACTCAAAGAAACCCCGGCCGAGGCTCCCACCACCAAAAAATGCCCTTATTGCTGTATGGAAATCCCGCTGGAGGCCACCCGCTGCGGGCATTGTACTTCTTCTTTAAAATAAATTTTACCCTCCGCTTGAAACGGAGGGTTTTTAATCTGTTTTCTTGCCAAGGGGTATGATATTTTTTTACACTAAAATAGTATGATTTACTTTGCACACCGCGGGGCCAGCGGGCTTAGGCCGCAAAATTCACTCTGCGCGTTTGCTTTGGCGCGGGAGCTGGGCGCCACAGCGTACGAGCTGGACGTGCATTTAACCAAAGACCAATGGACTGTTATCCACCATGATTATTCTTTAAAAGATACCACAGGGGTGGACGTACAAATTAAAGATTTGTCTTTGGCGCAGCTGCAACAATACCCGCTTATCAACCGTTTTTCCGCGGACATTTGCCAAGTGCCCACCTTGCGTGACTTGCTTCCCGTTATTCAGGAAGACCTGCAAGTTTTAAATATAGAAATTAAGAACGACGGCAACCTTTACCCCGGCATAGAACGCGCGCTTTTAAAAAATCTGGAATTGTACGCCCCGGAATCTTTGCCAAAACTGCTTATTTCCAGTTTTGATTATGACACCCTGGTGCGGGTAAGGCATTTGCATAAAAACATTAAAATAGGGCATTTATGCCGCCAATTTGACCTGTCTAAAACCCTTTCGCTGGGGGCTTACAGCGTGCATATGAACCAAACCCGCATTACTCCCCCCATTATTTCCGCCTGCCATGCGCATGGGCTAAAAGTATTCGTGTATACGGTAAATGACCTGGCGCGCACCCAGCAATTGCAAACCCAGGGGGTGGACGGCATTTTTACGGACAGGGTGGACCTTTTTGTAAAAAAGAAATAATGTGTGTTTTGCTGGCAAAAATGTTTTTGCGCCAAGGTGAAGAGTATATAAAAAACCCGGTTTATTCAAACCGGGTTTTTGGTTATTAATAATATTCGTCGGCCCCCACGTCTTCCATTGGGGCGGCCTCTTCCGCCGGTGCCGCCATGCCGTAATATTGTTCGGGCGAGTAGCGTTTGGGTTTTTGCCACAGGCGTTTTTCTTTTTTGTAATCGCCGTCATTGGGCACGCCGGGCACCTGGGGTTGTTGGCGGTCATCATAAAAATAAATATTTTTTTCATCCGGGGCGGGTTCCAAATTAAAAATGTATTCAGACTCCACCACCGGCGGCGCTTCTCTGCGCGTCTTTTGGGCTTCCGGGGAAAGATCAGCCAAATAATCCTCTTCCGTTAAATAGATTTTACGGTTATATTGAGCCTTGCGCTGATTGCTGGTGCATGCAGCCAGTAAGCCGGCGCAAAGTAAAAAAACGGTTAATTTGAACAGTGTTTTCATGGGCTCTCCTTATGCTTTCCTCTCACCTGATAATATAATGTTTTCCAGCAGACATGCAAGGGTTACCGGCCCCACTCCGCCCGGCACGGGGGAAACGGAGCAGCCTTTTTCCAACAAAAGCGCGGTTTGCGCGTCCCCGCATAAACCGCCTGCCGGGGTGACATTGGTGGCAATGTCTATAATCACGGCACCGGGCTGGGCCATATCCGCCGTTAATAAGCTGGGCTGCCCTGCCGCGCAGCAGATGAGTTGTTCATTCTGCAAGGCTTTTTTTAAGTCTGCGGTTTTGGTGTGGCAAATTTTTACCGTGGCGTTTTTGCAGGTTAATAAATGCGCCAGCGGGCGTCCCACGGTGGGGGAACGGCCGATGACGGCGGCCTCCATACCCTGCGGGTCAATGCCGTGGTAATTAAGCAAGCGGATGACCGCCATGGCCGTGCAGGGAACAAAGCCGGGCAGGCGTTCTACGTCTTGCCACGTTTTGCATAAAAATAAATTGCCCATATTAACGTAAGACATACCGTCCACATCTTTTTGCGGGGCCAGCACGCGTTCATAGCCGCTGGCGGCTAAGTGTTCCGGCAGCGGGCGGGCGATCAAGACAGCGTCTACCTGCGGGTTTTGGGAAGACTGGGAAAGCATTTCCAAAAATTGGGCGGCCGGGGTAGCGCGTGACAAAGGAAAAACTTGCGCCTGTACGCCGGTTTTGCGTGCGGCTTCCACCTCTTTGTTTAAATAAACGTAAGCGGCATAGTCATCTGCGCAGCCGTAAGCGTAAAGGCTGATCGGGCGGCCCAGTTTTTGTTGCGCTTCCTGCGCGCGCTGCGGCAGGTTTTGGCGTATTTGTGCGGCAAGAGTTTTCCCTTCTAAAATCATATATATCCTATTTTAGCAAATTTAAAGTGTGCTCTATAAAAAGCGCCGCACGGAGTTGTTCTCCGTGCGGCGCCTGGTCTGAAAAACAACAGGGGTTATTCTTCACTTATTTTCAGCATAGAAACAAACGCTTCCTGCGGAATGTTTAAACTGCCGATGGACTTCATGCGCTTTTTGCCTTCTTTTTGTTTTTCCAGCAGTTTGCGTTTGCGGGTAATGTCCCCTCCGTAGCATTTGGCAATTACGTCTTTGCGGAAAGCGGGTATGGTTTCGCGGGCCACTATTTTGCCGTTTACGGCGGCTTGTACGGCCACTTCAAACTGCTGGCGGCCGATTAATTCTTTTAATTTGGCGCACAAGGCGCGGCCCAGGGTTTGCGCTTTGTCTTTATGAACCACTACGGACAAAGCGTCCACCGGCGTGCCGTGAAGCAAAATTTCCATCAGCACCACGTCTGCGCTTCGGAAACCGGCTACCTCATAGTCAAAAGAAGCGTATCCCTTGGAAACGGATTTTAATTTGTTGTAAAAATCGATAACCATTTCCCCCATGGGCATTTCATACTTTACGATCACGCGCTGGTTGGAAAGGTGGTCTAAATTCATAAACACGCCGCGTTTTTCTTTTAACAGGGTCATAACGCCGTCCATAAACTCCACCGGGGTAACGATGGTAATGTGAATGACGGGTTCTTTAATGTCTATAATATCCCCGTACGGAGGGAAATTGGCCGGGTTGTCTATAATTTTATAGCCCGGGTCGTCCGGCGCGTCCGGCAGGGCGGAAAGCTCCTGCGGGTGCGTTTTGCGCGGGGTGAATTTAACGTGATACACCACGTTGGGCGCGGTGGCGATTAAAGATAAATTAAACTCCCGCTCCAGGCGTTCTTTTACAATTTCTATATGCAAAATGCCCATAAACCCCAAACGAAAACCAAACCCCAGCGCTTTGGAAGTTTCGCTTTGGTAGTGGAAAGAAGAGTCTGACAAATTTAATTTTTCCAGTGCGGTGCGCAGGAGGGGAAAGTCCGTCGTTTCCACCGGGAAAATGCTGGCAAACACCACGGGTTTGGCGTCTTCATACCCGGGCAGCGGGGTTTGGGCCGGGCGTTCGGCCAGGGTAACGGTGTCGCCCACTTTTACTTGGTGAATGTCTTTAATGCCGGCCACCAAATAGCCTACTTCGCCCGCGCTTAGTTTTTCGCCTTTGTGCAATTGTTTAGGGGTCATAAAACCCAGCTCTTCCACTTTGTAAGAAGCGCCGGAAGACATAAAGCGTATGGTTTGGCCCGGTTTTACGCTTCCGTCCACCAAGCGCACGTACATGATAACGCCGCGGAACGGATCGTAAAAAGAATCAAAAATAAGCGCGCGCAGGGGGGCGTTTACGTCCCCGGACGGGGCAGGAATATCGGTAATAATGCGGTCCAGCAGGTGCTCAATGCCCAGGCCGGTTTTGGCGCTGACGCGTTCGGCCTCTATTGGCTCGCCCAAAATATCCCACAGTTGTTCTTCGGACGCGTCCGCGTCCGATTGGGACAAATCCACCTTGTTCATTACCGGGATAATGGTCAGCCCCAGCTTTTTAGCCAAATGGGCGTGGGCCACCGTTTGCGCTTCTACCCCTTGAGAAGCGTCCACCAGCAGCAGTACGCCCTCGCACGCGCGCAGCGAACGGGCCACCTCATAAGAAAAATCCACATGGCCGGGGGTGTCAATTAAATTTAAAATATAGTCTTTGTATTGAATGCGCACCGCTTTGGCTTTAATGGTAATGCCGCGTTCGCGCTCTAAGTCCATACCGTCTAACAGCTGGGCTTGCATTTTGCGCTTGGGTACGGTGCCGGTGTCTTCCAAAATACGGTCAGAAAGGGTGGTTTTGCCGTGGTCTATGTGGGCAACTATGGAAAAATTACGAATCTTCATCTTTGTTTTGCTCTATTAAATTGCGTATCTCGTCCGAACTTCCCATCAGCAACGCCGCTTGGGCCATGTCGGAGCAGGTTTCAAAATTTAAATTGCGTATATTGTTTTTAACGCGTAAAAACATACGCGGGGTAACGGAAAGGGCGTCTATTTCCAACCCCAATAAAAGCGGCAGCATTTTAGCGTCTGAGGCTAACTCCCCGCAAATGCTTGCTTTTTTGCCGCGTTTGTGCGCGGTTTGGATAATGAGGTTTAACGTGCGGATCACGGCCGGGTGGCACGGATCATACATGTGGGCCACTTCTTGGTTGACGCGGTCTACCGCTATTAAATATTGTATCAAGTCATTAGTGCCTATGGAAATAAAATCCAAAAAACCAATCATCCCGTCCAGCGCCATGGCGGCGGCGGGCACTTCTATCATGGCGCCCAGCGCCACTTTGTTAACGGGTTTTTTACCTTCTTTTTCCAGCTCTTGCAGGGCTTGGTTAAAGGCGCTTCTTACGTGGCGTACTTCTTCTACGCTTGATACCATGGGTATCATAATGCGTATTTGGGCGGGCACTTCGCACGCGGTGCGCAAAATGGCGCACAGCTGCGTATGCAGAAGTTCCGGGTTTTTAAGCAGCAGCCGCACCCCGCGGCAGCCCATAAATGGGTTTTGTTCTTGGTCAAATTCGTCCAGCGGAAACTGGGGCATTTTGTCCCCGCCTAAGTCCGCCAGGCGGATGGTGGCGGGGCGCATGTCAAAGCGTTTGGCTACGGACAGATACATGCGGTGCTGGTCTTCCTCGCTGGGTGGGGTGGGGGTATTCATAAATAAAAATTCCGTACGCAGCAGGCCCAGCCCGTCCGTAATTAATTTTTTGTTTTCTTTGGTGTCGGTGCGGGGGTCATAATTTACAAAAAGTTTTAACGGGTGCCCGTCCTGCGTGATGACAGGCAAATGGTTAATGGTTTTTAACAGGGCTTCCGCTTTTTTGTTTTCTTTTTGTATCTTTTTGTAATTGGCCAGGGTGTAGCGGTCCGGGTTGATAATCAGGAGGCCGTTGTCCCCGTCTACAATGACCGTGTCGTCTTTTTGAACCTGTTTGGCCGCGCTGGAAAGCCCCACCACCGCCGGCATTTTAAGGCTTTGGGCCAAAATAGCCGTGTGGCTGGTTTTGCCGCCTACGTCCGTGCAGAAACCAAGCACCTGGTTTTCCTGCAGGTTGATGGTGTCTGACGGATAGAGCGTATGCGCTATTAAAACGGAAGGTTTTTTGATAGAGGCTAAAAACTCGCCTTTGTCCGCTTCTAAATTTTTAGCCAGGCGCTTGCCTACGTCAAATACGTCGTTGCGGCGTTCTTTAAAAAAAGGGTCTTCTATTTTTTCAAAACTGGCGGCCAGTTCCTGCAAGGTTAAAAATACGGCGGCTTGGGCGCTTAGGTGTTCGTCCTTTATTTTTTTGCGTACGGAATCATACAGGCTGGGGTCTTGCAAAATCAGTTTATGGGTGGACATCAGCTGGGCGTATTCCTGCCCTAAGGTGGCCAGGACTTTCTTTTCACAGCTGTCCAGTTCGCGCATGGTTTTATCCATGGCGGTTTTCATTTTGGAAAGCTCCGCTTTTACTGCGGCCGGGTCTATGTATTGGCGGGTGACGGCGAACGAATCCCCCGGCAATATCACGGCCGGGCCGATGGCTACACCGGGGCTTGCGCCCACCCCTTTTAATACAAACATGATTTCCCCTTTAGAAGTCTTCGTTAAATTTATTGTTAAAAAGTTCGGCAATCGCTTCCGCCGCTTGGCGTTCGTCTTCACCGTCTGTAGTTAAACGGACGGACGAACCGTACTCCGCCGCCAGCATCATAACGCCCATAATGCTTTTGGCGTTTACTTCCACGTCGTCTTTGGCTATTTTTACTTCACAAGAAAATTCCCCGGCTTTTTGGGCAATCATAGCCGCCGGCCTGGCGTGCAGGCCCAGCCGATTGGAAATTTTGATGTCTTTTTTTATCACCTGTTTTACCCCTTGTTATAAATAACACGCAATACTGAAAATTATTACCGCCGCTATATATAAATACATGTTGGGCACTTTTAGTTTGCGGGTTAGAAAGCTGATCATTACAAAAAATAAAACCAATACGGCGCGGGTAATAAAATATAAATTCAGTTCTATGTTTTTAAAATAATGGTATACGCCAAACAAAATCAGCCCTGTCGTTAAAATCAGGCCGATATGTTTTGCATAGTAAATGGTTTTATTCCAGTCAAACTTGGTAAGGCCGAAACAGGTTTTTTCGTCTGAATTATAAGCGATGGTAATCCCCTGCCATTTTACAAACAAGGCCACGCTGTTATATACAAAAAACGCAACCGCCCCCGCGCAAAGCGCGTCAAACACCAGCGGGTTTTCCAAAAGTTCTATTTCAAAAAAGTTGACTCCCAAACACAGCCAAATAAAAATGGCAAGCAAAAGCGTCAGCGGTTTGAGTGTACCCCAAAAAAGCCGGTCCCCAATGGAGGCGGCCGTAATGGATAAGCCCCTGCGCGCGGAAGTCCATTCCGTTACTTGCTCTTTAAAATCTGTAACGGATTTGGCCTGCGCCACGGATTCTTCTTTCTTGGCCAGGGCTCCTATGCAAAAGGACGCCATAACCGGCTGGGTGTTAAAATTGTCCAAATACCGCGTAATAACCGCCGGAAGGGCCTCTTGGTCCTGTTTATATAGCTTGCGTAAAAACGGCAGCATAATAAACGTAAGGCCCACATTTTGGTATTTCACAAAGTTCCAGCCGGTTTGCAGGAAAAACGAGCGTAAGAACAAGCGTAAGTGCATGGAGAAATTCATCATGGGAGGTTACCTCGTTTTCAAGCGGAAGGCCGGAATTAAAGTGGCCAAGCCAATCCACGGCACCGCCATATACGCAAATTTAAACGCGGCGTACATTTTTAACGGAATGTAGGCCACGATGTTGTACATTAATTGGGTGCAAACCCAAGCGCAGACGGAAATAAAAATTAAATTAAGCAAAAATGCCGATATAATAAGCATAATGACCGTGCGGGAAAAAGCCCCCGGGCGCGCGGTGGCGTTTTTTTCTAAAAACACCATCCATTTAAAACGGGCTTTGCGCATCCATTTGTCCAGTTGCCCGTAGGCTATGCCCGCTATAACGCCCAGAAAGAAACCAAAATACAGCTCTATTCCCAGGGAATACAAAATCATGGGGATGGCCGCGCACATTACGCCGCTGGGGGGGATAATACCCCCTAACGGGGAAATGTCGGCAAATAACAGTTCCGTAAACACGCCTACTTGAATGCCGGCCATAATGTCTCCCGTAATAAGCCCAAACAAGGGGCCGGCAATTATGGGCCGGGAAAAAGAAAGCTGCCCCACGTATGTAGTGTCCAGCTCCAGCAATGCGGCTAAAATGCAAAGAAGAACGATGGCTGTGGTCATGGAATGACTCCCTCCAGCGAGATGGACTTGGCATTTGGCACCGCGCGGGTTTCTATGTTTAGCCCCAATGTTTTGAAAATGGAAAGAAGGCGTTTGTCTTGGTCATCTAAAAAAACATTATCGTCCAGCTTTTGCGCGCCCTTTTTAAAGTGCATGCCGCCTATATTAAGGGATTTTACTTTTAGGCCGTCTTCCAACAGAGGCATAATATCCTGCAAAGAGGCCGCCAACAAAAAAATGTTTTTAGCGGAATTTTCTATATATTGTTTGCAGCGGTTGCTTTCCAGTACGGTCAGTTCATATTCATACGGCAGACACAGCCGCAACAGCCCTTTGTTGACGAGAGCCTTCCCTTTCCCTGTACACGGGATGAGAATTTCGTCCACATTCAGTTCCGGCAGCCAAGCTTGCACAATTTGCCCGTGGATTAACCGGTCGTCCACACGCGCGAATACAATAGGCATTATAATCCTTTAATTAACAGTTCCGTTGCGTTAATGACGGCGCGTTTTCCGTCCGCCTCTATTTTTTCCGCCAATTCTTTTGCGGAAAGTTTTTTGCGGTTGTTTACCGCCGTCAACAACATGCTTAAATTCAACCCCGTAATGACGTTGCATTTAGGGTTGTCTTTGCTGGCGGTAAGGGATATGTTGGTGGCGCTGCCGCCAAAAATATCGGTTAAAATAACGGCGCCTTCCGGGCTGTCTTTTAACATTTCTTTTAGCTTGGCGGATTCTTTTTCCACCGACGCGGCCGCCGTAATGGACAACGTTTCAAAATCTTCCGGCGTTTTGCCGATGATTTGTGACGTTGTATTTAACAGCTCTTGGGCTAAATTGCCATGGGTGACTAAAATAATTTTTACCATAATTAAAGTCCTATATCCCTGTGAAATTCGGAAGCGGTCAGCCCGGCTTTTCTAAGCCGTTCCGCCAGTTCATGCGCCATAAACACGCTGCGGTGTTTGCCGCCCGTACAGCCCATGGCGATGGTCAGATAGCTTTTCCCTTCCTTTATATATTTTGGTATCAAATATTTGATAAGTTCCGCAAATTTTTCCGCAAATTCTTTGGTTTCTTTGAAAGATAAAATATAGTCTTGCACGGGTTTGTCCAGCCCGGTTTTTTCTTTTAATTCCGGCACATAATACGGGTTGGGAAGAAAGCGCACGTCCATCACGATATCGCAATCTTTTAAAATGCCGTGTTTGAAACCAAAAGACACCACGGAAATCTGCATGTCCCCTTCCCGTTTGGATTCCAATAAAATGGAAAGTTTTTCTTTTAATTCCCCCAGTTTTAAATCAGACGTGTCTATTACTTTGTCCGCCAGTATTTGAATGGGGGACAATATCTCCCGTTCGTGGGAAATGGCCGCCGCCAATTTTTTGTGTATGGGGTGTTTGTGTTTGGTTTCCGAAAAACGGCGTATAAGGCATTCGTCCGCCGCGTCTAAGAAAATTACTTTGGGGGCAAAGTCGTTTCGGCCCAGCGCTTGCAGCATTTTGGGCATGTCTTTTAAACTTTCCCCTTCGCGCACGTCTATACCCAGGGCGATGTTTTGTAGATCTTCGCGCCCCAGAACATATTTAATGAAATCTTTAAACAGAGCCAAAGGCAGGTTGTCTACGCAATAGAAACCAAAATCCCCAAAAATTTTAAGCGCTTGGGATTTGCCCGCCCCGCTCATGCCGGTAATAATAAAAAGTTTGCGTTTATTTGTCATGTTCTTGCGCCGTTTTTTTCATGCGGTCCAGAATTTTTTGGCTGAATTCTTTGGCCGAGAATATCCCCTGTGATTTTAACCGCTGGTTTAAAGCGGCCACTTCTATCAACACCGCCAGGTTGCGCCCCGGGGTTACCGGCAGCGTCATGGAGGGGACGTCTACCCCTAAAATGGTGGTGGTGTTTTGTTCCACGCCAAGCCGGTCCAACCCGGTTTTTTGCGGCGGGGTGAGCACCACTTCCAACTCAATATTCATTTCATCTAACGTAGAACCTACCCCAAATAACAGTTCCACGTCAATAATACCCAGCCCCCGTACTTCCATGTAATGCTTTAGCATAGCCGGGCAGGAACCTACTAAAAAGCGCCCCCAGCGGGCTTGCACTTCCACCACGTCATCGGCTACTAAAATATGCCCGCGTTTGATGAGTTCCAGGGCGCATTCACTCTTGCCAATACCTGCCCCGCCGCGGATTAACACCCCTATGCCGCTTACTCCCACCAGTACCCCGTGAATATGCGTAACAGGAGAGAGTTTTTCATCCAAAAATAAAGAAAACTCCGACATAAATGCCGAAGAATCCATAGTGGTTTTTAACAGGGGAACGTCCGCGCTTAGGCAGGCTTTTTTTACCGCGGGAAGCGGGTCCAAATCCGCCGCCATAATAACGCAGGGCACGTTGCCCTCGCTAAGCATTTTGGTGATGTTGTTTCTTAACTTGGTTTTATTTTCCCGCAGGCAGTAAGCGTGTTCCCCGCGGCCGAATACTTGCACGGAATTGGCGCGGAAATTATCCAAATGCCCGCATAAAGCCAGCCCCGGGCGGTTTACGCTGGTGTGCGTGATTTCCCGGTGGATGTATCTTTTCCCGCAGACCAGCTCCAGGTTAAGGCGTTTAACCTGGAGCAGTTCTGACACGGTGACTGATTTGGTAAATTCCGCTATAACTCCGCCTCCCGGTTTAATACCGGTTTATTTCTTTTTGATGGGTTTAATTAAGCCGTAGGTTCCGTCCAACCGTTTAAAAATAAGGTTGATTTGTTTGGAATCTTCATCTAGGAACATCCAAAAAGAATACCCCAGGCGTTCCATTTCATAGGCGGCGTCTTCCGGATTCATGGGAGAAACTTCCACCTGTTTGATGACGGAGAATTTTACATCATTCTGGGAAATCATCATGTGTTCCGCAAACGGATTTATTTCCGCCACTTCTTTTACGGATTTTTTGGTTACTTTGCGGGCTTTGGCTTTGCTTTTTACTTTTTTAGCTTGGCCTTCTACTTTAATGGCGGCCGCGTCAATGGCTTTATAGAGGTTGCTTTCCACGGCGCTGGCGGTTAAAGTGGTTTTGGCGCCGGTGTGTACAATAATTTCCGCGCGTTGGTTGATTTTCTTTTCCACGGAAATCAATACCTGGGCGGAAACGATATTGTCAAAAAAGTTTTCAATTTTTCCGACGCGCGTATTGATGAATTCTTTAATAGCGGGCGTCAGTTTGATATTTTTGGCGGTAATTTTGATATCCATAAAATGCCTCCGTATGTCTGTTACGAGTTATCCCCGTATAGTAATTAAACCATTAAAAAGAATAAAGTGTCAACGCGTACGGGCTGTATGCTGCGGGGAGCCAACCGCTTGTGCGGGTGGGGGATACAACTGCTATGGAAGAATTTAAGGATTATTTGATGAGCCTCCGTCCTGCTTATATACTGGTAGTATAAGCCGCGGAAAGTGAAAGTCAAGCGTAATAAAAGATTAATCCGCCTAAACATAAAAAACCCCGCTTGCGCGGGGTTTTAAATTTATTTGGCGTTCAGCATTTTGGCTCTGGAGATATCCCCTTTCTTGTCTAAGAAATACAGATATCCTTTTTCTTTTTTAATGCCGCATTTTTCAACTTTCTTCGGCTTGCCGCCTTTTTTGCCGCCTCTAGCCATCTGCACGCGGGCGATATCGCCGTCTTTGTCAATGTAGTAGAGGAAGCCGTCTTCGCGTTCCATTCCAACTTTAAGTACTTTTTCTGCCATTTGAGATATCCTCCTTTTTAAGGAAAAACAGTGTTACGAAAAAAGTCTAATAAAAAAATCAATACTTTGCAAGAAATTTTTTACGTCTAAGCCTCGCCGAGGCCCTTTTGGAAGTGTTTTCAGTACGCGTACAATAGGCAAAATAGGCCTATAAATAAGAGGGAAATGCTATAATAGGCTATATCTGCCTAAAGGGGAAGTGTATGTATTTAAAAGCAATAGAAATTATCGGTTTTAAATCCTTTGCCGACAAGTCCCGCCTGGATTTTGAGCCCGGCATCACCTGCGTGGTGGGGCCTAACGGGTGCGGAAAATCCAACGTAATAGACTCCGTGCGCTGGGCAATTGGCGAAATGAGCTGGAAATCCCTGCGTTCTTCCTCTATGGTAGATATTATTTTTAACGGTACCGCCAAACGCGCCCCTTTGAATATGGCTCAGGTAAGCATGGTGTTTGATAATTCCTCCCGCCAGCTGCCGCTTGATTTTAATGAAATTACCGTTACCCGCAAAATTTTCCGCTCCGGCGAGAGCGAATATTATTTAAACAAAGTGCAATGCCGCCTGCGTGATATACGCGATTTGTTTTTGGATACCGGCATCGGCGGGGAAGGTTATGCCATTATTGACCAGGGCGGGGTGGAAAGTGTGCTTTCCGCTTCGTCTGAGCAGCGCCGCGAAATGTTTGAAGAAGTGGCCGGCGTGTCTAAATATAAAGTAAAACGGGAAGAGTGTATTAAACGCTTAGAACGCGTGGATTTGGATTTGGCCCGCCTGGCCGACACGGTGGCCTTAATAGAAGAACAAATTAAAAAACTGGACAGTGAAGCCAAAAAAGCCCGCCTGTACCAGCGCTACCGCGAGGAACTAAAAGAAAGCGAAATAGCCATTTCCGTTTGCTCTATTAAAGAGGCAGACAAAACCATCGCTCAGCTTTCCGCCGATTTGGAACCCGTTGTGCGCCAAGCGGCGGATTTGGAAAACCGCATTTCCGCACAAGAAGGGCAAACCGCCGCGCTGGATTTAAATTTAACCCATAAACAAAAAGAAGCGTCAGCTTTTAATGAAAAAATTTCCGCCAGCAAATACCAGGTGGGTCTGTTGGAGGGAGCCATTAAAAATTGCGACAATTTAACGGCTGAACTTTCCAACCAGCTGGCCGCTTCCGGGGTGGAAGCCCAGCGGGGGCAGAGCCGCTTGGCGGAATTAACCCCCGCGCTCTCCCGCTTAAAAGAACAGCTGGAGCAGGTGTCCAAAGAATTGGAACCTTTACAGGCCAAATACAATGAACAGGTGGCCGCGTCCCAAGCGTTGGAACAGCGCCTGCGCCAAACCGATGCGGACGCCCAGCGTGCCTCTGGCGAGCAAATGCGTTTGGTGCAAAAACAGATGGAAATTTCCAATAAAATTTCGTTGGAAGAATCTTCCGCCCAGCGTGAAAACGAAGATTTAATCACCTTAGAAAAAAACAGCCAAGGCGCCCAAGAGGGCGTAACCCAGCTGGAGCAGGCGGTAAAAGAAATACAAACGCGTTTGGAAGAAAAACAACGCTCCGCCCAAGCGGCCAAAGAAGCCATTGCGGCGGATGAAACCAAAGTAAAAGAACTTCAGTCCGCCCGCGCGGCATTGAACGAAAAACTTTCCGCCGTTAAATCCGCCCGCGCGGCCTTGGCCGCTAAGCTGGAACTGATTCAGACCCAAGGCGAAAATGACCCATACTGGGTGGGCGTAAAACTGGTTACGCAAAGCGCGCTGCCGGGCATTAAAGGCACATTAAGAAAAGCGTTAAAATACCCGGCCTCTTTAAGCGTGGCGGTGGAAGACGCCTTTGGAAAATATCTGGACGCGGTGTTGTGCGACGATTTACCCAGCGCCCGCCAAGCAATAGAAAAATTAAAAGAACACGGCAAAGCGCGCGCTAAATTTATTGTGCTTTCCGCCGTGCCGCAAGCCGCCCGGCAGGACGGAGAACTGAAAAAACAGCTTTCTTACGCGCCGGAATTGGAAGGTTTGATTAATTATATTATCGGCGGATACAACTGCCCGGCGGAAGGGGAAGTGCAAGGCGCTTTTTTCTTGGCGGGTGGCGCCAGCGGAGTAAAAGCGCCGGAAGCCTATTGGGGGGAGGAAGAAGCCGTAAAGCGGGAAGAAGCTTCCCGCGCCCGGGAAGAGGACGCCTTGTCCAAAGAAATTATTTCTAATTATGATTTGCTGTCCAAGGCGGAAGAAGCCCTGCGCGCCCAGCGCGTAAAATACCAGGAAGAAGCCATCGCGCAAAACTCCGTACGCAACGAACTTTCCAACAAGGAAAGCGAGCTTCGCCGCGTGCAGGAACAGCTGGCCCGCTCCGCCGCGCGCAAGCAGGAAATTACCCTGCGGCTGGAAAACCGCCGCCGCGCCGCGCAGGATTTAAAACAAAATTTGGAAGAACTTAAAAAACAACAGCAGGAACAAGCTTCCCTGGTGCAGCAGGCGGCCCAGCGTAAAGAGGAGCTGCAAAAGGAAAGCGAAACGCTGAAAGGCCAAATCAACGCGCTGAGCACTTCTTTATATGAAATAAAAATAAAGAAAAACAATGTGGAGCTGGATTTAAAATCTACGGATTTTGAATACCGCTCTTTATTGGATAACGAGGGCAAACGCAATGAACAAATTGCCTCTTCCAACGCGCGTTTAAAAAGCCTGGCGGATGAAAAACTGGCCACGCAAGGCAAATTATCCGCCGAGCGGGATAACCTGGCCCGCTTAGAGCTGGACGAACACAAACTGCGCGGAGAACTGGAAGCCTTAAAGAAAGAGTTTGACGAAAAAACCGCCGCGCTGAACGCCAGCAAAAAGCAGGTTTCTGATTTGCAAATTAAAAAGAACGATTTGGAAAACGCCCTTTCCAACGCGCGCCGCCAGCGCACCACGGTGGTAAACAACTTGTTTGAAAGCTGGAACATCACGCCGGAAGAAGCCGCCATGAATTTTGGGGATAAACCGGTGGATTATGACCGCGTGAAAATGATGCGCAAGCGCATTGAAAACATGGGCGCCGTAAACATGACCGCGCCGGAAGAATACGACGCGCTGACCGAGCGGCACACCTTCTTAAAAACCCAAATAGGGGATTTGGACGGCGCCAAAAAAGATTTAAAATCCGCCATTAATAAAATCAACCAAACCACGCGGGAAAATTTTAAATACACGTTTGAGCAGGTGCGCATGCACTTTAAAAATATTTATCAAACGCTTTTCCGCGGCGGGGAGTGCGATTTGGTGCTTACCCAGCCTGAAAACCTGCTGGAAACGGGGATAGAAATTTACGCCCAGCCGCCGGGTAAAAAATTATTAAATATTTCTTCCATGTCCGGCGGGGAGAAAACCCTTACGGCTTTGTCTTTGCTGTTTGCGTTCTTTACGCATAATCCGTCCCCTTTCTGCATTATGGACGAGGCGGACGCCGCCTTGGACGAAGCCAATGTGGAGCGTTACGTAAACTTAATTAAAGAATTTTCCAAAACTACGCAGTTTATCGTGGTAACGCACAATAAACGCACCATGGAATCGGCCCGTATGCTCTACGGGATTACCATGGAAGAAAGCGGCGTGTCTAAAGTTATGTCTGTAAACTTGGAAGACCGCTCCGTTGCCGGCATGCAAAAGAAAGAAGAAATAGAATCCTTAGCGGAGGCATAAGTGCTATACGGGGTATTTTCAGATGTACATGGTAATTTTGAAGCGCTGGAAGCCTGTTTGGAACGCCTGCGCAAAGAGGGCGTGTCTCACTTTATCTTTTGCGGGGACTTGATTGGCTACGGGCCGGATCCGGAAGCCTGCGTGCAGCGGGTGGCGGCGTTAAAAAACACCATTAGCGTAATGGGCAATCATGACGCGGTTTTTCTTATGCCGGAACTGGAGAGTTTTTTTAACCGGGAAGCGGCCATTTCTTTGGATTACAGCCGAAACGAAATGAGTGAAAACTCCGTGCGTTTTGTTTCCAAATTGCCGCATTCGTTTGAAGGGGAAAATTTTACCGTGGTGCATGGCACCCCGCTAGACCCTATTAAAGAATATTTTTCCAGCTGCATGCAGTTTAAAGTGAATTACCATTTGTGGAAGGGAAAAATCTGCTTTGTGGGGCATACCCACTTGCCGTTTTATATACGCGGAAATGAACAGGAATGCGGCGTTTTTTTAAACCGCAGCGATGACTTTTTGGTTAAGCTAGATGATGATATGCGTTATATCATTAATCCGGGTTCCGTAGGCAAACCGCGGGATAATAATCCGCGCGCCTCTTTTGGTGTTTGGGACACGGAAAAAGAAACATTCCGGTTTCTGCGCCAAGAATATGACTACCACCCCACCCAGCGTAAAATGCAAGCGGCAAAACTTCCCTCTTTTTTAGTGGACAGCTTGTCTTTAGGTATTTAACGCGCCAGTTTTTTTCGGCGTGTTAATTTGTTCCATAACACAGCGGCGGCGGCCCCGCCCAAGATGCAAAGGGCGCTTTCAAACGGGGCGCGGTATCTCCCGCCCGCTCCAAAGAAAGTAGAAGATATTCCCCAAAAATACAAAATATAAATTCCTATAAACACCAAGCAGTTTCGTTTTGTTTTGTCTTTCCAAAGCAGAAATGCTCCCGCAAAGGCCAGCCCGGCCGTAAGCAGGGTTTGCAGGAAGCATAATCCCAATAATAGCCAGTCTGATAAGCGGCGCAGGTGTTTAACGGGAATAGGGGCGGGTTTGTTTAATTGGTAAGAAAATTCTTCTTCTGTTAAGGGCGGGCGCCCTAAAAACAGACGGGACAACTGCGTGTAAGAGCCTCCCAGCAACGTTTTAGCCAGCCAGTATGGTGCGCGCAGCAGTTTTTCCGGCCAGTATTTTAGAATCATCGGTTTGGCCTGTTGTTTGAACCAATTATCTTGTTGGGAAAGCGGCCAGTTGTTAAAATCCGGCGGGAGAGCCTGGCTAAGCAGGCGGGAGCCTTCCTGCGCGGGGAGCCCATTGGCGCGGGCCACGCTGTCTAAATTCCAATAATACAAATTGTATGCGGCGGACGAATGAAAACCCGTATAGCCGGTCTGCTTCCAATTGCGCAGCTGCCAGGCCCCGGTACAGAGCAAAAAGGGCAACAGCAATACGGCGGCGGTTTTTGCTATTTTTTTAGCCCCGTCTTTACGGTGGTGTATCACCAGTAAACAAAGGCTGATAAACAGCATATTATAAGCTACCGGGCGCACAAAAACAGCGGCCGTTAATAAGAGGCTTGCCCATAACAGGAAAGCGATTTTAGTTTTTGGTATGTATAAAAGCGCCGCTAATAAATAAGAGGTAATCAAAAAAGCAAATAAAACGTCAGACAAATAGGCAAAAGAATAGGCCCAATATACCGTACTTACCGCGCAGAGCAGCGCCGCCGCCCGGGCCGCTGTTTGGGATAAAAAAACGCGCGCCGCCTGGTAAGACAAGGCAATTAACGCTGTGGATAAAATGATTTGCCAAAACGCAACGGCCGCGTTGCTTTGGCCGAAAATGCCCCAAATGATTGCCAAAAACAGCGGGTATCCCGGCGTACGGAAGGTTAGCGGGCGGTTGGTGTAGGCTTCCAGCAGGGTGCCTTGTTCCAGCAAGGTATGGGCCGGGTGGGTATAATTCAGCGAATCCGGAAAGGTAAAGAAGGTTGTTCCCAGCGGGTTTAAAAATAAAACATATCCCAGTACGGTTAGGCGCAAAAATAAAGTGATTAGGATAAGCCGCCGGGCAAATAGATCTTTATAAAACATATAACCAGTATATAAAATGTAACTGTTCTGCGGGGCACCTTGTGGTAGAGGAGGACAGAGAGAAACTAAAGATATAAAAAACCCCGCTGTATAAGCGGGGTAATATGAAAAATGGTGGACCTGACAAGGATCGAACTTGCGACCTCCTGCATGCCATGCAGGCGCTCTCCCAGCTGAGCTACAGGCCCTTATCTATATAGATAGTATATCAATTTTTTTGTTTTATAGCAAGTACATTGTTAAGCGGATTTTTCTGTGTTATTCTTTTGGGCGGCTCTTTTTAGCTTTTACAGAATATTCAATAAACATTGCGAAAGATTAGGGATTTTCTTGATTATGATATAATTATATAACATTTCACAAAATGATGGAGAAGCTGATATGGATAAAAAACAGGCTATTTTCTTATCTTGTAACGAGCGTTTTGTTTTTACACTGGCCGTAGCTTTGTTAAGTTTAAAAAAGCACTGCGCTGAATTGTTGGAAACGACGGATATTTTAGTCTATTATCAGGGATTCACAGAAGCGGATAAAGCTCTTTTAAACGATATCATCCCTTGCCGGTTTGTTCCTTATACGTTTGCCGTAAAAACAGATTTTGAAAATATTAATTTTAAAAAATTTACGCAACTCGCTTTTGCCCGTTATGAGATTTTTGATTTATTGGATACGTATAAAAAAGTTCTTTATATTGATGTGGATGTCATGATTAACGGAGATTTGCGGTATATCTTTGACCATTTTGGCGATAAGACGGGCATTGCCATGTGCAAGGATACCCAAAAAGGACTTTCTTTAATTACTAAAAACTCTGTAAAAGCGTTGCCCCAATATGACATGACCGTTCCTTGCTATAATACCGGAGTTGTCTTATTTTGCGACAATATCCCTCGTCGCCGGGAACTTCGCATGTGGTGTTATAATAAAACAGCTGAATGGCTGGATAATTTGGTTTGCCCGGATCAGGGGGTTATAAATGTCATGTTACAGGAGTTTGGCATCCAGGTTGAAGTGTTGCCTGATATTTGCAATTGTTTGCCAAGCAATTCTAAATATTTAGATAAAAATTGCAAAGATATATTGATTTATCATTGTGCGGGCGGAGGGGTGCGTTTTTGGACGTATACTTGGAATGCTCCTTGGCAGCAATTTTATAAACAATATTTGCAGCTGGGTGGCAAGCCGCATACCGATTTGGAACATGCTTGGCTTAGAATGATAAAAAAATATAATTTACAGCGTTTTAAATTTTTTGACCGCTCTCCGGATCCTCAAATGCATCCTGCGCGGTTTTTGAATTATTTGTTTCAATATCCATTTAAATATTTGGGACGTTGATATCCTTTTCCCTGGCATTAAACGGGTTTTTGCTCTGCACTGTGCTCTTTATGTTTTAATAGGCTTAAAAACCCAGAACACTTCCTGCGCATATTTTTATCTATACATAAAAAACCCCGGGGCATAAAAGACCCGGGGTTTTGTACTGCTTGTTTTATAACGCCCTTAATTTCCCTTCCCATGAGAGCTTTTCTTTCTGCACAGATATTTTGCCTTCTGCGGCCTTGCTAAGCATATCATATGCCTGGCTGAAAGCGGATTTATTGGCCCAGGTCAATGCGGCTTGGCCGTCTTTTGTTTGTGCTGTAATGTTTTGAGGGCAGGCTTTTAATACTTTCTGTAATATTTTTAATCCGTCCGGGTTGTTGTCTTTGGCGGACAGCACAGCCATGTGCAGCGGGGTTACCCCGTCTTTGTCTTTTACGCAAGGGTCCGCGCCGCGTTCCAGCAAGCGTTCCGCGGCGGAGGTTTTCCCGTCGCGCAGTAAAATCATCAAAGCGGTGGCGCCCTCGTCATCTTTTTTATTTAAGAACCGTTGGGCTTTTGGCCCGGGGGCCGCCGGGCCTTCATTCATAGCGGCGTAACCTACTTTTATCCCCCGCGCCGTTTCTAAAGAAAGAAAGCGTTTAAGCAAGCTGTCTACAAATTCTCCGTTAGCGGCATAGAAGAGCGCGGTGCGGCCTAATCTGTCCTCTTGGACGATTTGCATCGGGGACGTGGCCAAAGAAAGGACTTTATCCAACAATTCTTTGGGGCCAAATTCCGCCGCGCGCATTAAAAATTCTTTTTTAAAGAGCTGTTCCCTTTCATAGCCGGAGATTGGCAAATTATGGGTATAGTTCGTTTCTACAATAGAAATGGTATCTTTGTATTGGCGCATAAATTCCTGTGCATCATACGCTTGTGCGGCCAAGGCGCAAGTTAAAACAGCGGTACTGCATATCATCCATTTTTTTATCATCTTCTTTTTCCTCTTGTCCAATTAAAAAACCGGCCCTTTTTTCTTAGGAGCCGGTTTAGTATATATACAAAAATTTATTTTAAAATGTTCCGCTCCTTAATTTTTTTGCGTGTTTAAACATAAACATAGAATACGCAAAATAACGCACGCCCCCGGTAATTAGGGCGTGAATGCGGTTAATGTTTAGAGCGGTGTTTCTATTCATGTATATTATTGTACTTAATTTTAGTCAATTTGTTGCAAATTTTTTTAAAAATATTTTAACAGCAGTATTTTTCCGTCTGAGAAATAAAATTTTTACAAAGTTATGGCAGCGCCTTTTTTTGGCTGCGGCGTTTGCGGGCTTGCTGGCGCAGACTGCGAAAAGCGTCCAGCTTGGTGTAGCGTATCATGAGGAAAAAGTCTATTCCCACCATCACAAAGTTTAATACATACAGCCAAAAAACCCAGTCAAAATTATGCAAAATTTTATGAATCATTCCGCAAATATAGGCAAATTCAATGGTAATCATAAACAGAAAGCTTTTGCCCGCGGCGGTTTTGGTGCGCAGTGAACGCGAAATATTAAACGGCCATGCCAAACCAAATCCCAACATCATTAATGCTTCAAAAATGCTCATATCTTTCCTTCTGTAGGAGGCCCCCTTTTTTAATAACAGGCGGTCCTTTATCCATATTTTATCTTTTTCATACCCAGACGGACAATTTACTTTCCGCCCGTGTAGGAGCGAAGCAGCGTTTCTTCTTTAGCTAAGGCGGCGCGGAACTGCTCCTGCAGCTGAGGCGGAAAGCTTTTAAACATTTGGGAAGAAATAATCCCGCGCGCAAACGCCGTGCTTTGTTCGTAAGCCAGTTTTTCTTTTTGGGCTTCTGCGGCGAACGCTAGTTTAGGTTCCTGCAGGTAGTGATACACGTGGCCGTATATTTCATGGGCCAATACTACCGCCACCCGGGCTGTAATATAGTGCGTGGAATGATTGGTTGTAAAATCGTCTGTAGGGATAAAAACGGTATGAATGTATTTTTTATCCGGCGTTTGTTGGGTAACGGTTAAACCGTTTGCTTTTTTAAAAGCCAGTTGGGGGTGTTTGCTTTTTGCCAGTTGGGCGGCAATATTGGCCCGCGTATCAAATATTACTTGTACGGTGATAACGTCCGGAAAAGCGGCTTGGGGAATATCGGTAAAGTCAGGGGCTTGGGCATAGGGCTTAGCCAGTTGCACCAATGCCAACGCGCTGGCCACGGCGCTGAATTGTTCTTTGGGAAGAGCCTGTAAGCTGTTGGTGTGCAGGGTAAATAATTTAGGGGTGTTTTGCACCGCTTGTTCTACTGCAAAAGCCGCCGTTTGGGCGGGAGAAAAAGCGGCGTGCGCGGGAATAAGCGCTGCGCCGCAGGTGAATAATAAAAAAAGGAGACGTTTCATATACTTACAGAATAGCTGTTTATATAGAAGCGGGACAAGGGACAAAAGGCCCAGCTTTACGCTGGGCCTTTGTGTGTTTATAAAGAAGCGATGTCTTTTTCCAACGCGGCCACATTTTCTTCCGTTGTGGCCCAGCTGGTGCAAACACGTATGACCGTATGTTCCGCGTCCGGGTGGCCGAAATGGGCAATGACGTATTTTCCTTCCAATTTCTTTACCAACTCGTTAGGTAGAATGGGGAACTGCTGGTTGGTGGGTGAATTATACAGCAACGGGAAGCCGGCTTTTTGAAAGGCTTTTTTAATGCGCGCGGCAAATTCATTGGCCCGGCGGGCGATGTTTAAATATAGGTCGTCCTCAAACAAAGTTAAGAACTGAAGGCCCAGCAGCCAGCCTTTAGCCAGCATGGCTCCGCGCTGTTTGATGTAGTAACGAAAATCCGCCTGAAGGGCCGGATTTAGTATGACAACCGCCTCCCCAAACAGGGCCCCCACCTTGGTTCCTCCGATATAAAACACGTCGCACAAAGAGGCCAGCTCCGGCAAAGAAACCGTATTCTTTTTGGCGGTTAAGGCGTATCCCAGGCGGGCGCCGTCTACAAATAAGAACAAATTGTTTTTTTGGCACACCTCATGCAGTTCTTGCAATTCCTGTTTAGTGTATAAAGTGCCGTATTCGGTGGGGAAAGAAACATACACCATTTTGGGTTGGGCGGCAAATTCCGGGTTGTCATCGGCGTAGTGGGCGTCGCACACTTGCTGTACTTGCGCGGCGGAAATTTTGCCGTCAATTGCGGGCAGGGGGATAATCCGGTGGCCGGTGGCTTCTATCGCGCCGGTTTCATGCACGTTGATGTGTCCGGAATCGGCCGACAGTACGCATTGATAAGGTTTTAAAGCGGATGCGATAACGGTTAAGTTGGTCTGCGTCCCGCCTACTAAAAAATGGACGGCTGCCTGCGGGGCTTGGCATTTGGCGCGGATAAGGTCTGCCGCTTGGCGGCAGTAATGGTCTTCCCCATAACCGGGGATTTGTTCCATATTGGTTTTAGATAAACGCTCTAAAATAGCCGGGTGAGTGCCCTCATTGTAATCGCAATTAAATCGAATCATACTTTTCCTGTTTGGTAAAACTTTGAAATTAACAAGCTCCTGTCCTATATATATTATACCTCTTTATGGAATGTATACGCGGCAAAGGGTTAAATAAAAACGGCCCGCTTAAAGCGCGGGCCGTTTGAGCGGGGATTGGTTTAAAAACGCAAGACTCCCTGCGCTTTAACGCCCCAGCCTTCCATTTGCCCCCCTTCTACAAAACCGGAAAGGTTTGCCAAAAGGCCTTTAGCTTCATTATTGTAGTTGATGGCTAAAGTGGCGCGCCCGGTGGTGCCTCTTAAGGAAACGCCGTCTAACCGGTGGTTTTCCACTTCCGCCAGGCCTTGGCCGTTAAATTCATGCAACAGTTCCGCCTTGATTTGCGGGGCAAAATAACCAAAAGCCAGAAATTCCGGCTGGAAGTTTATCCCCAGGGTGCCCAGCAGGCTGTCGCTGCCGGAAAGATAGATATTTTCCCCCAGATTGTCCGTTAAATTTTTTCCTTGGATATGCGTCCAACGCAGGCGGGCGTCCGCCCATAAAGAGGGGATAAACTTGTATTGGGCAGCGGTTTGCAGAGAGGTAAACACGCTTTCATAATCAAAGCTGGCGCCCGTTTGGTAAGAGCCGCCGTAGCTGGTGGTTTGCCAGCCTACGCGCGCGTCCGCCAGCAGGCGTAAATTTTCCGTTCCGTTCCAGGCGCCAAATAATCCGCCGGCCCAAGAGGCGGCGTAACTGGCTGAATGAACGGGATAAGTATTGTAATCCCCATAGGCGTAACGGGCATACAGCCCGCCCAGCCAGTCGGCCGTTTGGGTATACAAGCCGGCTAAAACGGTGGTGGCGTGCAGGCGGATGCCGCTGCCGGTTTCATGGGTGGCGTTTTCGTAACTGCTTTGCAGGAAGGTGCCGGTTTCTTGTCCGCTTTGTACGGCGTTGTTTAAGGCTTCGCTAAGCAGTCCGTCCCCGGCGTTGGCTAACGCCAAGGCGGCCATGGCGGTTTGTGCGTAGGTTTCCGCCCGCTGGGAAGAAAACCCGCCGGAAAGCAGCCAGGCGGTCCAGCCGTCCGCTTGTTGTTCCGGGGTTAAGGCGTAGGTGTATACGCCGGAGTCTACCGAGTGCAGCAAGAAAGAAGAATTTTCATCCGGCGTACGTATCATAATATGTCCGTTTACGTCATTAATGCCTTGCACGTATACATCGGCTTGCGCTACGTCTTGCGCAAACGTAACCGACGTGTCCGCCCCGGAAATAATGTACGGCCGGTCAAACCCGCTTACGTTTAGTTCTTGCGTGCTTTGAAAGTTAAGCAGCGTCAGCTGGTTGTTTCCGCCTTCGCCCCCATAGACGGTGCCGGAGATGTCGCTTTGTCCGGCCAGGGTAACGGTGTTATTGCCGCCTTGCGCGGCGGACGCGGCGTATACGTCCCCGGTGACGGAGGAGTTGTTGATGATGACTTGGTTCCAGCCGGCGGTGGAGTTTGTTCCTTCCGCCAAGCCGCCGTAAACACTGCCGTTTACGTGGGAGTCCGTCAGCCATAAACGGTTGTAATTGGCGGAGGTATAATCCCCCAGGGCGGCCCCGCCGTATGCGTTGCCGGTTAGGGTGGAAGAATCCAAATGCATCAAGTTGGCCCAAGCGGTGGAAAGGGTGGTGTCTGTTACTCCGTTGGGATTGACGTCATCTTGTTGGGACACTAAACCGCCGTATACATTGGCGTTGATTTGGCTTTCTGTGGCGGAAAGGGTGTTGGTGTTGGCTTGATAGCCGATGGCGAGGTCTTGTTGGCCTTGCGCCGTAAGCGTTTGCCGCTCATGCACGGCCCAGCCTCCGGCCAAGGTGGCGGCGGAGGCGGTGGCATCCGTCAGCGTGACGCGGTTGCTGTTGGCCCAGCCGCTTAAGTTTTTGGCGCCGGCAATTTCCGCCGTGCTGTTACCGGCAGTTGCCCCGGTTATGGTAAGGGTGTTGTTTTCGGCGGCGGTTTGCACCGTGTTCCAAGAAACGGTGGTGTCGTTTACCTGTACGCGCGCGTTAGAGATATGCGTTCCGTACACGTTGCCTTGGGCGGAAGAGCCGCCGGCAATTTCTACTAAATTTCCGCGCGCCTGCACGCTGTGGCTTTGCGCCCCGTAAATATTACCCGTAACGGTGGAGGCGTTGTAGAGGCGAACGCTGTTGTTGTTTGCCGTATTTTCTATGGTTTGCGGCTGTCCTCCGGCATAGAAAATATTTTGCCCAAAAGAAACACCGTATAAATTGTCTGCGGTGGAACCTGTCAATAAAATACTGTTTCCGTTAGTGGTTAAACCGCCAAATGCGCCGATAACGTCATTTACTTGGGAAGAAGAAATAGAAACGGAGTTATTGTTATTGGTGAGAGGGTCCGTAATGCTGGTCTCCCAGTTAGCGGCATAACTGGTAGCGCCTACAATCAGCCCGCTGACTGCGGAATTGGATACTTGTATTGAATTGCCCTCTAAATGGCTGCCCGCTAAATATAAGGAATAAGCCGAAACCAAGTTGTTCCCTATGCCGTTCTGAGAGTCTGTTATAATGATTTGGTTTCCGGAGGCTTCCCCGTTGGATATAGTTCCTCCGTAAATTGTGTAGAGGGAGGCTTCCGGCGCCAAATCGCCGGCGGCTTGTACCCGGTCCGTCGCCATGCTGGAAAGCACATAAACATCGCCGTCCTGCTCATCATAACGGTGTTCCGCCTGGTAACCTGTCAGCGTGGTAATAGCCTCCAGCGGAGCGTCTTTGTTTACTTGGGAGCCGGTAATGGAAACTTCATTGTTATTGGCCTGAAGCCCAAAGGTGGATTGTCCCGCCACAATATTGCGGTTTACCGTAGAATTAGAAATAGTTATCGTGTTGTCGTTTGCGCTGTTGTATACCGCCCAACCGCCAACCACTTGCGCGTTATGCAGCGGGCTGTTGTTGTCTTGTATCGTGCTGCCGGTAATGATGACTGTATTGCCGTTGGCGTTTTGCTGGCCGTGCCCGGCAACAATTTCGGTAGAACCGCTGACGGTTTCCCCGGCGTAAGTAAGCGTTTGATTGCTGTCGTCATCCGGCAATGCCCAGGCGGGCAGCGCCAGACAGGAGAAAAGGCTGATTAATAAATAATGTTTTTTCATTATAAAATCTCCCATATATGATTCCTTATTATAGGTTTTATTTTACAAATATACTAGAGTAATTTTTATATAAACCAAGATTATTTTAATAATATTTATTAATTATATTCATTTTATGTTTTTGCCTTCTTGGGCCGTATGTATAAAAAATACCGGGAAAAGAACTTTTAGCTCTTTTCCCGGTATTTATAAAGGCAAAATCTAGGGGGGTTAATGGGTTTTGGGGGCTAATTCCAGCCCGTGCAAAATGCGCCAAGCGGCAACGGTTTGAATATCTTTAGCGGTTTGATGAATTTGTTTTAATTCTTGGCTGGACGGCGCATTAGAAACTTGCGGCAACAGTTCCAAGGTGTCAGAAGACAATTCCCCTATCGCGGCGTCATTTTCCCAATAATAGGCATGCAATGCTAAATTTTGGCCCAGCAGTAAACTTTTTCCTAAGGAATAATATTCCGTTCCTTTAGGAAGGACCAATTCCAACACCGTGGCGGGTATATCCATGTGGCTTCCGGCGGCGTCAGCGGGCAGCATGCTTTGATTGAGCCCTTTTCCTACAATTAACAGCGGAACGGACAGCCTCTCATACAAGGACGGGTTGGATTGCATGGTCCAGCGGTCGGCATGGTCTCCGGTAATGATGAACAGGCTGTCCGGGTATTTTTGGGACATGTCTTGTACAAATTGGGCTAGGTAGTGGTCCGCATATTGAAAGTGCTGCAGCCTTTGGATAAGCAAAGCTTTGTCTGCCGTTTCGTCCGGGATGAATTGGGCCATTTGTTCTTCATTGGGGATTTGCGGTTCCTGGCTCATATCCACCACCAGTGGGCTGTGATTAGAGCTGGTAAGAATTAAGTTAAAGGAAGGTTCTTCCGTAATATGCTGGGCTACTCCTTGCAGAAAGGCTTTGTCTTCCACTCCCCACACACCGCCTACACCGCCAAAATCGGCATAATAAAAGGATTCGTCTATTTGTTGGTTATTCATAAAAATGCCTACGTTTTCCCAAGATGGAAACCCACCGTAAAAAAAACGCGTTTTGTACCCTTGCTTGCGCAGCTGGACGGACAGCGCCGTTTCATACGGTTTCTGGGCGGAAGGGCGATTGGCGGTTAATAAATTGATTTCCGGCATGCCCAATAAAACGGATGTTAAACCAAACATAGTCCCGTTGGAGGCCGGCAGAAAATGAGGTATAAAAATACTGTCGTAGTTTTTTCTTAACAAGTTAAGCCCTTGGGCAATGGGTAACTGATTATATTTGTCCAGCAGAGGCCATAGCATATAGGTTTCTGCCACAATCACAAAAATATGGCGGGGTTTATCCATTTTGGGGCCGCCCGCTTGGTGCTGCAAAAGCGGGAGCAGCGAATCGTGTTTATATTCTTTTTCTCCCATTAAACGGGCTGCGGCTTCTTTTACAGCCTGGGGAGTAAGGTCTTTAAAAGAATTGGTAAATTGCTTATAGATGCGGCTGGCTTTGTACAAGGCTTGTATGTCGTCTAATATGGCTTCGTTTAACAGGTGCTGGGGCATACGCGCGGCGTTTTTCCAGTAAATAGAGCCGTTATAGGTAAAACTTCCGCCTTTGCGCACAAACACGGCAGTGGGCACCAGCAGCACGCAAATGCATACTACCGCCACCCATTTATGCCGAAGCGTCATCAGCGGTTGGGTGATGGGTTTTGCCAAGCGCAACCACCATTTAAAGCAGAATATCGCCACTGCCGCGCATGCCAGTCCGCCCAACACGCGCCAAATGGCGTTATATTGCTGTATGGAGGTTTGCACAATGGCCCATACATCATCATGCAACGTGTTAAATACAAATGGGCCGAAGGCATTATTAAATTCATGATAATAAGGAATGCGGCTTTGGAACAGCAAAGAAAGGCCCGTTATACAAATACAGGCCCAAATAAAACGCATCCGCTGCGCTTGCCAGCGGGGGTAAAGCTGTTGCAACAGCGTGCCTAAAACAAAAGCCGGTAAGAATAACGCCCCGGCAGTTTTGAGGCTGATGCGCAGGCCGTACCACATAGTTAGTGCAATGTCTTTGGCGGCAGTGGAGGGGAGAAGCAAGTCTTGAAAATGAATTAAAAAAGCGGCCCTGTAGATGGAAAGAAGTATAAGAATAAAAATAAAAAACAAACAGTCTTGTATAAAGTTGGAAATAAAAGCTGGGTATCTTTCAAAAGAGGTTTTTTGATGTTTGGCTGTTGGCATAAGTCCCCTGTACATTAGCGTATTTAAAAATAAATAAAAAGTATGTATAAGACAGCATATTATTATACCTAAATTGTATTCTACAAAAATAATTGGGAATACAAACGGACGGTTCCTTTGGTTACGGTGCCCGAAATGCAACAAAAAACCACCTGAAAAGGTGGTTTAAAATCTGCCCAGTATAGGGATCGAACCTATGACCTTTCCCATGTCAAGGGAACGCGCTACCGCTGCGCCAACTGGGCTTAAAACGGTGAAATTACTTATTTATTATAGCATATTTGTTTTATGAAGAGGGCACCCTCTCCTGCTATGTGGCGGTTAAATTATTATATACTGACAAATGAACCTATACTGGAGAAATAAAAATGAAAAAATTTCCCTTAGCTGTTTATCCCACTACTTATAAATGTGTTTTGCTTCTGCTGTACTCCTTTCTGTTTTTTAGCCTTTGGTTGTTTGCGTTTGCCCACCCCGGATTTTTTCATAAATGGTTGGAGTGGGGCTGCCTGACCTTTTTTGTATGCGGGGCGTTGACTGGCTGCGGGTATATGGCGTTGCGGTTTTTGCATAAACCGCTTGTATGGATTTATCCGGACCGGGTGGAAAGTTTTATGCCAATAAAAAACCGCTATGAAACAATCGCTTTTAGCGAGGTGGGTGAATTTGCCGTCATGCGTACGCGCTATTTAGTATACATTTTAGCGCGGTGTCGGGGCCATAGAGAAAAAGTTTTAAATGCAAACAGCGCGCTAGTGTCTCATATAGATGCCGTATGTGATGCGTTAAACCATGCGTTGGCGCTTTACCGTAAAGTTTCTGCTTCTACTAAAGACACGGCAGAGCTGTGAACGCACTATTCCATGCCCTTTTTGCCGTGGTGTTAAAGAAGAGGTGTCCTTTATTAAACCCCCTCTGTTTTCGGCAGAGGGGGTTTAAGATAAAGAAATTCTACAGTTGCGCTAACAGCTTAGAAGAGGCAGGAGGGCCCCGGCTTGTTATTTAAAAGACCAGCTGGTTCCCAGGGTGTTTTCTATAAATTCCAGTAAAGCGCGGTGCAAGAATATGCGTTTGTGGGTGCGCACGCACAGCATTTTATGCGGGTCCTGCTTGGAGGGCACGTTTAAAAACACCTGCGTTACGCCTTTGGTCATATCCAGGTAAGAGTTTAATTTTTGCAGTTGGTCTTTGGTGTATTTGGCGGGAAGTTCTATGGTAAACTCCTGCGCGGCGGTGGCCAGCAAATCGGTCACGCTGGTGACGGATTGGAGGTTCAGCTCACAGCGGGCGCTTTCATCGTCTACGCGTATGTCTCCGGTAAAGTTTAAAATGGCGTTGGGGGCCAACTTGTGGGACATGCTCTCATACGCCTTGGCAAAAGCGTTTACGGGCAAAGAACCGGTGCAGTCTTCTATCACAAACTGGGCCCACTCTTTCTTTTGTTTGTTTTGACGTTTTTTAAACAGGGTGATGATACCCACCACGTTTAAATGTCCGCTGGCTTTGCCTTCCAAAATATCAATAATAGGGGTGCATTTTAATTGTTGTAAATGCGGTTGGTATTTAGCCATGGGGTGGCCGCTGAAGTATAAACCCAATACTTCTTTTTCATAATTTAACAGTTCGCTTTGGGTAAGCGGGCGGACGTTTTTCTTTTCTTCTTTTTTCTTTACGCTCATGACGGAGGATAAATCGTCTCCAAACAAACTGGCGGCGGTGTTTTGTTTTTCTTTGGCCATCATATGCGCCATGTCTACGGCGTCTTCCATAGAAGCCAATAAAACGGCGCGGGCTTCTTTAGGGTCTTTATCTGGCATGAGGCTGTCCATCGCGCCGGCTTTGATTAAACTTTCTATGGTTTTTTTGTTTGCTTGGAAAATATCCACCCGGTTGCATAAATCGGTTAAGGTTTTATAAGGGCCGTCTTTTTCCCGCTCTTTTACAATGGAAATACAACCCTCTTCCCCGGCGTTTTTAATGGCTTCCAGCGCAAAGCGGATGTATTCTTTCCCGTCTTTTTTCTCTACGGAAAATTCCGGCTGGGAGGCGTTGACGTCCGGCGGCAAAATTTCAAAACCCATGCTGCGGGCTTCTTCCAAATAAGTAACTATTTTATTTTCTTTGTCATCCGCGCCAATGGCGTTGTGGCCGATTTCGTTGGTTAATGCGGCGCACATAAATTCTATGGGATAATTCGCTTTTAAATAAGCGGTTTGATAAGACACCAACGCGTAAGCGTACGAGTGGGATTTGTTAAACCCGTACCCGGCAAAGGCTTTCATCTGCTCGTAAATATGCTGGGCGGTTTTTTCCGGAATGTTGTGCTGTTTACAGCCTTCCACAAATTTCAAGCCGAATTTTTCCATCACTTCCAGCTTCTTTTTACCCATGGCTTTGCGCAGGGTATCGGCCTCGCCGGGGGTAAAACCGCCCAGCTTTTTGGAAATTTCCATAATTTGTTCCTGGTATACCATACAGCCGTAGGTGTCTTGCAGAACAGAGGCCAGCAGCGGGGTTTCGTATTTAATTTTTTCCTGTCCGTTTTTGCGCCGCACAAACATGTCCATCATGCCTGATTCCATAGGCCCCGGGCGGTATAAAGCCACCAGGGCGGACACGTCGCTGAATTTAGAAGGCTGCAGCTTTTTAATCAAGTCCCGCATGCCGCCGCTTTCCAGCTGGAATATGCCCAGCGTTTTGCAGGAGGAAAGCAAGTCATAGGTTTTTTTGTCGTCCAGCGGGATATCGTTAATATTAAAATGGGGGTCATGGCGCTGGCGGATTAGTTTTTCCGCATTGTCTATAACGGTTAAGGTACGCAGGCCCAAAAAGTCCATTTTTAACAGTCCCAGGTTGGAGCACGGCTCCCCTTCAAACTGGGTGGTTACCGCGTCGCGCGCGCCGCGCGCCAAGGGAACGTATTCGGATACGGCGTCTTTGGTGATCAGTACCCCGGCGGCGTGTATGCCGGTATGGCGTTTTAAGCCCTCCAGCTTTTGGGCCATTTCAAAGAGGCGTTTGCTTTGGGGGTTTTTGTCAATTTCATTTTTTAATTCATTGATTTCCAACGCTTTTTCCAAGGTCATTTTTGGGTCATTGGGAATCATTTTGGCAATGCGGTTGGCTTCCGCCACCGGTACGCCCATGGCGCGGGCCACGTCTTTTAACGCCAGTTTGGCTTTCATGGTTCCAAAGGTAATGATTTGGGAAACCCGGTCATGCCCGTATTTATTGCGCACGTAGTCAATTACGCGTCCGCGCCCCGCGTCGGACATGTCAATATCCAAATCCGGCATGCTTACGCGGTCCGGGTTTAAGAAGCGTTCAAACAGCAGTTTGTTTTGTATGGGGTCTACGCGGGTGATGTCCAAACTATACGCCACCAAAGAACCGGCGCCTGAGCCGCGCCCCGGGCCGATGGGTATATCATGCGCGCGCGCCCAGTTGATAAAATCCTGCACGATCAAAAAGTAGCAGTCAAACCCCATGGTGATAATGACGTTAAACTCAAACTCCAGCTGTTTCCAGTATTCTTCCGGCACGTTGCCGCGCATTTTTTTGGTAAGGCCTTTGCGGCATAAATCTTTAAAGTATTCGGCGGAGTTGGGGTACTGGGGAGGTATTTCAAAATTGGGTAAAATAAACCCGTGTTTGGGAAACTGCAAATCACACTTTTCCGCAATGGCTAACGTATTGGCGCAGGCCTGTGGTGTGTGGGAAAAGAGCGCGCACATTTCATCGGGGGATTTAAAATACAGCTCGTGAGACATTTTCATGCGGCCCTGGTCCGCCAGTGTTTTGCCGGTGGCTATACAAACATGTACGTCATGCGCTTCCCAGTCTTCTTTCTTTTCATAGTGGCAGTCATTCGTAGCAACCAATTCTATGCCGGTGCGTTTGGCTATGTCTTTCAAAACGGGGATGGATTCCACTTCTTCTTTAATGCCGTGGTCCATTAGTTCTATATAATAGTTTCCTTTGCCAAAGATATCTTCATACTCTTTTGCCAACGCGCAGCATTGTTCAAAGGTTTTTTCCCTCGTGTATTGAGATAAAAACCCTTTTAAGCAGCCGGAAAGGCAGATAAGGCCTCCCGCGTGTGCGGCTAAAATTTCTTTGTCTATGCGGGGGTGATAATAAAACCCGTCCACCCATGCCAGGGAGTTGAGCTTCATTAAATTCAGGTAGCCTTCGTGGTTGCGGGCCAACAGGGTTAAGTGGCCGGTGCGGGATTTGTCTTTTTCTGTATATTTCCCTTCGGTAATATAAAATTCGCACCCCACAATGGGTTTTATGCCGGCGGCGGTGGCGGATTCATAAAAATCCAGCGCGCCGTACATGTTGCCGTGGTCCGTCAGCCCCATGGCTTTGATGCCCTGCTGTGCAAGGCCTTTTAAAAAACCGGAAGGCTTGTGGTTTTCTGATATGCGAAGCATGCCATCCAACAAAGAATATTCGCTGTGGTTGTGCAGTTGGATAAATTCCGCCATGGTGTAATCCTTAGTATGCTGTAAAGGCCGTTATGGTTGAAGCGCCGTATATAGGCCAAAGGCCCCGCCGGGGCCAAAATATTATAATATGAACTATATGAAACATTATAGTAAATTAAAAGAAACAAAAATTTCCAGCAAAACATTATATAAAGGGGTATTAACGGTCAAGTTGGACGGCGTGCGCCTGCTAAATGGCAATACTTCCACCCGGCTGTATTTAGATCATCAAGGGGCCAGCGGTATACTTCCTATTGAAGACGGGCATGTGTATTTGGTACAGCAGTACCGCTATCCGGTAGGCTCCCCCACGTGGGAAATCCCCGCCGGAAAACGGGAGAAAACCCAAACCTTTCTTTCCTGCGCCCGGGCGGAGCTGAAACAAGAAACCGGGCTAAGCGCCAAACACTTAAAACAAATTATGGTTTTCCACCCGTGTAATGCTTTTTCTAACGAGGTGCAGCATTTATATTTGGCTACCGGGTTAACCCGCGGGACAGACTGCCCGGATGAAGATGAATTTTTAAATGTAAAGCGTTTCCCGTTAGAAACCGCGTACCGCATGATAAAAACCGGTAAAATTACAGATGCCAAAACCATCATTACCCTGCAGTGGTATCAGTTGCATGGTTCCCACCAAGAAAAAACGGTGTAAAAAAAGCGTGTTTTTTTTGTTTTTATTGGTTATACTATATAAAGCCTTTTGTTGTTTATTTTAATGTTGCGAAGTAGTGCAAGGAGGTCTCGTGAAAACCAATTGCATACGGCGTAAGCGTGCTTTTACGCTTACAGAGTTGCTTATTGTGGTAATCGTAATCGGGGTATTGTCCGCGGTTACATTGCCCAAATTCAACCGCGTGATAGAAAA
>CASFXV010000010.1 GCA_949298795.1 uncultured bacterium
GATGGGTTGTGACAGTACCGTCACAAATTTCAACTCTTCCGCTTGTGCTATTAACCCACAAAGCGAAATCAGTGCCATACTGGTTAATATTTTTTTCATTTTAACGCCCCTTAAACGCCCAAATTTCCCTATTTAAACTTTTACTTGCAGCGCTCATGTATAGGGATATTGGCGCATTTCAGTTCCCACTATATCAAAAAAAAAAAACAAGTCAAGGCGCGTTTAAATGCTATTTAACGCGCCTTGACTGGCTTTATAAAACTTTCCATAATAAAAGACAGGAAGTAGTCCACCAGGAGAAATATGAAAAACATTACCCTTTTGCTTCTTTTTACCGCTTGCCTCTGCCAAGCGGCGCCGCTTACCCTTAATGAATTAACCGAAGACGAAATTATCGGACAAACATTAACCGTACGTATAGATGCGGGAGACCAGGCCCGCTATGAAAAAGCCGTTAAAGACGGCCTAATTGGCACCGTATTGATTAAAGGCGGGTTAGACGGCACCCAACCCCCCGCCCAAAAACGCACCTTAACCGTACAAACCATACAGGATTTGCGCCGCTGGGAAAAACAATCCCGCCACCAAATACCGCTTTTAATAGCTTTTGATTATGAATCAGGCTCCGTCATTTCCCCTTTGTTTTTAGGGATGAAACGCCTCCCCTCCAACATGCTTTTGGGGGCGGCCCAAAAACCTAAAACGGCGCGCCGGGTTTTTGCCGCCGCCGCGCAGGAAATACGCTCCTTAGACGGACAAATTAACTTTGGGCCGGATTTAGACGTAAACACTAACCCCCAAAACCCGGTAATTGGCACACGCTCTTTTGGGGCGCAAAGCCAAAATGTACAAAAAATGGCCCGCCAGGCGGTAAAAGGGCTTCAAAAAAATAAAGTGGCCGCTTTTGCCAAGCACTTTCCCGGTCATGGAGACACAAAAGACGACACACACCTTTCCTCCGCCGTCATGGATTTGCCCATTAAAGAATTGGAGAAACACCTGGCCCCTTTCCAAGCCGCCATAGACGCCGGTATTTGGGGGATTATGTCTTCCCACGTTATTTACCCGGCATTGGATAAAGAACATCCGGCCACATTCTCCCACAAAATACTAACGGATTTATTAAGAAACAAAATGGGTTTTAAAGGGGTGGTTGCTACCGACAGTTTAGACATGGAAGGCGCCAAACGCAAAAACGGCATAGCTCAAGCCGCGGCTGAAGCTTACGCCGCCGGAGCGGATATGGCGCTTATCGGCAAAACCCTGCCGCAGGAAGTCATTCCTTACATCAAACAGCAATATGGCAACAGCCTTTCTGCCCGGCAAATGTATAAAAGCGCCGCACGCATATTGGCTTTAAAGAAAAAAACCGGGCTATTGGATAAAAAGGTAAAAATTGAACGCATTGATTTTGACGAAACCGAACAAGAAGCCGCCCGGCAAGGCGTCAGCTTGGTGAAAGGAGAAATCACCCCCCTGCCCAAAGGGCCCGTTTGTTTTGTGCTGTTTACAGAGCCCAGCCTGCAATATATGCTGGCGTCTTTAAAAATTCCCTTCCGCCAAGCGGGGCATGAAACACGCAGCGTGTATTTGCCCATGTCCCCTTCTAAAAAAGATTTAAAAACGGCCCAGCGCTGCGCCAAAAACAGCCAAACGCTTATTTTGGGTTCTTACCAAAAGTACGGCGAACCGGACCCAAACCAACAATTTATTTTGCAAAAATTATTGCAACAGTACCCCAACGCCGTTTTTATCTCCCTGTTAAGCCCGTATGATTTGGCGTTTTATCCGCAAGCTAAAACCGCTTTGGCTTTATACGGTCCCACCCCGCAAACATTAAACGCCGCCGCAAAAACCCTGCTGGGGGAACTAAAGCCAAACGGTGATTTAAAACGCGTTTTATAATTTTTACGCCCCGCCCAAGCGGGGCGTTTTTTATGCGGCCCCCGCGCCAAAAAAGCATATTTATTTGCATGCGGACAAATTGATAAACTAGATATATGCGCAACTATTTTCTTTTATTTATATGCACTCTTTTATTATGCGCCTGCGCGGTGCCTTCCGCCCGCCAAAGCGCCCCGTTAACGGAGCAAATACAAATAACGGCCACACAGCCCCGGTCTTTGCAATTACGCAAACAGACAAAAAGCACCGCGGATTTGACTCCTTCCGTACTGGAAGAAGAAGAAACCCGCTATAAAGCCATGCCCCTTCCCAAAGAAATGCGCGGCGTGTGGATAGCCAGCGTGGAAAATACGGACTGGCCCTCCCAGCCCGGCCTTTCCGCCCAGCAGCAGCGCAAAGAATTTACCGACATGCTGGACCTTGTAAAAAAGCTGAATTTTAACACCGTTATAGTGCAAGTACGCCCGACGGCCGATACCTTTTGGCCTTCCGATTTGGAACCCTGGAGCTATTACCTAACCGGCAAACAAGGCCAAGCCCCCAACCCGAAATATGACCCGCTGGCCTTTATGGTGAAAGAAGCCCATAAGCGCGGCTTGGCCATACACGCGTGGTTTAATCCTTTCCGCGTACAAAACAACCCCAAAGCCGTTTTATCCGCCAACCACCCCGCAAAAAAACACCCGGAATGGATTATTACCTACGGCGGTAAAAAATATTATAACCCCGCTATTGCCGCGGCCAGAAAACACGCCATAGCCGTTATCACCCAAGCCGCCCAAAATTATGATTTGGACGGCATTCACCTAGACGACTATTTTTACCCCTACCCCGTTAAACAAAAAGGCAAAAACGTGCCGTTTCCAGATTCCGCCCAATACAAACAAACCGGCCAAGGCAAAACCCTGGCGGACTGGCGGAGGGAAAACGTAAACGCTTTTGTGCGGGACCTGCACCAAAGCATTAAAGCCGTCAAGCCGGAGCTGCCCATCGGCATAAGTCCTTTTGGCGTGTGGCGCAACAAAAGCAAAGACCCCACCGGTTCCCCCACACGGGCCTTTTCCGCCTATGACGACGGCTTGTATGCCGATTCCCGCCTGTGGATAGAACAAGGCTGGATAGACTACATCGTCCCGCAATTATACTGGCATTTTGGGCACCGGGCGGCCCCGTACGGAGTGCTTTTAAAATGGTGGAGCCAAGAAGTAAAACGCAACCCAAATGTAAAGCTCTATATCGGCATTGCCGCTTATAAGCACGGCACGGAATGGAAGGATTTAACGGAGCTGGACAAACAACTGGCGGCATTAAAACAATATCCCAATGTGTCGGGCGCGGTTTTCTTTAGCGCCATACGCATTAAAAACAACCAAAACAATATCCAAAAAACGTTAAGGAAATATTACCCATAATCGCATGAAAATCGTCGTCTTGGAACCCTTGGGCGTAACGCCTGAAAAGTTAGAACGCATTACCTTGCCGCTAAAAGAGCGTGGACATCAAATTACTTTTTATTCCACCCGCGCGCAAACCGCGCGGGAGCAAATATCCCGCGCGCAGGAGGCGGACGTGTTGGTAATCGCCAACCAGCCTTTAAAGAAAGAGGTTTTGCAAGCCTGCCCCCAATTAAAATTAATCAGCGTGGCGTTTACGGGGGTGGACCATGTGGATACGTCCTACGCCCAATCGCGCGGCATTGGCGTATGCAATGCGGCGGGGTATTCCACCCACGCGGCGGCGGAGCTGGCCATTTCCATGGCGCTGGCGCTGCTGCGCCGTGGCCTAGAGGCGGACCGGGCCGTTCGGGCCGGGCAAGACAAAAGCGGCCTATTGGGCCGGGAACTATACGGCAAAACATTTGCCATTGTGGGGACGGGCGCCATCGGCGGTCATACGGCCCAGCTGGCAAAAGCCTTTGGGTGCCGGGTGATTGCATACAGCCGCACGCCGCGCCCCCAGCTTGTCCGCCAAGGCGTAACATATATGCCGCTTAACCAACTGCTGCAAGAGGCGGATATACTATCCCTCCACCTGCCGCTGACCCCTGAAACAAAAAATTTAATTGGGAAAAAGGAACTGGCCCTTATGAAGCCTTCCGCCCTGCTCATTAACACCGCCCGCGGCCCGCTGGTGGACCAAAACGCCCTGCGGCTGGCCCTGCAAAACAAACGGCTGGCCGGGGCCGGCATAGACGTGTTTGACCAAGAGCCTCCCCTCCCCCCCGCACACCCGTTGCTGGGCGCCCCCAATACGCTGCTTACCCCGCATATCGGTTTTTACACGCAGGAAGCGTTGGTTCAGCGGGCGCAAATTGTTTTTGAAAATATTTTAAAATGGGAGGATAAAACCCCCCAAAACCAAATTGTATAGCGCAAAATATAGCGAAAAAAAGACAGCCTTCGGCTGTCTTTACTATAAAATAAAAACGAAAAACCAGTGTTTATTTTTCCTCTGAGGGGTTCAACTCCTGCCGTAACGAAAAAATACGCTGTTCCAAGTATAAATGCCCGTCTTTAGACAAGGGGGACTTGGCCCCCAAAGCCGTATCCGCCGATAAGGCCCTTTCATACCAGGTAAGCGCGTCCTGCAAATTTTTAGAGGTGCCTTCTCCGTTTTCGTACATTTCGCCCACTTGCAGCATAACGCCCGGGTCCTCCCCTTTTTGGGCTACAGCCAGCGCCCATTTAAAAGCCAACGGATGAAACTGCGGGTCTTTTTCATCGTAATAAAGCATAAGCAGTTTATACTGGGCGTCTTCCTGCCCTTCCTGCGCCAATGTTTGCAGGCGGTCAAAATCCGCCTGTTTTTGCGCGGGGGTGCGCCTGTCCACATTTTTCCATACAATAAACACCACCAAAACCAGCACCAGCAATGCCACTAAAGACGTATGCATAGGCCCTCCTAAACATCCCCTTAAAAATTCATTATAATAAAAAGTTTTTTTATACACAAACTATATAAAGTAGTTATTTTAGAGCCCAAGGCAATATAGTATACTGGCTGAATATGATAGTGGGCGAAGTGAATATTAAAACCTATTTGTCTAAATCCAAGCTTCCGGGGGTGGATTACAGCATCAACCCCTATGTAGGCTGCCCGCATAAATGCATATACTGCTATGCGGAATACATGAAAAAATTTACCGCCCACCCGGAACCCTGGGGAGAATTTTTAGACGTCCGCCGCTGCCCGGTGCCGCTTAGGCCGTATATGCTGTTTCATACGCATGTAATGCTCAGCTCCGTTACAGACGCCTATAACCCGTATGAAAAACAGTTCCGCCTCACCCGCAAATTAATGGAACAGCTGGTGTTCTGCCAAGCGCATGTGCAAGTGCTTACCAAGTCCCCGCTCATTGTGCGGGATATAGACCTCTTTAAACAACTGCCGTCTTTTGAGGGGGCTTTTTCTTTCTCTTCTTCCCAAGACAGCTTCCGCCAACTGGCTGAACCCGGCGCAGCCACGGTGGAAGAAAAAATAAACGCACTGAAAACATTAAAGGAAAACGGTCTCTCCACGGCGGTGGTCATTGCGCCTATCTTCCCGCAGATAACGGACTGGAAAGAAATCATCCGTCTTACCCGCCCGTATACGGACCGCTACCACTTTGACGCCTTAAACATACGCCCCGCTTATCAAAAAAGAGTCATGCAGTTTATCGCCCGGCATTTTGCCCATTTATTAGACTTGTACAATTCTATTTATGAACAGGAAGATATATCCTACTGGCGCCGGCTGCAGGAAGAAATAAACGCTTTTTGCCGGCAGGAAAACATTCAGGGAAAAGCGGATTTTAGGCATGTGTTTTCCGCTAAACGCACGCCGCAAGAATAAAAAGGCCCCAAACAGGGGCCCCAAAAAATATAGCTAAGTCAGGTAAAAGCTTATTCCTGCGGGTCTTCAAAGCCCAACTTCCAGGCGGCGCCAAACCCGCACGCAACGGCTGTAATAAAACCCACCCCGTAAAAAATCACGCTGTGCAGGTTAGATAAAGCCAAAAACATCACCACCCCGGATACGCCAAACGGAATGGCCGCCGTTACATGCAAAGCCGCCGTTACGGCCCCGCCCGCGGCCGCGCCAATGCACGCGGCCACAAAAGGCTTAAACAAAGGGAGCGTAACCCCATAGATAAGCGGCTCCCCTATTCCCAAAAGCCCTACGGGCAGCGCGTTTTTAGCCACGGTTTTTAAGCGTTCATTACGGGTTTTTAACAATACGGCTAACCCGGCCCCCACCTGCCCCGCGCCCGCCATGCACAAAACGGGAAATAAGGGGTTATTGCCCAACGTATCCACCAGCTGCTGGTGCAAGGGAACCAAACTTTGGTGTACCCCCAACATAACCAGCGGCAAAAACCCCCCGCCTAGCAGCGCCCCCGTAAACCAGCCGCCGTTTTTTAAGGCTTGCTGCGTCCATAAAGCCAGTTTATCCGAAAACCACCCGGCCGCCGGCTGTATAAGCGCCAAAGACACCACCCCCACCAATAAAATGGTAAGCGTAGGGGTGATAAACAGTTCCATACTGCCTTTTATGCGGGAGCGGAAAAATTTTTCCACGTATGAAGCCGCCCAGCAAACCGCCAGCACGGCAATCACGCCGCCTTTGCCGGGTATTAGCTGCATGCCAAAAAGCGTAATGCCCGCCAAAGAAGGGATATTTAATACCCCCGCCAGCGCCGCCCCCAAAGAAGGCGTTCCCCCAAACTCGCGCGCGGCGTTATAGCCCACAATGGCGTTTAAATAGAAAAAAATCCCGTTGCCCAGCACTTGCATCAAACCCACGGCATTGGGGCTTTCTTTTAATACGGTTTCAGCCAAAATATTGCCAATCCCCAGCAAAAGCCCGCAGCCGATGTAGGCCGGTATCAACGGCACAAATATATTGCCAATCCGCGCGCATACGCGGCTGAGGCGGCTGGCGTATTTTTGACGAACGGCGGATTTAACTTCCCCAGCAGACAGCGCTTGTTTATTTTCTTCCCCAAGCGGGGCAAAGGCATGGCGGCTTTGAAAATATTGCAGTATTTTCCCCGCCTTAGAAGCCCCCACCACCAACTGATGCTGCCCCTGCGCCTGCACATACCCCAGCACGCCCGGCACGTGTTTAAAAGCTTGCAAATCCAACCCGTCTTGTTTTTTAAGCGTAAAGCGCAGGCGCGTCATGCACGCCCCTAAGGAAGCAATGTTTTCTTCCCCGCCAGCAATACGCGTGACGGCTTCATAAAAGGCGGAAAAATCTTCAGGCATTTTCTTTCTCCGTTTCTACCGTATACCATGCGTTTTGCGCCGGGTCAAATCGTTCCAGCCCGCCGTCGTGAATACGAAAGAACAACCCCTCCAAATTTACTTTTCCCTCCTCAACGGCCTGCGCCACAAACGGAATTTGGCGTAAATGGGACAGCTGGTCCAGCACGTTGTTTTTTACGGCCTCATCCACCGTGCTGCCGCGGTAGGAGGTATGGCTGCGCTCCAGCCAGGAGCGGATTTGGGGGGTAAGCTCCTCCAAGTGGCGCAGTTTTTGCACGGCGTTGCAATCGCTATGGCCTAAAATAACAATATTCTGCACTTTCAGCGCGTCCAGCGCAAAACGCAGGGAAGCAATCATGGATTCGTCCCGCTCGCACACTTGGTTTAGCATATTGCGGTGAATGCAAACATGCCCGTCGTGCGTATTAAAAATAGCCTCGGGGCAGACGCGGCTGTCAAAACAACTGATAATCATGGAATGCGGGTTTTGTTTGGTGGCAACCTGCTCGGCGTGAATGGCGCAAAAGCCTTTGCGGGCCGGGTTGCCGTTAAAAAAATCCCGGTAACCGTTTAACAAACGGCGCATGCCTTCATTGGGAAGAGTATGTTTCATATTGTATATTGTAACAATTTGCCGCAAGAAACATTTAAACAAATAAAAATCCCCCGGATATCCGGGGGGTTAAATTAAAGCCCAAGCTTAATAGGCATTGTGTTTAACTAATAATTGCTGTGTTTTTTTAAGCCATTTTATTTTTTCGGGGTTTTTTTCAAACTTAAATTCATTGGACATCACATCACGCATATTCCAATGCGTGCCCAAGGCATAGGGGGTGCGGTAGCTAAGGCGGTCACGCTGAGAAGTATTAATGCCGCCGACGGATTTGGTAAGCAACAGTTCCACATAAGCATAGCCTTCGGCATCTTTGGCCTGGGTTACCGCATACTGCAGCGTACGGTTGGAAACGGCTACCGTGGTATATTTGTTTAATAAATCCTTAGCAAAACCCATACGGGCGGGGTTGCCTTTGGCAAAAACCAATTTTTCAAGCAAATTATCCACGCCGTCATCTTCTTGGGAATGGTAATCAAAACGGCTGCAATGCAGGTAATAATAATCAAACAACTCACGGGCCTGGGAAATTTTACCATTGGCCACCAAATATTCCGGCAACAAAACCTGCGCACCGTTTACGTCAAAACGCATATGAATAAAATCAGCACCCAGCTCCGTACCGGCATAGCGTTTTAACGTATTTTCCACCAAGCGGTAATTGTCTTTCTCTACCGCTTCTTTAAAGCATTTTTCCGTTTTGCACACGGCTTGAAAAGCTCGTTTTACCGCACGCGAAACGGCACCGTTAACAGACTTCGTTTGAACGCCGCTCTGCGCAAAAGCCAAACCGGAAAATACAAAAGGTAAACAAAAAATAAGCGCTTTTTTCATCCCGTTTCCTCCAAACAATAGTTCCTACATTATATTTAATATAGCGGTTTTTGACCGGGCTTCGCCAGGGCCATAAGGCCTATTTAAAACCGGCAAAAAGGCCTACGCCCCGTTATACGGGCCGTATTACCAAAACATATGTTTTAAAAAGCGCAAAAAACCCGCTTCCAAGAGCGGGTTTTCGTTTCAAATTTACTTCCAACTACTTATTTGGACAAGTGTTTGGAAATGTATTTGCTCATATCAAACATGCTGATTTGTTTTTTGCCTTCAAAGATGGCGGCCAATTTGTCATCAGCGTTGATCATGCGTTTATTTTTGGCGTCCTGCAAGCCGTTCTTTTTAATATAGTCCCACATCTTTTTTACAACTTCGGTGCGGGGCAGAGCGGCGGAGCCTACGATAACGGCCAATTCAGCGCTGGGGGTTAAAGGTGCCATAAATTTTGCATTTGCTTTTGCCATAGTGTTACTCTCCTGTTTCTTGGTACGGGGTACCGTACTGCTTTAATCTGTTTTATAAATTCTAGTATATTTAGAGCCCCTTTGTAAGGGATATTTCCCGCAAAGGGGCCCGGCTATTAAAAACTTTATTTTATTTGTGGGCTTCCGCCAACACTTTGGGAGCGGCGGCCAGCACTTCGGCGGAGCAGCCGTCCTCGTATTTTTTAAAGTTTTCAATGAAAGACTTGGCCAACGCCTGGTATTTTTCCATATAGGCGGCTTTATCGGCCCACAGGTTGGCCGGGTTCAAAATCTCGGAAGGAACGCCTTCGCACTCCGTCGGGATTTGGAAACCGAAAACCGGGTCCGTAATAAAATGCACTTTGGCCAGTTTGCCGTCCAAAGCGGCGTTGAGCAAAGCGCGCGTATATTTAATGCTGATGCGCTTGCCTACGCCGTAAGGGCCGCCCGTCCAGCCGGTGTTTACCAGCCAGCAGTCCACATTATGCTCTTTAATTTTCTTTTTCAACAGTTCCGCATACACGGACGGATGCAACGGCATAAACGGACCGCCAAAGCAGGTGGAGAACGTGCTGGTGGGTTCTTTTACGCCTTTTTCCGTACCGGCCACTTTGGCGGTATAACCGCTGATAAAGTGGTAAAGGGCCTGGTCCGGGCTGAGTTTGGAAATAGGCGGCATTACGCCAAACGCGTCACACGTTAAGAAAATGATGTTTTTGGGATGGTCGGCCCGTTCGCTTTCCACCGCGTTGCTGATGAAGTTAAGCGGGTAGCAGGCGCGGGTGTTTTCGGTAAGGGAATCGTCATCCAAATCCAGCTTGCCGGTTTGCGGGTCAAACACTACGTTTTCCAACACGGTGCCAAAACGGTGGGTGGTGGAGTAGATTTGCGGTTCCGCTTCTTGGCTCAGTTTAATTACCTTGGCGTAGCAGCCGCCTTCAAAGTTAAAAACGCCTTCCGCGTCCCAGCCGTGTTCGTCGTCGCCGATTAAGCCGCGGGATACGTCCGCAGACAAAGTGGTTTTGCCCGTGCCGGACAGACCAAAGAAAATGGCGCTGTCATTCTTAGAGCCCACATTGGCGGAGCAGTGCATGGTCATAATGCCTTTCTGCGGCAGCAGGTAGTTCATTACCGTAAACAAGGCTTTTTTGTTTTCACCGCCGTATTCACTGCCGATTACCAACACCATTTTCTTTTCAAAGTTAATCAAAATGGCGGTTTCAGAGGCGGTGCCGTCGGTAGCGGGGTCCACCTTCATTTTGGGCAGGCAGATGAGCGTAAATTCCGGCACAAAAGATTTCAATTCTTCTTTGGCCGGTTCAATAAACATATTTTTGATAAATAAGTTCGTCCAGGCGCATTCCGTAATGGCGCGCACTTTTAAGCGGGAAGCTTCGCTGGAGCCAACGTACGCGTCGCGCGCAAACAGCTCTTTATCGGCTACATAAGCTTGTACTTTGGCGAAAATTTTCTCATAAAATTCCGGCTTAATGCCTTTGTTGCTTTTATTGTAAAAAAGTTTCCCCTCAATATCTTTCGTTTCCACGAAAAAGCGGTCATTGGGGCTGCGGCCGGTATGTTTGCCGGTGCTTACGCACAACGGCCCGCCGGCAACAATGTTGGCTTCCTGCCGTTCCACAGCTTCTTGGTACAAAGCCGGTGTGGAATAGTTCCAATACACGGTTTTGTTGGTTTTAATGCCGGCATTTTCCAAACCGTAATCCGGTTTAAAAAAATCCGGCGTGGCGTTTTTTCTGTTCATGTTAATCCCTCTTTACTAATTTATCCCCGATTTTAATTTCGTTCGGAGCGGTCTTGTCCAACGCCCAGCGTATGCGGCGGATTCCTTGCACCACGCTGGCGCGGTCCGCGCAGAAACTGATGCGCAGATGCCCTTCTAATCCAAAAGGTTTTCCGGGCACTACGGCCACAAGCGCTTTTTCCAGCAGATACTGGGCCAAGGCCTGAGAGTCCGCATTATAATAACTAAAATCTGCAAAAGAATAAAAAGTGCCTTGCGGTTTAACCACTTTTACGTGCGGGATAGCCGCCAGCTCCGCCAACAGGGCGTTGCGGTTTTCTTCCAGCACGGCGCACATATCGCGCACGCAGTCTTGGCTGGCGGTTAAGGCTGCCGCCGCGGCCGCTTCGGACAAATCACTGTTGCAGGACGTGCTTTGCGCCTGCATTTTGCCCATGGCTTTAATTAATTCTTTATTGGCGCACACCGCCCAGCCTATTCTCAGCCCCGTTAAGCCGTAAAGCTTGGAAACCCCGTTAATAATCACCAGGTTTTCCCCTTTTTGCGCGTACGCGCAGGGGTTAGGCACTTGGGCGCCGTCAAACACCAGCTGGTGGTAAATATCGTCCATCACCAGGAAAATATTTTCCCGCTCGGCAAATTGCACCATTTCCCGCACAAAATCTTCCGGAAAAATTTGGCCGGAAGGGTTGCACGGGCTGTTGATGATAATGGCTTTGGTTTTAGGGGTAACGGCCGCTTTCATTTCCTGTGCGGTTACGCTAAGCCCTTGCTGAGGAGTAACGACAACTGGCTTTCCCCCCGCCAAGCGCACCATTTCCGGGTAGCTTACCCAGTACGGGGCCGGGAAAATCACTTCGTCCCCGGGGTCCACCGCCGCCAGCAGAAAGTTAAACAAAGCCTGTTTGGCCCCGCCGCAAATAATCACGTCCGCCATTTCATACTGGCGGCCGTAATGCGCAAACGTGTAAGAAAGCACCGCTTTTTTAAGTTCCGGCGTACCTGTAGACGGGGAATATTTTATCTTGCGGGAAGCGGCCTTGGCTTCTATGGCTTTTACCGCCGCTTCCGGGGCGGGATAAGTAGGTTCCCCCCCGCCTAAATGAATCAGCGGTTCCCCCGCGGCTTTTAACGCGCGGGCCTGCGCGTTTATTTTTAAAGTAGGGGAATCCCCTATCAGTGAAGCTAGTTTACTTAATTGCAAAGTCATATTTACCCTCTACGCTTATTCTATCATTAATTGAGCGGGAAAAACCCATAAAAAACATTAACCGGCTTTTTGGGGCAAGGCTTCCAGCTTTTTAATAAGCGGTTCCAGGGCGTCTTCCCGTATACACTCCACGCGGCCTTCGTCGCACGCGGCGGCACGCACCGGGTCCAGCGGCAGGCGGACGGCAGTATCTATCCCAAACGCTTGGGGCACTTCCTGCGCGCGGGACGGGCCGAACAAATCAATTTGTTTGCCGCAGTCCGGGCATTTTAAATAGCTCATATTTTCCACAAACCCCAAAACGGGCACGTTCATCATCTGCGCCATTTTGACGGCTTTGGAAACAATCATTTTCACCAAATCCTGCGGGGTGGCCACTACCACAATGCCGCTAAGCGGCAGGCTTTGAAACACCGTTAAAGTAACGTCCCCCGTGCCCGGAGGCATATCTATAAACAGATACTCTTCGTCCGCCCAAATAACGTCTTTCCAAAACTGGGTCACCGTGCCGGTAATCAACGCGCCGCGCCAGATAACAGGGTCCGTTTCTTTGTCCAAAAGCAGGTTTAAAGACATAATGTCTATCCCGCTGTCTGACGTAACGGGATAAATGCCGTTTTGGTCCCCCTCTGCCGGGCCTTTTACCCCAAAAAGTTTGGGGATAGACGGGCCGGTAATGTCCGCGTCCAGCACGCCCACGCTGTGCCCGCGGCGTTTCATTTCACTGGCAAGCAGTGCGGTAACAAAACTTTTGCCCACGCCCCCTTTGCCGCTCATCACGCCAATCACGCGTTTAATGCGGCTCATGGGGTGCGGCGCCACGCGGAAACTTTCGGGCTTTCGGTCCGCGCAGTTTTGGCTGCAGGAAGCGCAGTCATGGTTGCAACTTTCGCTCATGATAAAAACTCCTTATAATTCGTTAAATTGTTCGTCCGTCAATGCGGCAACAGCCAGCCGCCCGCCGGGAAGCACTTTCATTTTGGCGTAAGAGGCGTTCTCATACGTTTTCCCGGTTCCCTCTTCAAAATAAAACTGGTGGGGCACGTTAAAACGCATTCCGTTAAAATGCAAAGTAAGCGTTTTGGCGGCAGGAATTTCATTTACGCCCGCCACGCCGCGCTCATCTATAAACAAAATTAAGTCTTTGCTGCCATGCCCCGGCTTAAAATCCGCACGGGCGGCGTTCTCAAAATTAAAAGACAGTTCCATATAATCCCCGCTGAGCAAAGCGCGCGGATCCACCGGCACTATTTTAAAATACACGCTGGGGGCTCGGCAGATGTCCCGCTGGGTTTTTACAATCAACCCACCAAAGGCCACACACAGCAAAACACAATAAATAAGCACTCCTTTATTTCGCATACGCGCTCCTGGCCCATAACATCAGCAAACCGGGGCCGATTAAAAATAGGGATTTGTAGGTTAAAGAAATGTCCAAAGAAAAATAAAACACCACAAGCCCCCCTGCAAGCCCCGCTATGCAAACCCACTCCAATACATTTTCCCGCAAGCGGTGCCCCAAATACATCCCGGCCAAAGCCAGCACACTGGGCCAATTAAGTACCAGCGCGCAAACCGCCCCCGCCGCTACCCCCAACCAACGCTGTTTTTTACCGCACAAAGCTTTATATAAGTATCCCCCCGCCAATACCACAAGCACTATGTTTACCCCATTTAACAGGCCCTCCTGCCAATGGGCAAAAGCGTCCATTCCGCCCACCCAAGCACAACCCCACAACAGGGCATACGCCAGCAGATAAAAGGAAAACAAACGTTTAATAAATATTCCCGCAGCCGCCGCAAACAACCCCAGGCCAATCAGTCCGCAGGCGGTTATCCCTAGGTCTCCACCGTCAATTAATTTATAACAGCACAGGCTGACAGCCAAGGCACACCAAAAAAACCGGTTGAAAAAAGAACGAAACAGCGGATAAGACACGCCGGCCAGCACCGTTATCCCCAACCACAGATATTTATATCTTAACCAACTCTCCAGCTCCAGCCCTATCAGGATTTGCCCGCCTAACGCAAGCAAACCGCCCAGCTGGCGCAAAAATAAGCCTCTGCCGCTGCCGTCATCGCGCCAGCGGTGAAGCAAAATCCACCCCGCAACTAAAAATATCACGCCGCGCGGCCAAGAATGTGTAAAAAAGAGGTGCAAGCTGCTTGCGCTTATCAGTAAAACGGCCCCGCACAAAGCACCTACAAACAAAAGGGCTCTAAGCAAAAAAGAAAGTTCCGGCGTTTGTTGCTTTTCCTGCAAAAAAGCCTTGGCCTGCGGGCGCAGAGAAGCCTGCACTTGTTGTAATATCCGTGCACTATTCATTGTTTTTATCCTCCCGCATACGCGGCCAAGCCCACGCCACTGCCCCGCTGGCTAAAGCAAAAAAAGCAGTGCTAATCCAAAAACACAAGAATACCCCGTCCAATGTAATCACCCATAGACTGCCAAGGCCCGCCAACATAAAAGCGTTCCAAGCCCAAAGCACAATGTCTTTTTTGTACCAGGCATACAGCAAAGCCGCCGCAGCAAATACCAGGGCAAAAATAAAAAAAGTCCACTCTTTAACAGAATACACTCTTTCAATCAAAGCAAAATACAAATTAAACATACTAAACGGAACCCATAAAAACCGGCAGAAAACACGCCCGTTCTGGCGCACAAATACTTCCGCCAGCACCCACGCCGCTATAAACAACCCGTTAACCCCATACCACAGCGGCCAGCTGGGGGCAAACCAAGAAAAATTTTTACTTATCCAATACACGGCCCCTACATAAACCGTCATCAGCCAAAACCATTTATTACGAAGCAAAACCGCCAATGGCACCAATAACAAACACCACGGCCCAAACAGCTGGTAAACAAACGCCCCCGTTTGGTACACCTGCCCAAACACGGCTAAAAACACCCCTATAAAAACCCCCGCGCCAAAACCAAACGCCTGGCCGGCGGCGTTTTGCACGCCTTTATACCATGCGCCTAAGCCGCACGCTAAAAGGCCCGCCAAAGGCAAGGCCAGTTTAAGCACTTGGCCCAAATGCTGCCAGTTGGCGGCAAAAAAGCAAATCACGCCCGCCAGCACAAAGCCTGCACCCGCCAGCAATAAGCGGGCAGAAAACCAAGCCCGCTCGTTTAATGGGTAAAGTCCGCCCAGCAGGCGCTCGTAAGCAGGCAAAGTTAAAAATTTATTTTGTAAAAGTCCGTCCAACACGCGTTTTGTATTCATATTTTGATTATACTAAATTAGCCCTTCCCCGCCAGACGTTTAAAACTGGTATAATATGTATATTAAAGGTGTTTCAAATGATGTTTATTCTTACCGTTTTTATCCTATTATTAGCCGCCGTTATAATAAATTGGACGGCAAACCGTTTTATTTACCGCCCCGTACGTAAAGAATGGCCCCTGCGCCTGCCCTGGGAACAGGTTTCTTTCCGCACGCAGGACGGCACCCTTTTGCACGCCCTTTATCTGCCCGCCAAAGAAAATAAAGAAACGTTGCTTTTCTTTCACGGTAAGGCAGGAAACGTAACGTATTTTGAAGATTTTGCCAAAACGTACGCCAAATACGGCTACGGCATTTTATTGTTTGATTACCGCGGCTACGGCAAAAGCAAAGGCCGTTTAACGGAAACCCATATGTATCAGGACGGGGCGGCCGCTTTGGGGTATTTATTAAAGGAGCGTATGATCCCCGCGCAAAAAATTGTGGTGTGGGGCTATTCCTTAGGCAACGGCCCGGCCGTGCAGACGGCGGTGGATTTTAATATTCTCCCCTTAAAAGCCGTGATATTGCAAAGCCCGTTCACCAATACGCCGCATATGGCTTCCTATATCTTGCTGAGGCGTTACCGCCACGGAAACTGGCTTCAAAAGTGGGTATCCGCTATCTTTTCACCCATATTTTTTAATAAAAAATTTGATAATTTAGGCAAAATACGCCGCATTAAAGCGCCTTTGCTTATTGCCTATTCCCGCCAAGACATTGTAATCCCCTGGCAGATGAGCTGCGCCCTGGCGGACAAAGCCCCCCGCGGTACCCGCCGCTATTTTTCACCCCGCGGAGAGCACGAGCAATTTGCCTGGCTGGAAAAAGCCGCCGTTAACTTTTTGTCTCCCGGAAGTTTTGCTTCCCCAATAAACAAACAGCGATCGCAAAGACTTCCCGCCTCTAAAAAATAAATTTGACTTTTTGGCTCTTTTTTACGGTATAATAAAAGGGTTATGAAGAAACATCTTCCTTTAATTATACTGGGTATTATTTTACTGGGCTGGGCTGTTTTTATCAACAGCTTAAGCAACCAGTTTATTTTTGCCCCTTCCCGGGATTTGCAACCCGTAGACCCGGCCTTAAGGGAAGTGAATATGCCGGTTCAGTTTGGACACGCGCTAAACGGCTTATATCTGCCGCCCAAGGCGGGCAAGCCCGTTATTCTTTTCTTCCACGGGAACAGATACAATGTCACGCACTTTCAGGATTTTGCAAAAATATATTCCAAATACGGTTACGGTATTTTGCTGTTTGATTACCGCGGCTACGGCAAAACGCCGGGTTCCCCTTCTGAAGCCAAAATGTATGAGGACGGGGAAAGCGCGCTTCGCTACCTGCTGATTAATAAAGACGTTTCCGCCCGGGAAATTATTTTGTGGGGTTATTCTTTGGGCTGCGCGGTAGCCCTGCAAGTGGCCGATAATCACCCGGACATGAACTTTCGCGCCATTGTGCTGCAAAGCCCGTTTACCAATACGCCGGAAATGGCTTATTATATTTTGTCGCGCAATTACAGGCCGGAATTATTTATGCTGAAGTTTACCTCGGCGGTTTTATCGCCCGCGTTAATCAATAAACGTTTTGACAATACCCGCAAAATAGGCCAAATCCGCCCGCCTATGCTCATTGGGTTTAATTTGGAGGACCGCACCGTCCCCTGGCGCATGAGCCAACGTTTAACCAATTTTGCTCCGGCCAGCGCACGCAGTTATTTAGGGCAGACCGGCGGGCACAAAGACATGAAGTGGTTTGAAAACGAAGCGGTAAAGTTTTTGAAAAGACAGGATGAAATTTCCGCCAAATGGGAAAAAAATTAAGAACGCTTTCCCCCTTTTATCCAGCCCCCTGCCGGCAGGGGGCTTTGTTTTGGGGCATGTGTCAATTTTGCTATAATACAATAAATAACCGCTTGGGGAGAGGTGTGTGAGTGGTTGAAACAGCAGGTCTCGAAAACCTGTAAACCGCAAGGTTTCGAGGGTTCAAATCCCTCCCTCTCCGTTTTTCGTCATATACCCGTTTCTAAAAAGAAACGGGTTATTTTTTGCCTTCCCAAGCCGCACCCATCAACGCCGGGAAAGCATCTTTTTCATCTATTCTGCGCACCCTAACCCGCCAACGCTTTTGCTATGATATACTTATGAGCCAAACCCTTGCACATCCCGTATTATCCCGGGAAGAAAAACAATTTTTAATCATGACACAAACCCCCATAGGCAAACTGGTGGCGCGGCTTTCGGTGCCCACCGTTATCAGCATGCTGGTTTCCGCCGTTTATAATATTACAGACACTTTTTACGTAGCCCACTTGGGGGAAAGCGCGGCCGGCGCAGTAGGGGTGGTGTTTTCTTTAATGTCTTTAATTCAGGCGCTGGGCATGGGGGTGGGCATGGGGGCTTCCAGCCTGGTCAGCCGCTGCCTGGGCAGAAGAGACCCCAAAACAGCGTCCAAATACGTATCTTCGGCCTTCTTTTTTGGGGCGTTTATCGGGCTGTGCATTTTGTTTTTTGGGGAAATAAACGTAAATTATTTAATGCGCTGGTTGGGAAGCACGGAAACCATTCTTCCCTACGCTTGCGCCTACGGGCACTATATTTTAATTGCCGCACCCGTTATGTGCTCGGCATTTGTGCTTAACACCACTTTGCGCGCGGAAGGAAAAGCCGTGTTTTCCATGATAGGGCTAAGCACAGGCGCTTTATTAAATATCGCCATAGCCCCCGTTTTTATTTATACATTGGATATGGGTATTGCCGGGGCCGCCATTGCGGTACTTATCTGCCAAAGCATCAGCTTGTGCATTTTGCTTTCTTTCTTCCTTCGCAAAAAGAGCGTAACCACGCTGTCTTACAAGCTGGTCAGCCGCAATTGGAAGGATTATTGGAATTTAATCCGCCTGGGGTCCCCCACCACGTTAAGGCAAGGGTTCGCCTCGCTGGCTATGGCGCTGTTAAACATTAAAGCCGCCCCGTTTGGGGACGCGGCGGTGGCGGCCGTAAGCATTGCCACCAAAATTTATTTGGCCATGCGCGGCATTGTATTGGGCATTGGGCAAGCCATGCAGCCGGTGGCAGGTTACAACCACGGGGCCAAACTCTATGACCGCGTACGCCAAGCTTTTTGGGTAACCACACGCGCCGGAACCATTATATGCACGGTTGCCGCCATTGCCTTAACCGTATGGGCGCGCCCGGTCATAGCGGCGTTTCGCACCGGGAACGAAGACGTGGTTTTAATTGGTGTGCAAACCTTGTATTTCTTCTGCGCCGCTTTGCCCTTTTTGGCCTACTCCACCTATGTAAACCAGCTGCTGCAAATGCTGGGGCAGGCAAAAAGCGCGGCGTTTTTAGCCAGCTGCCGCCAAGGAATTATGTTCCTGCCGCTGATTTTTGTCCTCCCCCGTTACTTTGGCTTGCGCGGGGTGGAAGCCACCCAGCCGGCAGCCGATATGCTAACTTTCTTTGCGTCTATCCCGTTTTTGGTGCATTTTTTTGCCAAATACCAAACTTCGCGCCGGCCTTTGGGGGCTAAACGCCGTTTACGGCTGATTTATCTGAAACTGGCCCGCAAATTAAATTTGTGGACCGAACCTTATCAAAAATAATCCTTTTCCGGGTTCAGGGCGCATTACATGTCGTTCTTTCCAATTTGATAAAATAAATATGTTATGGAAAAACTAAAAACCGTTTTCTTCGGCACGCCGGATATTGCCGTGCCGTATTTGGAATTATTGCACCAGATGACGGACGTACAGCTGGCAGTCACCCAGGCGGATAAACCCCGCGGGCGCGGCATGGTCATTACCCCCTGCCCGGTTAAAAAGCGCGCCTTAGAGCTGGGCCTGCCCGTGCTGTCCCCCGAAATTTTAAAAACCCATTATGAAGATTTAGCCAAAATTCCCTTTGATTTAGGCGTAGTGGTAGCATACGGAAAAATTTTCCGCCCCAATTTTTTAGCCTTGCCCAAGTACGGCTTAATTAACGTGCACTTTTCACTTTTGCCGCACTTGCGCGGGGCGGCCCCCGTACAGCAGGCGTTAATCCAAGGTTATACCCAAACGGGCGTAAGCACTTTTTGGATACAAGAAGGAATGGACGACGGCCCGCTTTACCTGCAAAAAGCCTGCCCCATTGACCCGCAGGATAACGCCCAAACCTTATTTGAAAAGCTTATCCCGCTGGGAGTGGAGGCCTTAAAAGAAACCTTGCAAGGGGTGCAGGAAGGGAAATTAATCCGCACCCCCCAAACGGGCACCCCCACCACCGCCCCCATGATTAGTAAAGAAGAAGCGCTTCTTTCCTTTGCGCAGTTAAACGCGGTAGATTTTCACAATAAAGTGCGCGGGCTGGCCTGCGGGCCAAAGCCAAAAGCGCTCATCACGCTAAAAGGCAAACAGGAACCTTTGCAAATCATACAAACGGCGCTGCCAAACACCGCAGAAAAAGCCGCCCCCGGCACCGTGCTTTGCGTTGAAAAGCAAAAGGGTATTTTAGTACAATGTAAAGAAGGCAGTGTATGGCTGACCACAGTACTGCCCGCCGGCAAGAAAGCCATGCCCGCGTATGATTACGCCATGGGGCATGCGTTAAAGGCGGCAGACAAGGTGTTTAATTAAATGGCAACCTCTAAAGAACAATCTTTTGAAGACTTTTTTAAATCTCCCCGCCGCTTAAACCGCAAATTTTGGATTGTAACCGGCGTTATTGTATTATTTTTCCTGGTACTTATTTTTATATCAATAGACTGGGTGTTCGGCGCTTTGGTGCATACGCGCAAAGAAGTATCCGTGCCGGACATTACCAAAAAACCCGTTTCCGCCGCTTTAAACGCGCTGGCAGCCAGCAATTTGGCCCTGAAACAAGCCGGGGTGGAATTTGCGCAGGACGTGCCTTCCGGCTCCGTGCTTCGCCAATTGCCTGAAGCCGGCACCACCGTGCGCGAAGGCCGCGTGATACGCGTATGGGTAAGCCAAGGGGACGAAATGGCCTTCGTTCCCAACGTGGTGGGAAGCAATTTGCGCGCCGCCCAGCTGGCTGTGCGCCAAGCGGGTTTGGTGGTAAACAAGGTGGAAAACGCCTATTCCCTCACGCATGACAAGGGGCTTATTATTTCCCAATCTTTAAAGGCGGACAGCATGGTGGAAAAAGGCCAGCAGATAGATTTGGTCATCTCCAACGGGGAACCGCCCGCCAGCGTCATTTTAGTACCCAACTTTAAGAACAAAAAACTGGCCGAAGCCACCCTGTGGGCCAGCGCGCAGAATATTGATTTAATTATTAAAGAGGACGAAGATTCCCTCTTCCCCAACGGCACCATTGCCAGCCAAATGCCAGAAGGGGACAGCCAAATTTCGCCCGGGTCTTCGCTGGAAATCACCGTCAGCCGCCGCCAAGTGCAGGACGATGAAAAAGTCTACCACTTGCATTATGAAATGCCCCAAGGCAAAAACGCCAGCCATGTGCGCGTATTGCTGATTGACGACTTGGGCGAACGTGAAATGATGAACGAGATGCAGCAGCCCGGCAGCAAAATAGACTTGGAATTGCCTTATTCCGGCAAAGCGACGGTGCGCATTAACGTAGACGGAATTTTAGTAAGAGAAAGAGAAATACAATAAATGCCCTCTTCCAAAATGCCTTGCGCAAATGGTAAAATATCTATTGCGCCTTCTATCCTTTCGGCGGATTTGTTCCGTTTGGAGCAAGACGTGCGCAAAGTGGAAGAAGCCGGGGCAAATTGGCTGCATGTAGACATTATGGACGGGCACTTTGTACCCAATTTAAGTTTTGGCCCGGCTTTAGTGAGCAGTTTAAACGGCAGAACCGTTTTGCCGCTGGACGTGCATTTAATGGTGCAGTACCCGGCCCGTTTTATAGAGGCGTTTGCCAAAGCGGGAACCTCTTTGTTAACGGTGCACATAGAAGCGGAAGACGATATACGTTCCGCGCTGATGCAAATAAAAAAGCTGGGTATCGGGGCAGGCATATCCATTAAACCGGATACAGACCCGCAAACATTGGCCCCGTATATGGATTTGTTGGATTTAGTTCTTGTAATGACGGTATACCCGGGTTTTGGCGGGCAGGCGTTTCTGCCCCAGAGCCCCAAACAAATACAAGGCGTGCGGGAAATAATCCGCCAAAGCGGCCGGAAAATCTGGCTGGAAGTAGACGGCGGAATAAACAAAGAAACCGCACCCTTAGCCGTGAAAGCCGGGGCGGACGCCTTGGTAGCCGGCAACGCTATTTTTAAAGCCGCGGACCCTGTATTGGCCCTCAAGCAAATCAGACAGGCGGCAGCGGACATTTAACATCACCCCAAAAGGGGTAAAAACAAAGGAGAAGTCATAATGGCAGTAGTAATCAGATTACAGCGGGTGGGTAAAAAATCCCAGCCTCAGTACAGAGTTGTTGCTATCGAAAAGAAATCAGCCGTAGGCAGCGAAGCCAAAGAGGTGTTGGGTCAATATCACCCGTGCAACCCGGACGCTAACGCCCAAGTAAAACTCAATATGCCCCGTGTGGAATATTGGATGAAAGTAGGCGCTATTCCGTCTAAAACCGTAGCCAACTTGATTAAAAAAAGCAACGCGGCCGCCAAATAACGGGGAAACCGTATGAAAGAATTGGCGACTCTTCTTCTTAAATCCCTTTCTTCCACTCCTGAAAACGTAGTGGTGGAAGAAACCGAGGAAGATAACAAAATCTACCTGACCACCAAGGTGGACGCGGCAGACAAAGGCAAAGTAATCGGCAAAGACGGCTGCATTATCAAAGCCGTACGCACGGTGCTTAGCGCTGCCGCCGCGAAACAAAATAAAAAAGTCACCTTGAAACTGGAAGACTAATGTTGAAAGTGGACGTGATTACCGCGTTTCCGGAAATGATAGACCAAGCCCTGGGCGCAAGCATCGTGGGGCGGGCCAGAAAGGCGGGAATCTTAAAGCTTGGGTTTGTAAACCCCCGGGACTTTACCACAGACAAACATAAAACCATAGACGACAGGCCTTACGGAGGAGGGCCGGGGATGCTGATGATGGCGGAACCGCTCCACCAGGCGATAAAAAAGGTAAGAAAGAAGACCTCTGTCGTTATATTAACCAGCCCGCGGGGGCAGACATTCAGCCAGCAGCTGGCCAAGAAATTAGCCAAGAAGCGCCACCTGATTTTTGTGTGCGGGCATTACGAAGGGATAGACGCCCGCATTTACCCCGAGGTGGATTTGGAAGTATCGCTGGGGGATTTTATCCTTACCGGCGGGGAACTGGCCACTTGCGCAATGATAGACGCTGTAACCCGCTTGCGGCCCGGAACTTTTAAAAAGGACGGCGTAACGTCGTCAGAGTCGTTTGAAGAAAATTTGCTGGAAGCCCCGCAATACACGCGGCCGGAAGTATGGCGCGGAAAGCGGGTACCGGCGGTGCTGTTGGGCGGCAACCACAAAGAAATTGAAAAGTGGAAGCACGAACAGGCATTAGCTTTAACCAAAAAATTAAGACCGGATTTGCTTTGCAAAGCCTCTCCAAAGCAGGGTACGGTCAAAAAGAAAAAGACGTCAACTAAGAAATAACCGAATTCGGAGGAAGTTGTTTTATGAACATTAATCAAATTAAACACAATCTCAAGACCAATATTCCGGTCTTTAAAGCGGGTGACACCGTGAGAGTAAAAGTGAAAGTAGTAGAAGGCGACAACGAAAGACTGCAGGCTTTTGACGGTGTCGTCGTTGCCCGCAAAGGCAGCGGCATCAGCGAAACTTTCACCGTGCGCAAAATCTCCTTTGGCGTGGGTGTGGAACGCATTTTCCCCATTCATTCCCCCCGCGTGGACAGCATTGAAGTACTCAAAGTAGGCAAAGTAAGAAGAGCCAAACTGAACTACTTAAAGAAACTCTCCGGCAAAGCTGCCCGCTTGCAGGAACTTAAAAAACCCACTGCTACGGCTGAAGAAGCTCAACAAGAAACGGCCGCCGCAGCCACGGAAGAGGCTAAATAGGCAACCAACAGGTTTGACCTACTCCGATTCAAAACCCCCGGCGAATACTAGTAAAACGCCGGGGGTTTTTGTTGTACTTAACCCGCAGAGAAACTATTTTCTTCTTGAATCAATAGGCAAAAAGACCTATTTTATCTTGGGACTAATGACCCTTTTATCTGCCTGCTAATTGCGCTATGCTGTAAAGTATGAAGAATATCACCTGTTTATTTATCTGTTTATTATGTGCAAGCAATATTGCTTGGGGGCAGAAGGCCAAATGGCTGCCCAACGCTGTACGCATTATTAACAAGGAAACGGCTGCTTCGCCAAATGGTGCTCAAGCAGCTCAAAAAGCATTGCGCCACTTACAGGACGAAGGCATTTCCCCCTCTATTCGTCATGCCAACCGTCAACAGGCAAAACCCCCTATAACGAAATTCCGCCCCGACAAAGAAGAACTTGCATTATGGGCTAAATTAAAAACCGGGCACCTGGCGGGTAAATCAGAACCGATAAGGGGGCTTAATAAAAGCGCGCTGATAGACAAAATTGTCCAGCGCCATAATAACATGAACAGCGCACTGGTTGATTTGTTCCGCCTGGAAAAGACTTACGGCCAGCAAGATTTTTTTCATATGTTTGCCGCGGCCTATTACAATAAAGTGTTTGGCCCCATGGCCCCTTCTTTCTATGACTTATTAAAAAACATTTCTATTACGGGGGACAGAAACCTTCAAACCCTGGCGGTAACGCGTATGCAGTTTTTATTTAGCCATAAGAAAGATTTTATGTCCATTTTGCAAAGGGAACCTTCCATTACCAGAGGAAGCTGGCGCCTGCAATGGCTGCCTTTGTTAAGTGCGCCAAAGTCAAACCAGTTTAATCCCAACCGCATTGTTTTGGCTTACGAACGGACGATGCAGCCCAGCCGCCAAGATGTAACCATGGAACACATTACCCCCACTTCATACGTACGCATTGACGGCAAAAACACGCGTGTATTATATTTTCAGGAAGACTTAAAATACCTGCCTGAATTATACAAGCGTTTATTGTATAACAAAGACAAAGGCCAGCCCTTATTTGTTGCCGTGGACAAGCCAAACCGAGTCATGTTTGTATTTAACGACACAAGAACGAAATGGATTCGCATTTCCCAGCATGAATTTTCAGACCCGAGCAACTTGCACCTGCATATTAACCGCTTGAAACGAATCTATTTCAAAACGGCTAAAGACCACGAACATTATGACAACATGGTTATCAATGTTACCCTGCCTTTAAAATCTCGGGAGGACTTAACCCCTGAAGAGTTAGAAGATATCTTCTTTAACCAGACCTTAAAAACATTGGCAAAAACCCCCAATGTATATATAAGCTATCAGTCTGTATATTAATTTTGCTATACTGGTAGACGGAGGGCGCATAATGCGTCATAAGTTATGAAACGCACGCTGATACTGCTTTGTTATTTATTATTTGCCTGTATTTCCTGCCTGCATGCGCAGGCTAAACACTCGGCAAAAGCCATATCACGCGCGCTTGTTAAACAAAGTCTTATCACACAAAGTGCGGTAAAATCCGCCGCTGCAAGTGCCCAAAAGGCAGGCTCCCTGGCGTTTATACGCAGGCTCTCCCCCGGCAAAAGGGAGCTATTAGTAACCAATCTATTAAGGGAAAACATCAAAAATCTGCAAAAAGCGATTGTTGTTTTGCAACAATACCAACAAAAATACGGTTATGCGGATTTTTTCGAGCGCTTTATCTCCCTGTATTATGAACACCATTTTGGACGCCCAACCCCCAACATGTCCGCCTTTTTTGCCAAGGTAAACGCTTGTAAAAACCCGGCTTTTCAAAAGGCGGTTGCTTTGCGGCTGGAAGAACTGGCGCACAATAAACAAAAATTTATCTCCCAGTTATGGCAGGGCGAAACCCTCCCCTTTGTGCGGGTAGTATATTTGCCGGAATTAGCCGATTTATCGGCCCAGTCTTTCCGCCCGCAAGATTTGGTATACAGCTGTGAAATAAATGTAGCGCCCGGCGGGTTTATTCCATTGGGATCAGGCAACGAGGTTTCTACCTTCATGTTGGAAGGCACCCCCTGGCATATAGCCGGGTTTTCCGCCGGGTTGGAATATCTGCCCGAACTGTACCGCTTTTTAATAACCAATGGGGAGTACAATGCCGCGCTGAATGTTATTTGGGACCGTTCCTCCCAATCTTTGCTGGTATCCTCTTTGGATAATACCCGGCAGCTGCGGGTCTCCCGGCATGAATACCATATCCCGCACCGTCTGCACTTACATTTACAGTATTTGGCGCCTATGTCTTTTACCAATACGGAAGGGAAAACCGTGGCTGAAAATTCTTTATTAAACATTTCTTTTCCCATAGAAAACGAGGCGTCCAACCCGCGGGTTGCGCCAAAAGATTGGTTTATTACGTATCCGGTACAAAAATTTTTAAAAGACCCCAACGTGAATGTTTCATATGGAAGAATTTTCTAATTTATTTTAAATAGCGGTGAAATAATGTAATACATGGATTTGTTATAGGCCTTTTGGCCCTGGCATCAACAAACAAAATACAATAGGATAAGGCTATGAGAATACTAATAACGCTTCTTGCTTGTGTGTTTATTTTAAACCCGTGCCTGCTTTCGGCCCAGCCCAAAGCCAAAAGGCTGATGCAGCGCATGAAGGGGTATTCTCCCTCCGAGCGGGCCACCGCGCGCGCCGCCAAAGAACAAATGTTTCTACAACAAAAGCGCGCCGAAAGCCTGATTAGAAGACAAGAGGCCTTGGAATTAAATCAACTTTCCGACCTGTTTGGCCTGCGCGTAAAAGAACGCATCGTAAAAAAGAACTCTAAAGAAAACCGCCAGCTTAGAAAAGAACTCCGCAAACAGCAGCAGAAGCAAGCGCTGCTTACTGCCAGTAAAGATTTTAACTTAAAAGAAGCGTTGACAAATATTGTAGAACGCCACCCGGACGACGTGGTGGCCGCCTTATATGACATGCGCAAAATGCGCCAAAAACGCGGGGAAGACGCCAACCCGGAATATTTCCGTCTGTTTGCCATTGTTTATTATAAACAGCATTTAAAAACCCTTACACAGCATATGTACGAGTTTATAGACCGCGTAGCCCAAACAGGTTTTAAATCCTTGGAAAAAGATGTCATGTTGCGCATGCAAGAGTTATTCTCCCAAAAACAAGGCTTGTTAAATTCCGGCCTGCGTCTTAAGGCGGAACGTTTGCGCCTGCGTTATTTAAAAAACGTATCGCGCGCCAATGATTTAAACTTTAACCCGGAAGACCTTATTTTTGCCTATGAACAAAAAGTATCCGCCCTGCCGCCGGATTTTGCCATACGCCACATTACCGCAAACACGCAAATTTACATAGGAAGGGAAAAAATTCCTCTTTCCTTTTACAGCTATGACATTTCTTACATTACGGAGCTTTACAAACAACTGCTTAATAAAGACGGCTCTGCCGATGATATTACCGTTATATTGGACAAAACCAGCCGCCAAATAGCTTTGTATAATAAAGACAAACAAGTATGGATACGCGTTACCCCGCATGAATATGCTTCTGTAAACAAGCTGCATATCCATTTAAACGAGGTCCGCCACATAGATGTGGAAATGCCAAACGGAAAACATTTTAAAGACCGTATGCTCTTTAACGTATCTATCCCCATATGGCCGGGTGCTACGCGGCCGTATTTTGGAAGGAAACATTATGATTTATACGAAAAAATGGTACTGGCCCCCGCTTATATTTTAACACGGGAAAAGAATACAAATGTTGTTTACGGAAATATTTTTTAACGCCTATGACAAAAAGCTATTTACAAGCCTTTGACCAGGAAATTTCTATCCAAAAAGGGACGGACGCCTTAATAGGGGTGGACGAGGCGGGCCGCGGCCCCTTGGCGGGCCCGGTGGTGGCCTGCGCTTGTTTGATTCCGTCCGGCATCGTTTCTTACTTTGACGACGTAAACGACAGCAAAAAACTCTCCGCTAAAAAACGTCAAGAAATTTTGCAGCGTTTTGACCGCCTGGGGGTCTTGTACGGCATTGGTTTTGCCTCGGCCGAAGAAATTGACCGTTTCAATATTTTACAGGCCACTTTTTTGGCCATGCGCCGCGCGTGCGCCAAGTTTTTATCTATTCCCAACGCGTTTGCTTTGATTGACGGCCCCTACCCGGCCAAAGGCCTTTCCATTAAACAAATGCCGGTGGTGGACGGAGACGCCAAATCCCTCAGTATCGCCGCTGCCAGCATTATCGCCAAAGAAACGCGGGATAATTATATGTCCGTGTTGGATAAACTCTACCCCGGTTACGGCTTTGGCGGGCACAAAGGGTATGGTACAGCGCAGCATTTGGCCGCTTTGCGCCAAAACGGCCCCTGCCCCCAGCACCGCCGTTCTTTCAGCCCGGTGCAAAAACTCTGCCAGCCGGTGCTTTTACCATGAACACCTTGGGTAAAAGCGGGGAAGAACAAGCCCGCTTATACTTGCAAAAACAAGGCTACCGCATTTTAGCCCAAAATTTTTCCTGCAAAAAAGGAGAGCTGGACTTAGTGGCCCGGCATAAAGACGTGCTGGTGTTTGTGGAAGTAAAACAACGCTCCGGCCAAGCTTTTGGCGGCCCCTTGGCGGCGGTAACGCGGGGCAAACAACATAAAATTTCCTTAACGGCGGCCGAGTTTATAAAGGAAAAATCCTTAAAATTTGATAGTATTAGATTTGACGTAATCTGTATTACCGGCGGGGAACTGACGCATATAGAAAACGCTTTCTTCCCCCCGCGCATGACTATATAAACGGAGGCCCGTATGACCCAATTGGAACAGGTTAAAAAAATTGTTTCGTTTGTAAACCGCAAGACCAAAAACTTTAAACCCAAAATCGCCCTTATTACCGGTTCGGGCTTGGCGGGCTCTATTCCGCAAATGGAAAAAGTCATCACCATTAAATATTCAGACATACCCGGCTTTTTAAAAAGCACCGTGCCCGGCCACAGCGGCAACCTGATTTTTGGCGTATACAAAGGCAATAACATTATGATTATGCAGGGGCGCTTCCACTATTATGAAGGCCACCCCATGAAAGACATTGCCCTTTCCGTACGCGCCATGAAAATGCTGGGAGTAGAAAAGCTGTTGGTATCCGCCGCGGTGGGTTCTTTAAATTTAAAATTAAAACCCGGTTCTTTATGCGTGCTGAAAGACCATATCAACTTTATGTGCAATAACCCGCTTATCGGCAATCATGACCCGGCCTTCGGCCCCATGTTTTTTGATTTAACCTACGCCTATGCCCAACCCTTGCGCAAACTGGCCCTGGCGGCGGCCAAAAAATTAAAAATCAACGCGGCGGAAGGCGTTTACCTAGCGGCTACCGGCCCCAATTTTGAAACCCCTTCTGAAATAAAAATGTTTAAAAAACTGGGGGCGGACGTGGTGGGCATGTCCGTCGTGCCGGAAGTGCTTACCGCGCGCCAGTGCGGCATTGAAGTACTGGGCCTGGCTTGGGTAAGCAACATGGGCTGCGGCATTGCCAAACACCCGCTTTCCCACGAAGAAACCCTTACCGAAACCAAAAAGATAGAGGGCAAATTCAAAAAACTGCTGGAGATTTTACTGGCAAAAATCTAGTACTTGCTAAGCCCGCGCCCTCTGCGTGGCGCGGGCTTTTTTGCGTATGGCTAAAGACATTAAACGTTTAGGCAAAGAAACCCTGGTGTACGGCACTTCCACGGTGCTGGCCAGACTGCTGAATTTTTGTTTGGTCCCGTTTTATACGTATTATTTGGTACCGGGGCAGTACGGCATTATCGCCACGATGTTTGCCGTCATCGCCCTGTTAAACATCATATTTCTATTTGGGCTGGACCAAAGCTACCTGCGTTTTGCCAGCGAACAAAAAGACAAACACAAAGTATTTCTGCATTGTTTTTACGGCGTAGCGGTAAACGGTTTCTTTTTAGCCGCGCTGATGTGGCTGTTTGCCGCGCCGCTGGCCCGAATGATAGGCATTGGGCAGGAATACGCCTACATTGTGCGCCTGTCCGTTTGGGTATTGTATTTAGACGTGTTAAACATGATTCCCTTTACCAAACTGCGCCTGGAACGCCGGGCTTGGTATTTTGCCGGGGTAAGGACGGCCTCCATTATCGTAAACGTATTGGGAAACATTGTGTTTATAGCCGTGTTGCAAAAAGGGATAGCCTCTATTTTATGGGCGAATATTTTTGGTTCTTTGGCCTCTTTGCTGCTCCTCTCCCCCGTAGTATACAGCGAACTGAAACAAGGCCCTTTTTTAACGGTGGACAAAACCCTCCGCTCCCAATTAATCCGCTTTGCCTGGCCGTTTGTGCCCGCCGGGCTGGCCAGCATGTTGGTCAGTGTGATAGATAAACCCATTTTAATCCATTTGGCGGGCACTCAGCAGGTGGGTATTTACCAGGCCAATTTTAAAATTGGCGTATTTATGATGCTTTTGGTGTCTATGTTTGACCAAGCCTGGAGGCCCTTTTTCCTGGCGCACGCCAAAGACGAAGACGCCAAAGACACCTTCTCCCGCGTGCTTAGCTATTTTTGCGCGCTGGGAACCTGGTTTTTGCTGGGGCTTTCTTTACTGATGCCGGACATTATACAAAGCAATTTGTTTGGCTCTTTTCACTTAATCAGCCCGGCGTATTGGGAAGGCCTAAATGTTATCCCCCTGGTGCTGACGGGCTATTTTTTCTACGGCGTATACATTAACTTTATGGTGGGGCCGGTTATTACAAAAAAAACGCGCGTACTGATGTGGATTACCCTGTTAGGCGCCGCCGTAAGCATTACCACCAATTTAACCTTGGTGCCGCATATAGGCATTATGGGCGCCGGCTGGGCGGTGGCTTTAAGTTACGCGGCTATGGCGGGCGCTTTGTTTGCTTTTACCCAAAAAGTATACCCTATACGCTACGAATATAAAAAACTGGCGGCCATTGCCCTTTGCTGCGCGGCTGTGGCATGCTGTGTATATTGCGCGCAAGGGCGTATGCCTTACGGGGAGATACTGGCCCTTAAAATCATTCTGCTAACCGTATACCCCGGGCTGATGTGGCTGATTGTAAAGTAACATTTTCCCAAACAAAAACCGCGCCGCCTCTCATAGGCTGGCGCGGTTTTTATGTTAAAAAGGGGGTTATTTCATACTGATTAATTCCAAATCCAGCGTAACATTCCCGTCTTTGTAAATCAGCAAATGCGGAATTTCCAAATTCCCTTCCGTTCCGTATGGGGTGTACTGTTCATAGTTTATTTCCGCGCTGTTAAGCAGGGCGGAAGAAACCGCCTGGGAAGGGAAACTGGCCCCCTGCGGGTAAACAAGGCGGGTTTTTGCGTCTTGGTTTTTATAGGTAATTTCTTCCATGCCGTCTTTTACGCGGTAAGAAACAAAAGAGCCCGGGTCCGCCAGCAGCAGGCGCAAAAACTGGTTCACGCGCCCGCGCGCCAAAGCGCTGTCCGCGTCTTTAAAAATGTATTTATAGGCCACGCCGGACGGAGAAACCACCGCTTCCAAATATTTGTAAGCGCCATCCCCCATCAACAGCACGTCATAATCCTGCGCGCCTATCTTTTTAATACGCAAAACGCCGCTTAAATAGCCGTCTTCCAACTGGGCAACTACTTTAAAAGCCACCCGTTCCTGTCCGGCGGAAAAATAATCCACCCGCTTATGCCCGCGGGCCGCTGCCGGGATTTGCTTCACGCCAACCGAGGCGCACGCCCCCAATAAACACAAAGACAACAATAAAATGATTTGTTTTCTCATACACAAGGTCCCCCTATAATGATATTATAAATATTATGAATTCTTTTGTCCTATACACCTTGTGCGCTTGTATTTCTTTAGCGGTAACATCGGCCAGCTTGCCCTTGCTTCACCGCTGGCTGGCTGCGTATTTTATGGACGCGCCCGGCGGACTTAAAAAACACGCCGCGCCCGTACCCGTACTGGGCGGCCTGGCCGTTATGCTGGGATTGGCAGCCAGTTTAATTTTTATCCGCCTGGCCACCGCTTTCCCCAGCGGAACATTACACGCCCTGCGCGGGGTATTGCTGGGGGCGGGGCTGGTATTTCTGGCCGGCGTAGCGGACGATTTAAACAAACCCCAAGGTATCCGCTCCTGGGTAAAATTATTAGCCCAAGGGGCGGCCGCCATACTGCTGATGTGCTACGGGGTGCAAATTTATTTATTTGACTGTCCGTGGCTAAACTGCATTCTTACTTTCTTTTGGGTAATAGGCATTACCAACGCGTTTAATTTATTGGATATTTCAGACGGGCTTTGTGTAAGCCAGGCGGTCATAAGCGCGGCGGGGTTGGCGGTAATTTCTTTGCCTTCGGAATGGATATACGTGAACTTTGCCGCCGCGGCATTGGTAGGGGCGTGTATTGGATTTTGGCCGTACAACTTTTCCCGTAAACGCAAAACATTCCTGGGGGACAGCGGCAGCATGCTGTTGGGTTTTATGCTGGCGGCCCTGTGTATGGGAACCCAATACACCCAACGCACCAACGCCGGTTTTTTGGCCCCCTTCTTTATTTTAGCCATACCGCTGTTTGATACGCTTTTTGTTATGTTTGCCCGCGTACTGCAGGGGAAAAACCCCTTAAAAGGAAGCGACGACCATATCGTTCTGCGTTTAAAACGCGGGTTAAAAATGTCTCAGCGCAATATTTTAGCGGTTTACATGGTGCTGGCCGTATTTAATAACCTGCTGGCCTTTGCGCTTACCCACAGCCACGCCAAAGCGGCTGCCGCGGTGGTGATATTTAGCGTTATTTACTTTTTGTCCGCCACCTTGTTTTTGCTTCACGTAGGAAGAAGATAATGCACGTCCGCCAGCTGATTTTAGAAGCGGGGAAACCGGCCTGAGCGGACGCGAGGATTTATCCCCAAGAGTTCCAATCTCCTTTTCGCCGTATTTGGCGCAGGAAGGAAGTTCTTCTCTCTATATAGAACGTCCCTCCCAATCCCCGCCAACCCCGCAAACGCAAAAACGGGTTTTGAGCCGCCTTGCCCAAAAAGGTATAATAGAATAAAAGGAGGTTTTATTCTCCTTTTGGCAAAAAATACCTTTCGCCTATGTTGTTTACCGTCCGCAGCGCACGCCAGCCGTTGCACAAAACCAAACCCTGTTGAAAGAAAACGGCGTTTATTTGGCCGGAAGATACGGGCGGTGGAAATATTTGTTTATAGAGCGGGTTTTTTGCAAGGCTAGAAAACAGCCAGCGTTTTAACAAAGGATTTGGTATGAAAGTACTCGTTTTTGGGGGCAGTTTTGACCCCGTTCACCAAGGGCATGTGGCTCTTTTTAAAAAAGCCGTAAAAATTATCCGGCCGGACGTGTCGCACATTGTGCCGGCGTACCACTCCCCTTTTAAAGCCAAATCCCCCACCCCGTTTACCCTGCGTATGCAAATGCTTAAAAAAGCCTTTGCGGGGATAACCAAAAACATTATTTTTGACGATTACGAATTAAAACGCGGCGGCAAAACGTATACCTGCCAATTAATTGAATATTTAAAAAAACACTATAAAAACCCGGAAATTTATTTACTGGTGGGTACCGATTGCCTAAACGATTTGCATAACTGGAAAAACCCGCAAATCATTTTTAACAACGCCACCGTAATAGCGGGCAAGCGCAAAGGCTATAACGAAAACCCCGCCCGCTTTAAACACATTTTTCTGCCGGGTTTTTTTCCAAAACTCTCTTCCACCCGGGTGCGGGCGCATATTTTAGCCAGCGGGGAAATCCCCCCCACCGTGCCGGCCGCCCTGCACCCGCTGATAGAAAAACACCGCCTCTACGGCCTTAAAATACACGATTGGCTAAAAACCCACTTAAAAACCAACCGCTACATTCATTCCAAAAGCGTGGCGGAACTGGCCGCCGTACTGAGCGATATTTATAACGTAAACGTGGAAAGCGCCGTAAAAGCCGGCATTCTGCACGATGCCGGCAAAGGCATGGGCGCGCAGGAATTAATTCATTTTTGTAAAGAACACCATATCAAAACCCCGTTTTTTGAGGATATTTGCACGCTGGAGCCCAGTTTGCTTCACAGTTATGCTTCCAAATGGCTGGCCCGGCACTTGTTTGGCGTAAAAGATAAAGAAATTTTAAACGCCGTGGCGGAACACACTTTGGGCAGTTTGCATATGAGCACGCTGTCTAAAATTCTGTTTGTGGCGGACATATCCTCTAAGGACCGTAAATATAAAGACGCTTTTGTGATACGCAACATGGCCCTGCAAGATTTGGACAAAGCCCTGCTGTATGCGGCAAACCGCAAACTGCTTTTTACCATAGACTCTCAAAAATGGCTTTGCCCGCTGGGGATTGACTTATGGAACCATCTTATCAAACAAGAAAAATAGCCCCCCGCTGGCTGCTGGCTGCACTGTTGATTATAACGGGTTTAGCCGCTTGGAGCCAGTTTTCCTCCCCGTTTGCCAGGCTGCTGGCCTCACGGGAAGAGGAAGACCTCTACTTAGCGGTGATGACCTCCCCCGCTACATTGATTAGATACAACCCCCGCCAGGAAAAAGCCTGGGTGAGGGAAATCCCCTGCAAAAATTGCAAAACCCCCACAGCGCAGACTTTTGGCCTGCCGGAAAACGCCCCTTTTGTCTATTACACCCCTTTGCAAACCAAGCCCGAAGCCGTTTGGGACGATTTTAAAAACACGCTGGAAACGTGGCGATACGAACCGCTGCCTTTAACCGCCCTGCCGCTGGATTATTTGCGGGCGCGTTTTTCCAAACGCACCAATTTAAACCTGGCGGACGCGGTACTCTTGGGGGTGGAACTTTCCAAGTTGGAAATGAACGACTTTACCCTGCAAATAGACAATCCCCGCGCCAGAAAAAAAGCCGCCCTCAAAAACGAGGCGCTCCCCCAAGTGGAAGACCGCGCCCCCCTGGCGGTGGAAGACCGCCCCATTGTGGTGGAAGTGCTTAATGCTTCCGGCAAAAGAGGGCTGGCCTTGGCTTTAACCCAATTTCTGCGGGACCAGAACGAAAAAGGCCTCCTGCGCGTGGACGTTTTACAATACGACAATTACCCCGGCGGTTACTTGGACCAAACCCGCATTGTAGACTACAGCGGCCGCCTGATGCAGGTAAAACAATTAAGCACGGCCATAGGCTGCCGGCAGGAAATACGCTCCGAGCCGCGCGGCAACGCCATTTGCGACACCCGCATCATTCTAGGCAAAGACTTTGAAATGCCCTAACCCCAACACTATAAAAAAATGCTAGACTACTTTTATATATAGACGAGGTGGAAAATGAACCCAAAAGAAACAGTATGCCTGGCGGCCCGTTACGCCGACAGCAAAAAAGCGGAAAATATTAAAGTGATTGATTTGGAGGGATTGTCTTCTTTGTGCGATTACATATTAATCGCCACCGCCACCTCAAAACCCCACTTGGAAGCTGTGGAAGAAGAAATAAGCACCAAGTTAAAACAAGAAGGCATTTACAAAACCAACCGCGACGGGGTGGACAGCCCCATCTGGCGCGTGAGCGATTACGGCTCTTTCTTGGTGCACATTATGACGCCCGAAGCGCGCGATTTTTACGCCCTGGACAAAATTTTCAGCTTTGGTAAAGAAATAGACTATACGTTAAAACCCAAAAAAGCCGCCGCTAAAAAACCGGCCGCCAAGAAAACAGCCTCCAAAAAACCGGCTGTAAAAAAAGCCGCGGCCAAAAAAACTTCCTCTAAAAAGCCGGCCGTTAAAAAAACGGCCGCTAAAAAGACGGCAACCAAAAAAACCGCTAAAAAAACCCTGAAAAAATAACTATGCTAGATAATTTAAAGAATGAAATTAATTTAAAACTAACCAGCGCGCCGTATTTCCAGGGGCATGATTTGCCCAGTGTGGAATTTGCCCCGGCGCCCGCCCATACGGGGGCGGACATTTCCCTTTCGTGGGCTATGGCCTGCGCTAAAATTTTGCGCAAAAGCCCGCTGGAAATTGCCAAAGAAGCCTGCAAAGTAATCCGCGAGACCAACGCCGTAACGGACGCGCAAGCCGTTGCCCCCGGGTTTATCAACATCACGCTGGATGATTCTTTTATTATTAAATCCGCCATAGACCGCCGCATCAAATCCCGCGAGGCGGAAGACTGCAAACACCGCATTTTAATTGAATTTGTGTCCGCCAATCCCACCGGCCCCTTGCATGTAGCCAGCGGGCGCGGCGCCAGCTTGGGGGACAGTTTGGTAAAAATCCACCGGGCGCTTGGCTATTGCTGTGACAGCGAATACTATGTAAACGACGCCGGCAACCAGGCGGAGCTGTTGGCGGCCTCCGTCAAAGCGCGCAAAGAAGGCAAAGAACCGCCGGAAAACGGTTACCACGGTTCCTATATTATAGACTTGGTTAAACAAATGCCGGCCGATTTGAAAGAAGAAGACTACGGCCGCTGGGCAATGGAAACCTTAATTAAAACCCAGCAGCAGGACATGAAAGATTTTCACGTAGATTTTACCCGCTGGTTCCGCGAGTCTGACCTGCATGAAGACCGCGCCCCGCAAAAAGCCTTGCAATACCTGACCGAAAAAGGCTACACCTATGAAAAAGAAGGCGCCATTTGGTTCGGTTCCACCAAGGACGACGAAGCGCAGGACGATAAAGACCGCGTTTTGGTACGCAAAGACGGCCGCCCCACGTACTTTATGGCCGACATCGCCTACCATAAAAATAAATACGACCGCGGCTATGACGAACTGATTGACATTTTAGGGGCGGACCACCACGGTTATGTGCCCCGCATGAAAGCGGCGGTGCACGCCTTGGGCCATAAAGAGAGTTCCTTTGTGCCCATTATTCACCAGCTGGTCCACTTAACCGAAAAAGGCGAACAGGTAAAAATGTCCAAACGGGCGGGGCATTTTGTTACCCTGCGCGAATTGATGAACGACGTAGGGACGGACGTCTGCCGCTTTTTCTTCGCCAGCCGCACCCCCAACGCCCACATGCTGTTTGACTTGGATTTAGCAAAAACCCAATCCAACGAAAACCCCGTTTTTTACGTACAGTATGTACACGCGCGCATACACTCCATTTTCCGCTCGGCGCAGGAAAAGAACATTGAAATGACCCAAATCCGCGTGCCGCTGGCCCCGCAGGAGCGGGCGCTCTTGCTGAAACTGGTGTGGTTTAAAGAAGTGCTGCGCAACTGCATACGGGATTTAAGCCCCCACCATTTAACCACCTATTTAACGGAATTGGCGGGCTTATTCCACGCTTTTTATGATACCTGCCGCGTATTGGACGAGCAAAACTCCGAAGTGACCGGTTCGCGCTTGTTTATTTGCCAACGTGTGGCGGAACGCATTAAAAAAGGCTTGGAATTTATCGGCGTAAGCGCACCGGAAAAGATGTAGTGCGCCGAGCGCCATATTTTTAAATATTCGGAAAAATCTCTTTTTGTTCCAACCAGGGAAAAGAGATTTTTCTGTCTATATATCGTTTTGGAAAAGTAAGGGAGGACAACTTTATGAAAAAATTAGCATTTTTATTTGCCGGGCTTTTACTGTCCGCCGCGCTTTGGGCCGCGCCCAGCGCCGCAGATGACGCTTTTGAAGAGGGCCTTTTTGCCCAAGCGTTAAAAAGTTACCAGGAAGAACTCCCCAACGCCTCGTCCGACGCGCAACGCTACAAAATCCAGCTGCGCATTGCGGCCTGCCAGTATATGCTGGGGCAATACGCCCAAGCCGCCAAAACGGTATACGGGTACGAACTCCCCTCCCAGCCTTTATGGAAAGCCCGCTTTCTGCTTTACCGCATTCAAACCGGTGAACGCGTAAAAAACACATATTCCCCCTTGCTTCCCGCCTCCGAAGAGGAAAACGCCTCCGGCAATTTAGAAAAGTGGACCGCCTCCCAGTGGGAAGAATCCCTTACCAAAGATTACAAAACCCTTTGGTCCCTGCGTGAAACGCTGGCCAACGCCCCCATAGAACAGGAAACGCTTATTTTATCCGTAAAAGACACCGATACAAAACGCATTCCCACTTTGTTTGATTTTGTTTTAAACAAATGGAAAGACTCCCTTGCTGCTGCTTCCCGTCCGGCCCCGTTAGCCAAGGCGGAAGATTTTTTGGCCCAGCCTTTTGCCGAGCAAGAAAATAACGCCTCCGCCGTAAGCCAAATAGCGGCCCTGCTCAAAACCGGGGCGGAATTAGACGGCAAAAACCGCCAAAACGCCAAACTGTTTTGGCGTACGGAATTAATTACCCTCCCTTTTGATTACCCGCAGTCTTTTAGTTTTAAAGACAACAAACAGGCGGCGCTTACCGCCGCGGACAAGCTGGATGAAATTTCCGGCTTTAAACCGGCCAAACGCGGCTGGTTTGGGCGCATAAAAGGTTTCGTGGCGCCGGAAAAAGCCACTTACGGCAAAGCCTACGCGGCTTACCGTTCCGCCCGCTTGTATGAACAGGCCGAAGAATATGAAAAAGCCGTATCCGTATGTAATTTTGCCGCCCAAAAGTTAGATGAAAATTACTACTCCAAAGCCTGCGCAAACCTGGCGGCGGAAATACAGGCCCCGTCTTTAATATTGTCTTCCCCGGCCATGAACCAAAACCCGCAGGATTTGACCTTAAAAGCCACCGCGCGCAATATAGAACAGATTTTTGTGCGCATTTACCCCGTTACCCGCACCCAACTGCAAAAATACAGCCAAACCCGCTGGAACCGGACATTAAACTCTTGGAACCACTTAACCACGCTTAGCGATACCGCCCTGCGTGATATTTTATCCCAGCAGACTCCGCTCAAATCGCTTTCCGGCAAGGTGGAATATCCTGCCAAACACGCTTTTAAAGAAACGGATTTAAAACTGCCAGAACTTTCTTCCGGCTTCTACGTAATAGCCGCCGCGCGGGAAGAAACCTTTAACCCGGACACGGCCCCCGTAGCCGCAGCCGTTTTAAATGTAACGGATTTGGCCTTGTTTGTAACCTCCGCCATAGAGGATAACCCGGATAAATACACCTCTTTGTTAAACGCCAAGGCCAATACGTATACGCCCAATATCTTCCGTGTATATGCGGTAAATTTAAAAACCGGCCAGCCCGTGGAAGGCGCGTCCTTAGATATGTTTACGGAATGGAAAGGCACCCGCAAACAAGGCTATACGGACGCCGACGGCCTGTTTAAAATGGCCCAAAAAGTAACGGTAAACTCCACCCAAAGCAATAATTCCTATTTTATTAATCCATTAGCGGTAAAAGGAAAAGATACGGCGTTTACGTCTTCGGCGGTGTATTTCCATTTTAACCAAGAAGACCCCGTGCGCTTATTTGCCCAGACGGACCGCGCCATCTACCGCCCCGGCCAAAAAGTGCAGTTTTCCGTTAACGCGTTTGAAAACGTGGTACGCGGCCTGCGCACCCTTACCGGCCGCAGCGTACAAGTGGAAATACGGGACGCCAACTACGCCAAAATTTACACCTCCTCTTTGGATTTGAACGACATGGGCACCGCCGCCGGCGCGTTTACGCTGCCCGGCCAAACCCTGCTTGGCAACTTTACGCTGCAGGCCACCTTAAACGCCGGCAAAGGCACCTACCGCACTTACGCTTATTTTAAGGTGGAAGATTACAAACGGCCGGATTACGAAATCACTTTTAACCAGCCTGAAAACGCTTTTGAATACGGCAAAACGGCCGAGGTAACCGCCAGCGCCAATTATTATTTTGGCGCGCCGCTGCAAAAAGCCCAGGTAAAATACACCATATACCGCACGGATTTTATACCGCCGTTTTTCTGGTGGATGCCGCGCGCTTATTTCTTTGCGCAGGAGGAATTCATCTCTTCCGGTTCTACCCAAACGGATGAAAAAGGCTCCTTTAAAATCACCTTTACTCCTCAGCCCGGAAAAGACGCGGCTCAGCCGTCCCGCTACACCGTCAAAGCCCAAGTGTATGACGAAAGCGGCCGCGTAATAGAAGCCCAAGAAACATATAAAGCGGCTGATAAACCCCACTTCTTTGACGTGCAGTTTACCCAAGGTTTCTATGACGCCAAGACCCCGGCTTCTTTGGCCCGAATCAAACTAACGGACATCAACGGCAACCCCGTTTCCGGCAAAGTGACCGTGAAAGCCGCCCGGCTTGAAAATAAATTAAATGAAGAGTCTTTAAACTCCCCCATCGCGCCGGACGAAGGCAGCCTGTTGGACCGCGTATTTACCAATAACCAAGAAGAAGAACAAGCTTTCACGCAGGAGCTGGACCTTCGCCAAGAAACCCAAGCCACGCTGGAAATGCCCGCCCTGCCGGAAGGCATTTACCGCTTAACGCTTTCCAGCCCCAAAGCGGCGGATTTGAAATTGGTGTTCCTGGTGGCGGAGGAAGAATCCTCCCTGGCTCTTCCCAGCGTAGCCATTGCCCAGCATGAAGAATACCACCCCGGCGCTTATGCCAAATTTTTAATTGGCGCCGGCCGCCTGACCGGCCCCAAACAAGTGGAAATTTACGCCGGCAAAGATTTCTTGGTAAGCACACAGCGCGCCGGGAAAGGGGTGAATATTTTAACCGTACCCGTAGAAAATGAATACCGGGGCGGGTTTGGCGTGCGCTGGTTTGGCGCGTCTGACTACCAAGCATTCCAAAACAGCGCGTTTGCCGATGTTCCCTACGACAACAAAAAATTAACCCTCACCTGGCAGGGGGCTCCGTCCGTACTGCCCGGGCAACGCGTAAACTGGGCCTTAAGCGCCAAAGACGTTACCGGCGCGCCGGTAGAAGGCCAAGCCAGTATTACCGTGTATGACAAAGCCCTGGATTATTACGCCAAGCCGGAAACGCGCCTTACGCTAAACAATTTATTCCCGGCGCAGCGCCCTATAGGTAATTTTACCGACAGCTTGTTTAATGCACCGGTTACGGCGGCTTCCGGGCCGGACGCCCGCTTTAAACAGCCTTTTGCGGATAATTACCCGCTGCCGCTTCCGCAGCTGAATTTAAATCCGGTATTTCGGATGTATAAATCCGCCGTAATGAATGCTTCCCGCGCCGTTTCCGGCGGTGGCATAATGCCCAAGGCCGCGCCCACGCTGGCTTTTGCCCAGGCGGACGCTGCCACCGTAACGGTAGAAGAAAGCGCCATGGCCCGTGATACTGCAACCGCCGCCTCTGCCTCCGAAGAGGGAGAAGCCCCCTCCTCCGCCGTGCGTACGGACTTTAGGGAAACCGCTTTCTTTAGCCCCACCGTACCGGTGAAAAACGGCAAAGCGCAAATTTCTTTCACCATGCCTCAGGCGCTTAGCGAATGGAACATTTTGGGTTTTGTGCTTACCCGCTCGGTTGATTTGGGTTCCTTTACCGCCCAAACCGTTACCCGCAAAGATTTTATGGTGCGCCTGCAGCTGCCGCGCTTTTTACGCGAAGGAGACAAAACCACCCTGCAAGCGGCGGTAACCAACTTGTCCGGCAAAAAAATCAGCGCCCAGGTGGAACTGGCCCTGCGGCAAAACGGGGTGGACACGGCCAAAGCCTTTGGCATTAAAAAAGCGCAAAAAGAAGTAAGCGTAGGCGCGGGAGAAACGGCTTTTGTATCGTGGGATATTACCGTGCCGGAGGGCCCGGAAATTACCGATATTACCGCCACCGCCCGCTACGCGAAAGAATCGGACGCGGAATCCAAATCCATTGCCGTGCTGCCCGGGCGCGAACGCCTGCTTGCCACCGCCCACGCGGCCTTAAAAGAAGGCAACAACACCCTGCAGCTTACGGAAATGAAATCCGTGCAGGACGCCCAGCCTCAAACCGCCGTTTTGCAAATCAACCCCAGCTTGGCGCTGTCCGTATTTAACAGCGTGCCGAACTTACTGGTAAATAAACATGAAGACCTTATCAGCCTGCTTAACCAATACGTTCCGCTGGCGGTTGTTAACCGTTTCTATGACCAATACCCGGAAATGAAACAAGCCGTTTCCCGCCTGCCGGCGCGCGCCACCGTCACCCCGGTGTGGGACGCGCAAGACCCGCTGCGCCTAGAGTTACTCAGCCAAACCCCGTGGCTAACCATTTCCCAAGGACGTCAGGCGCAGGAAGGGGACATCGTCAGCCTGTTTGAGCCGGAAACCCTGCGCCGCCAGCAAACTAAAACATTAACCGCGCTGAAAAAATACCAAAACGCCAACGGGGCGTTCTCTTGGCTGCCCGGCGGACAAGACGACGAGTATTTAACATTCTTTGCACTGGACATGTTTGCACAAGCATTAGCCTACGGGGCCGATATTCCGCAGGATATGGCTAAAAAAGCGTACGCTTTTGCCCAAACGGCTGTATCGCGCCGCTTGGGAGAGGTAAAAACCCCCTCGGGGGCGGACGTGGCCCACACCCTGTACGCGGCTTATGTGTTAAGCGCTTTCCCGGCGCAGTGGAAAGAAGTGCAAGCCGCCCAAAAAGACATACGCAGCTGGGCGCAATACGCGGAAGAATACTCCCGCTTTATGACGCCCCTTGGGCAGATTTACGCGGCCAATATTTTCCACCGCTTGCAGGACGACACCAAAGCCCAAAAATACTTAAATATGGTGTTGGACCAACTGCAGGAAAACGAACTCACCGGCGCTTATTTCGCGCCGGAAGCCCAAAGCTGGATTTGGTATAACGACACCTTATCCACCCAAACCGTTACCCTGCAAACTTTATTGGATATCCGCCCGCAGGCAGAACAAATCGCCCCCATGGTGCGCTGGCTGTTATTTAACCGCCAAGCCAATGAGTGGGGGTCCCCGCGCGCGGCGTCCCAGGCGGTATTTACGCTGCTGAACTACTTGTCCAAAAAAGGTTTAATGAATCAAGAAACCAACTACAGCGTAAAATGGGGTTCCGTAGAGGAAAAACTATCCTTTAAACCGTTTGACTGGACGGAAGACCCGCGTTATGTGCGCCGCGGGGATATAGACTCCTCTTTCTATAAGGCAGACATTGCCAAACAAGGCGGCGCGGAAGATTTTGCGTCTTTATCCGTGGTATACACTACGGCAAAAGCCAAACAGTCCCCCAAAGGGGTCTTAAATGTAACGAGGGAATACTTCTTAAAATACACGCAAGACGGCGTGGCCAAACTGCGCCGCCTGGAAGATTTAACCCCCGTTAAACCCGCAGACGAGGTGGAAGTACACCTGACCGTAACCACAGACAGCGCTTTTGAGTACGTCCTTTTGTCTGACCCCAAACCCACCGGGTTTGAAAACGACGCCCTGCTTTCCGGCTGGACGGCCAACCCGCTTATCATGTATCAAGAGTATAAAGACGCAGCCACCAATTTTTACATTAACCGGCTGCCTGCGGGTACGGTGGAGTTTACTTACACCCTGCGCCCCACCTCAGCCGGGGAATACCGCGTACCGGCGGCTAAAATACAGTCTATGTATGCGCCGCAGTTTGGGGCAAACAGCCGCTCGGAACTGTTACGGGTAGATTAAAAATTATGTTTCTTCAAAACCCCGCTTTTACAGCGGGGTTTTTTATTTGCGCCTCTCTTGAAATAGCTTCAGAATATACTATAATAGAGAAAACTGTTTAAGGAGTTTTCATGTCGCCTATTTTGGAACTTTTCTCCCCGGCGGACGGTTCCATCTTTCCGCTGGAACAAGTGCCGGACCCTGTATTTAGCCAGCATATGCTGGGCAACGGTTTTGCCATAGACGCCGCTAAAGGGGAAGTTTTTGCCCCCTGCGGCGGTATTATCACCAACATTAACCCCAACAAACACGCTTTGGTTATTAGCCAAAATGGTTTTGAATTATTGGTCCATATAGGAGTGGAAACGGTTTCTTTAAAAGGAAAGGGGTTTACCCTTTTGGTAAAACAAGGGCAAGAAGTAAGCCAAGGGCAGCCGCTGTTAACCTTTGATTTGGATTTTCTAAAAAAATCGGCCCCTTGCGCTTGGATTATCTGCGCCGTTACCGCGCCGCAGGATGTTCCCGTACAGGCGTTGGCTTCCGGGCGGGTGAAACAAGGGCAAAAAATCGCCTCCGCCGGGGAAGCGGAAAAGAAAAACCCGCCGGAAAGCGCACCAGCCGCCGCACCCGTTTTTTATAGTGAGCAAATTTGCATTGTAAACCCCAACGGCCTGCATGCGCGCCCGGCGGCGGTGCTTGCCAAATTGGCCGCCCAGTTTAATTTTCCCCTTTACCTTGTAAAAGGAGAGGAAAAAGCAAACGCCAAAAGCATTGTGGAAATTATGGGCCTGGCTTTAGAGCAAGGAGCCGCCGTCCAACTGCAAGCCCATACCGCTGACGAAAGCCGCGCCCGCCACGCGCTGGAAAAATTAACCGCCGCCTTAAGAGAAGGCCTGGGGGAAAGCGAAACCAAAAAGCAACAACCCGCCGGCCAACCTGCCGCGGTGGATTTTTCCGCCCCGGTTACCTTAAAAGCGCTTTGCGCCTGCGCGGGGCTGGCGCACGGAACGGCTTGGAAATTTGCCGCCGGGGAAATACCCTTTGAAGAAACGGCGAACAATATCCAACAACAAGAGGAAATTTTTAAAACCACTTTAACCGCGCTGGAAAAAGAATTACAGGATGAGGCGGCTAATTCCCCCAGCAACGCCGCCAAAGAGATTTTATCCGCCCACTTGTTTTTATTAAAAGACCCTTTCTTGCTGGCCCGTTCCAAGGAAGTAATTTCTCAGGGGAAGACCGCCTCTTTTGCGTTTAACGAAGCCATACGCGCCAGTATTGACTTATTGAAAAAAACCCAAAACCGCTTTTTAATGGAACGCATTGCCGATTTAAAAGACCTGCGCAAACGCGTCTTACTGAAAATAAGCGGTAAAGAAGAAACCCCTCCCGCTTTTCCGGGCGGGTGCATTGTGTTTGCGGAAGATTTGCTCCCTTCTGATTTAAGTTTTTTTGACGCGCATGTGCGCGGCGTGGTGCTGGCGCAAGGCTCTCCCACGGCGCACAGCGCCATTATGCTGCGCAATATGGGCATACCCACGTTGGTGGCCGCCGGGGAAGCCGTTTTAAACGTTCCCGCCGGCAGCAAAACCTACATTGACGCGGCCGAAGGCCTTTTGTTTATAAACCCCTCCGCCCAAGAGGAAGAACGTCTAAATGCCAAATTTACGGAAAGCGCCCGCAAAGAGGCCGAGTTAAAACAGTCCGGTCAAGGCCCGGCCCTCACTAAAAACGGCCTGCGTATTTTGGTGGGCGGCAACGTCAGCAATGAAAAAGAAGCCCTTTACGCTTACCAAAACGGCGCGGATACCCTGGGGCTGGTGCGCACGGAATTTTTATTTTTACAGGGTACCACCACTCCCCCATCGGAAGAAGCCCAACTGGCCTGTTACCAGCAAATTGTAAACGCCATGCACGGGCGCCCCGTTGCCCTGCGCACGTTGGATATAGGCGGGGACAAACCGGTGGAATTTGTCCGCCTGCCCAAAGAGCAAAACCCCGTACTGGGGCTGCGCGGGGTACGCACCTATGAGCTAAACGAGCCCCTTTTCCGCGCGCAAATACGCGCCATGCTGCGGGTAAAACCAGCGGGCGTGGTGCGCATTATGCTGCCCATGATTTCTTTTATAGAAGAAGCCGCCCTCATGCGCCGTTTAATTAAAGAAGAACAGCAAAACCTGGGCATAGAGGCCCCATTAGAAATAGGGATTATGGTGGAAGTTCCCTCCGCCGCTTTACTGGCGGAACAATTTGCCGAAGAGGTGGATTTTTTTTCCATCGGCACGAACGACCTAACCCAATACACCTTGGCAATAGACCGGGGGCACCCCTCTTTAGCCGCCCGGGCGGACCATTTAAACCCGGCCGTACTGCATTTAATTGCCGCCACGGGCCGGGCGGGTAAAAAACACCATAAGCCGGTAGCCGTTTGCGGCGCCATGGCGGGAGACAGCCAAGCCGTACCCCTGCTTGTGGGGCTGGGCGTAACCGAGCTGGCCGTATCGGCCCAGGCGGTGGGAAAAATAAAATCCATCGTGCGCATGCTGGACGAAGAGTTCTGCACGCAGGCGGCCCAGCAGGCCCTGTCTTTAAAAAATGCCAAACAGGTGCGCGCTTTTGTACATAAAACTTTTCACATTTAGGAGATAAACCAACTATGACCGCCATTAAACGCTTTTTAGCTCCCGCCGGGCGCGGCCTGGTACAGCTGGGCAAAGCCCTTATGTTGCCTATCGCCGTACTGCCGGTGGCGGGGCTTTTGCTTCGCCTAGGCCAGCCGGATTTGCTGGATATCGCTTTTCTGGCCGCCGCCGGGAACGCCGTTTTCAGCAATTTACCCGTTATTTTCGCGCTGGGCGTAGCCATCGGCTTTGCGCATGAAAACCACGGCGCCGCCGCCTTGGCCGCTTATGTGGGCTATGTGATACAAACCGCCGCCTTAAAAGTGCTGGACCCTTCCTGCGACATGGGCGTGCTGGGCGGTATTATTGCCGGCGTTACGGCCGGGCTTCTGTATAACAAATACAAAAATGTAGAGCTTCCTTCTTATTTGGCTTTTTTTGGCGGGAAACGATTTGTGCCTATTATTACCGGGGCGGCTTGTTTGTTAATCGCCATCGGCAAAGCCATTTCCGCCTTTGGGGATTGGACGATACAGTCCGGCAATATCGGCCTGTTCTTTTACGGTACAGCCAACCGCCTGCTTATCCCGCTGGGATTGCACCATATTATTAACAATTTGGTATGGTTTCAATTTGGGGAATTTACCGCCCTGCAAAACGGCGTGCAAAGCGTAGTGCAGGGGGATTTGACCCGCTTCTTTGCGGGGGACCCTGCCGCCGGAGCGTTTATGGCGGGGTTCTTTCCCATTATGATGTTTGGCCTGCCGGCCGCCTGCCTGGCTATGATACGCACGGCGGACACCGCACGCAAAAAAGCCATTGCCGGGTTGCTGCTGTCCATGGCGCTGACTTCTTTTTTAACCGGCATTACGGAGCCGATAGAATTTTCCTTCATGTTTTTGGCTTTTCCGTTATACGTTTTGCACGCGGTGCTGACGGGGGCCTCTTTAGTAGTCATGAACATGCTAAACGTAAAACTGGGTTTTACGTTTTCCGCCGGGCTGTTTGATTATATTTTAGGTTACGGGCTGGGCACCAACGGCTGGTATTTGCTACCGGTAGGCCTGGCTTACGGCGTGGTATATTACCTGCTTTTTGTGTGGGCCATACGCAAATGGGATTTAAAAACCCCCGGACGGGAAGATACTCCCCCCGCCGCTGACGCTCCCGCAAACGCCCAACCGGAAAACACCACCCCTCTGCCGCAAAACAGCCGGGCGGCGAAATATGTAGCCGCCTTAGGCGGTAAAGATAATTTAAAAACCATAGACGCCTGCGCCACCCGCCTGCGCCTGGAACTGGCGGACCCCTCCCAAGCAGACGAGCCCGCTTTAAAACAATTGGGCGCGCGCGGCGTAGTAAAAGCCGCCGGGGGAAGCGTGCAGGTGGTCATCGGCCCGGAGGCGGACTTGCTGGCCGATGAAATACGGCAATACATAAAAAGAGGATAATTATGAAACTGGCTCTTGCAAACATCAACCTGGGCTTATGGGCCGCCGCTTACATTAAACAAACGGCGGAAAGTTTTTTGTCCGCACACCCGCAAGAGCCGTTTACCCTGGGGCTTCCCACCGGGGGCACCGTAACGGATATGTACGCCAATTTGCGTTTGTTTTACCAAACGGGCGCGCTGGATTTTTCCCCTTTCATTACGTTTAATATGGACGAATACGCCAATCTGCTGCCGGAACACCCGCAAAGCTACCACAGCTATATGCAAAGGCATTTATTTTCCGGCGTGAACATTGCGGCGCAAAACCGCCATATTTTAGACGGCATGGCCCAAGACCCGCAAGCCGAATGCGCCGCTTACGAAGAAGCCATACGCCAAGCGGGCGGAATCCAGCTTTTTATAGGGGGCGTGGGCAGAAACGGGCACTTGGCATTTAACGAGCCGGGGTCCCCTTTTGCTTCCCGCACCCGCAAAGTGGAATTAACCCAAGGCACCCGGGAAGCCAACGCCCGCTTTTTTGGGCACCGTTTAGACAAAGTGCCCACCCACGCCCTTACCATTGGGTTGGGAACGCTGTTAGACGCGCAGGAAATACTCATATTAGCCGAAGGAAAACAGAAAGCGCAGGCCGTCAGCACGTTTGCCCAAAGCGAACCGACCGTTTCCTGCCCGCTTACGGCTTTAAAACTGCACCCCAACGCCATGCTGCTGATGGACGCGCAAGCGGCTTCTTTACTGCCCAAAGACCTGAAAAAATATTTTGATGACTTGCAAACCAAAAACCCCGAGGCCGCCATCTACTGTTTGGAACTGTAACATGAACAAACTTTTTATACTCAATGTCTCCGCCGTGACGGACGGTGAAATAAAACCCCAGCATACTTTAGTGGCAGAGGACGGGAAAATATCCGCCCTGCTGCCTAACAGCCAGGTGGAGGAACTCCCGGCAGACGCCCAAATACTGGACGCCTGCGGCGCTTACGCCGCCCCCGCTTTTATAGATACGCACATACACGGGTACGCCGGCTTCGGGCCGGAAAACGCCCGGGAAGAAGATTTGCTTCAAATGTCTTTGGCGCTGGCGGCCTGCGGCGTGGGCGCTTTTTGCCCCACGCTGTATTGCGGCACTCCAGAGCAAATGCTGCGTATATTATCCGCCACGGCAGGCGCGTTTAGAAAAGAAAAAGGGGCCAAACTTATCGGTTTTCACTTGGAAGGACCTTTTATTTCCCCCGCCAAACCGGGCGTTATGAAACCCCAGGATATTCTCCCCCCGCAAGCCGAACTGTTGCCTAAATTGTACGAAGCGGCCCAAGGGCATATTGCCAATATCACGTTAGCACCGGAACTGCCCGGGCTGGAACCCATTATTTCTTTTTGCAAAGAACACCATATTCTTTTGCAGGCGGGGCATACCAACGCCGCGTATGAGGAATTTTTACAAGGCGCGCGCCAAGGTATTACCCACGCCACCCATTTGTTTAACGCCATGAGCCCGTTTACCCACAGGGCCCCGGGCGCGGCGGGCGCGGTGCTTATGCACCCGGAAATTTCCTGCGAAATGATTGCAGACGGCGTACACGTACACCCGGACGTAGTGGGTTTTTTAGGCCGCGTGAAACCGCCCCAAAACATTGCCTTGGTAACGGACGCGTTAAAACCCACCGGCCAACCCCAAGGGCCCTTTACCGCCAACGGGGAAGAAGTGGTGCCGGAAGGCGGCGTATGGCGGCGCAAAACGGATAAAGTGATAGCGGGTTCTGCCTTAACCATGCTAAAAGGGGTGGAAAATTTAACCCGTTTTGGATTTACCCTGCCGCAGGCGGTTGCCTGCGCCTCGGCCGTGCCGGCGCGTTTGCTGGGCCTGGCGGACAGAGGCTCTTTAACCCCCGGCAAAACGGCTGACGTGGTGCTTTTTGACAAGCAGTTTAACCTGCTTAAAACCATACTGGCAGGGCGCCTGTTTGATCCGGCATCCCCCCTTTAATACGCTTCACCACAAAGCCTATTATACATACAAAACCCCCGGCCTAGTAAAGCCGGGGGCGGCACTGTTATATATTTTCATCAAATTAAAATCACTGCGCAATCAGGTAATAATTGCCGCTGGAGTAATCGGGGTCTAAGCGGCCTACCGCCTTGCATAAGCCCCTGGGTTTATCCAGCGTGGGCCTGCCGTTTACCTGACACCAATGTTTGCCTCTGTTACTTTCTGTGCCAAAATTTAATAGATGAAATTCTATAGTAGGATAATCCTGGAGGGATTTAGGGGCGGCAATGCAGGTACGGACCATGGCCCCGCCTAAGGCCGTACAATTATACCGAAAGTATTTCCCGTCGGGATCTACATCAATGTCAAGCAAGGTTAAATCATCGGTATACTGCCCGTTGGCCATATAAAACACTTCCTGGGCGTCCGTAATAGCTTTCAACGCGCTAATTGCTTCCACCAGACGGGCTTTTCCCACCGCTTTTTCATACTGCGGCAACGCCACCCCAGCCAATATACCAATAATTAAAACAACCACCAAAAGTTCAATAAGCGTAAATCCGCCCAAACGCCTCACAAAAAGCTTTTTCATAGCTTGCCTCTTTTTTAATGAAATTTTATTTCTAATCAAATTTATCAAAAAAAAAAAACAAAGCAAGCCCTCTCTGCAAATTCACCAGAGAAACATCTTCGTTTCAAATTATCGTTTTTCTTTTTGCGCACATTGGCTTTTAAGCACGGCAAACATCCGGGAACTGCCCCCAAATGCGGCCATTAAAAACCCCGCCTAAAAGCGGGGCTGTAAAAATATTACGGCGTATTAATGTTTGAGTTTGGTATTAACGCTTCAGTTTGGCGCAAAGCTCCGCCAGACCGGAGGAAATATCTTCTTTCTGTACCACCACGTCCGGCGGAACCACTAAATTAACGGGGGCAAAGTTCCAAATGGCTTTTATGCCCGCGTTAACCAAAGTGTCCGTTATGCCCTGCGCGGCGGAAGCGGGCACGGTAAGTATGGCTATTTTTAAATTTAACTTTTCTATCACCGTAGCCAGCTGGGCGGTGTGATAAACGTGTACGCCGTTTACCTCGGCGGAAACTTTTTCCGGGTGGGTGTCAAAGGCGGCCACAATTTCCAGCCCGTGGTTTTTAAACCCCTGAAAGCCAAGCAAGGCGGAGCCCAAATGCCCAACCCCCACCATAAAGGCTTTGTTTAAATTGTCCCAGCCTAAAAATTTTTCTATGGCGGCTATGGTTCCGGCCACCTTAAAGCCGGCGCGCAATTTGCTGGGGGCGCCCACCGCCTGCAAGTCTTTCTTAATCACAATAGGCAAAAGTTGCGTTTCCTGCGCTAACGCGGTGGAAGACACCAACTCCCGCCCGTAACCGTGCAAATTATAAAAAATGCGCAAATACTGGGGCAAACGGCGGATGGTTTGTACACTGATTTCTTTTTTATGATGAAAAAAGCCCATACTTCCTCTGAGAAAAAACATTTTTTGTAGATATTATAATATCTATAATATATTTTTTCAGGCTTGATTTGTCAAGAATTTTAAAAATACATTGTATATACAATATTGACAATATTTATAGCAATATATAAAATATAGATATAAAAATATCCAGTAAAGTTTAAAACAGGATATTTTGACAAGGAGAAACCAAATTATGGCGGAAAAGAAACAAACCGCGCCGGCCCAAGCCACAGCCGAAGAATTGTCCATGTTGGACAAAATAGTAGACAAAGTGAAAGCGGCCCAGCGCATTTATGCAACTTACACGCAAGAACAAGTAGACAAAATTTTCCGGGCCGCGGCTATCGCCGCCGCGCAGCACCGCATTCCGTTATCTAAAATGGCCGTGGAAGAAACCGGCATGGGGGTAATGGAAGACAAAGTAATTAAAAACCAATTTGCTTCTGAATACATTTACAACCAATATAAAGACACAAAAACCTGCGGGGTACTGTCTGACGATGACGCTTTTGGCTACCGCCAAGTGGCGGAGCCTATTGGCGTTATAGCGGGCGTAATTCCTACCACCAACCCCACTTCCACCGCCATTTTTAAAAGCTTATTGGCGCTTAAAACCCGCAACGGGATTGTATTTTCCCCCCATCCGCGGGCTAAAAAATGCACCATTGAAGCCGCCCGCCTGGTATTGGAAGCGGCCGTAGCGGCCGGCGCGCCGGAAGGAATTATCGGCTGGATAGAAAACCCCACCATGGCGCTTTCCAACGCGTTAATGCACCACCCGCACATCAATTTAATTTTGGCTACCGGCGGCCCGGGCATGGTAAAAGCGGCCTATTCTTCCGGTAAGCCGGCCATCGGCGTAGGGGCGGGCAACACCCCGGCCGTTATTGACGCCACCGCCAATATTAAAATGGCCGTCAGCTCCATTATCATGAGCAAAACCTTTGACAACGGCATGATTTGCGCCAGTGAGCAATCCGTAGTGGCGGAAGACGCGGTTTATGATAAAGTAAAGCAGGAATTTATCACCCGCGGCTGCCATTTTGTAACCGGTAAAGACCGCAAAAAACTGGCTGAAACCATTGTGGTAAACGGGAAATTAAACTCCGCCATTGTGGGCCAAAGCGCGGAAAAAATCGCCCAAATGGCCGGGATTAAAGTGCCCGCCGGGACAAAAATCTTAATTGCGGAAGCCTCCGCCGTAAATGACGAAGAAGTATTCGCCCGGGAAAAACTTTCCCCCGTATTGGGCTTTTACCGCGCCAAAGATTTTAAACACGCCGTAGACTTGGCACGGGACTTAATCCTGTACGGAGGCGCCGGCCACACTTCCGTTTTGTATACCGACGAAGCCAACGAAGAACATATTGATATGTTTAAAGACATGCCCACCGCACGAACGCTTATCAATATTCCGTCTTCCCAGGGCGCCATTGGGGACGTGTACAACTTTAAATTGGCCCCTTCCCTTACCTTGGGCTGCGGCTCTTGGGGTGGGAACTCTGTCAGCGAAAATATTGGAGTCAAACACCTTATGAACGTAAAATCCGTGGCGGAACGCCGCGAAAATATGTACTGGTATAAAGTACCTTCCAAAATTTATTTTAAACGCGGCGCACTCTCCCAAGCTATGGCGGAATTAAAAGACAAACAGCGCGCCTACATCATTACCGATAAAACCATGGAACAGCTGGGCCATGTACGCGCCGTGGCGGACGTGTTGGAAAGCCAGAACATCAAATTCCGCGTGTTTTCCAACGTATTGCCGGACCCGAACATCTCCAACGTGGAAGAAGCGCTGGCAATTGCCAATTCCTGGCAGCCGGATTTAATCATCGCCCTGGGCGGCGGAAGCGCCATTGACGAAGGCAAAATGGTGTGGTTAATGTATGAAAACCCGGACACCAGCTTTGAAGACATCGCCATGCGCTTTATGGACATCCGCAAACGCATTTACGCGGCCCCGCCGCTTGGCAAGAAAGCTACCATGGTGGCTATCCCCACTACCTCCGGCACCGGTTCTGAAGTGACCCCGTTCACCATCATCACCGATGAAAAAACCGGCACCAAATACGCCATTACCGACTATGCCTTAACCCCCGATATGGCCATTATTGACCCGGAATTTGTATTGGGTATGCCTAAGAGCCTGACGGCTTTCTCCGGCTTGGACGTACTGACCCACGCCATTGAAGCCTACACCTCCGTATACGCCACCAACTTTACGGACGGCCAAGCTTTGGAAGCCATGCGCTTAGTGTTTAAATATTTGGAAAAATCCTACAACCTGGGCGCCAAAGACATCAACGCGCGTGAAAAAATGCACTACGCCGCCACCATTGCCGGCATGGCGTTTGCCAACGCGTTCCTGGGGCTTTCCCACTCCATGGCGCACAAACTGGGGGCCATGTACCACGTTCCGCACGGGTTGGCCAACGCGCTGTTGCTCTCCTACGTAATTGAGTTCAACGCTACGGATAAACCCACCAAACAGGGCTTGTTCCCGCAGTACAAATATCCGTTTGTAAAGGGACGTTACGGCAAAATTGTGGACTTTTTGCTCCCCCACAACAACCTGGGCGATGACAAAGACGCCAAAGTGCAGAAACTCATTGATATGGTGGAAGACTTGAAACACAAGCTCAATATCCCCCGCTCTATCAAAGAATACGGCATACCGGAAAAGGAATTCTTGGACAACTTGGATAAACTTTCCGAACTGGCCTTTGACGACCAGTGCACCGGCGGAAACGCCCGCTATCCGTTAATCAGCGAAATTAAAGAGCTGTATTTGAAAGCTTACTACGGCGAACCCGTAAAACACAAAGCCAAATAAGCTTTACAAACCAAACCCCGGGGCTAAAGCCCCGGGGTTTTTTATGCTATAAATAATATTTATTATTCCAAAAGAGCAAACCTCTGCCTCGGCTTAGGCCGCTGCAACCAAAGAATGGGGCAAATAGCAGCGAATAAAAACAGGTTGCCAGCTGCCGCCTAATAGGGGGAGCGTAGAGCAGGCATTTCCCACTTATCATTCATCTTATTGCATACGTCTTCCTAGCAAAGGTCATTTCTACTAAAACAATACCCAATCAAATTCACTTCTCCGTAATTATGAAAGGCCTTTTAAACCACATAACAGACGGAAAATTTATACATTAAACACAATAGTATAAAGTATCTTAAATTAAAACTTATTTACATTGCCCGAAAATACAGAGAAACAGCCTACTCCTTAAATAAAAATCCCCGGGTGTAAGCCCGGGGTTCATTGTGAGTGATGTTTACAAAAACCCCCGGAAAAACCGGGGGATTTTTAAACGCTGTTATAGAGAAGAAGTATAATACACTTAGTCTATTATAGAATAATTAGGGTTTGTTTTACCGTTTTCCAGCGTCTGACGTATTGTCCGCCGGTTTCCCATCCCTTTCTTCTCCATTTGCAATATCCCAGAGGATTCCTCTGCCCTTAAAAACTTCAGCTCCTCATCTATACTCCTTACCTGCGCCAGCTTCTGCTGCGTCATTTCCCCGCTTCTGGTTATCTGCACACGCTGCGCCTCTAACGCTTCTATGCGCTTGCCTATATC
>CASFXV010000011.1 GCA_949298795.1 uncultured bacterium
ATTTATTATACAAAAGGAGTTTTTTTATCTTCCTTATCGGTGAAACCTTTACCGAACCCCCAGCCTAGCTGGGGGTTTTCACAACATACAAAAACCCGGCCTATAAAAGCCGGGTTTTTATTCAACATGCACAAAATTATTAATAAACGGTATTCCAATCCCGCGTGGTGAAAGTGAATTCCACCCGGCGGTTGGTGCGGCGCCCCTCGTCGGAATTATCCAACGTTAAAGGGCGGTCTTTCCCGTGGGCGTGAATACGGATGGACTCCGCCGACACCCCGCGGCTTACCAAATAAGACTTCATAGCCGCCGCGCGGGAACCGCTCAGCCAATAATTATATTCTTTAGAACCCAAAATATCCGTATGGCCCTCAATAATCAAGCGCAGGTGGGGCTGGTCTTTCATAATATTGGCTACTTTATCTAAAAACGGATACGCATAATCCGGCGGGCGGATAGAGTCAAATTCATACGTAATGGTGGGAAGTTTTAAACTTTTAAGCATTTCTTTTTCACTTTGCCTATAAAGTTTAGCGTTTCGTTTGGCTTCCAGCTTAATAATGGGGTCCGGCCTCACTTCCGGGATTTCATCTTCTTTCTGGGAAGAAGCACACCCTGCAAAAGCAAACGCAAGTAAAAATAATAAAGCGGATTTGGTAAAATTCATAATATTCCTCCTGCCCTCATTATAGCAAAAGCCCCTAAGTACTGCATAACAATTTTATTAAATTATTTTATCCACACTTATCAACAGCCTGTTGACAAGTTGTGGATAACCCCCCTCTTACTCTACAAATAAATCCCGCAAAAAAGGTTTTTCCCACCTTTTTGGTTTGGCAAGCGGCCACAGCTTGTGGATAACTCCGCCAACCTGTGGATAACTTAGCCGTTTGTATAGTAAAAAGCCTATTTTAAAAAGGGAAACTCCGTCGGAGAGTGTGGATTTACCCTAAAAAATAGGCTTTTTGGTATTTTTTTAAAAAAACTGTTGACAAGTATGCTTTTTTTTGTTCAATTTTTGCCAAAAAAGGCGGTTTTTATTGTTTTTTAAGCGTAATTTTAGCAGAAAAATCCTTTAAAGGCGTTTTAACCGTTAATTTTACGCGTCCCGGCTCCGCCCCGGATATGGCGGACAGCTTACCCGTTTGGGCATTCCACTCCAAAACCGGCGGGCTGATTAACAAAGAAGGCGGGTAAAAATTGTATTTTTCCCCATTTTTTAAGCGGGCCTCTATGTCTACCTTCGCCCCGGAAGAGGACAGCGCAAATTTACGCGGGGAAATATTCCAATCTAATTTTTTAATGGATACTTTTTTCTTATCGGCAAACCAATAAGCAAACGGGTTTTCCTCAAAGGGTTTTTCTTCTTCGCCTTCCCGCAAAACAAAATGTTCCCCATAGCGGAAGCGGGCTTTTTCCAACAGAGCCTGAAAAGCGGCTAAAGAATCCCTCTCGCCCACCGCAATCAAACGCAAATCCCGCGGCAGAGCCATGGCGTTCAATAAAGCCGGGTCCGCCTGTAAAAGCAACGCTTTGGAAAACAACAAATGCCGGTACAAAAGAGAAAAAGAAGCCACTCCCCCCTCCGTTCCCGCGGCAATTAACGCCCGGTGGGAGGCATCCGCCAAAGTGGAGTAATTGGTATCTACATAGGGAATCAGTTCTTGGGTAAAAAAGCGGGTTACGCGGGCGGCATCGGCCAAATCTTCCGGGGTTAAATTAATACCCACAACTAAAGGTTTAGGCTCGGCCCGGCCAATAAACTGGGCGGCCGCTTGGGCGTCTTTTGGAATCGCCCCCAGCACATACACCACCGGATAACGCCCTTTTAAAGGCACTTTTTCTTCCGGCAGAAAAAACGTCACCGTTTTACCCGGCAGCGTATTGGAAGGGAAATTAATAAAAGTTTCCCGTCCGGGATTAATTAAAAGCAAAGGTTCCGCTGTTTGAAACTGGGCAAAAGCGGAAACCGCCATCAAACAAGAACATAAAATCAATACATATTTTTTCATACTTGATTATTTTAACAAAATAGATATAGTAATGGTACAGGACCTAAACACACACTGGGCCCAAAGGCCCTTGTTTTTGTTTGCAGAAAACGCTATCTTGTAAAAAAGGAACCCGGAAGATTTTGATATTTTAGGAGCAGTGCCTTATGACCAAAACAAATAACTTACGCTTCCTGCTGGCGCTAGGAAATAAAAAAGTGGTAGTAGTGGAAGAACAAGACAAAATGAACGTGTACAGCGACAACCGCCCCTCCGGTTCTAAGAACCGCCTTTCTGTAGAACGTTTGGCCGAAGCCGTATCCAACCGCTAATCTTTGGTTGTTTAAAAAATCCCCCGCGCCCGGCGGGGGATTTTTTTCTTGCCCCGCCTAATGATATAATGGGATTATGATGATAAAAAATACCTTTTCTGCCATTCTTGCGGCGGCGGTTATGTTTCACGCTGCCGCGGCATTTGCCCAAAACGGGCTCAACGAAAATTTGCCCCTGCTGCAAAAAAGCAGCCGCTCCGCCAAAGAAAACCAAAACGTATTGGATTTGTTTTTACGCGGGAAAAAACCGGCCGAAGTGTTTGCCGCAGGCGCCAGCCTGGTACGTTTGCCTCCGCCCGCCAACCAAGAAAATACCCTTTACGGCATTATTTTACGGGACGGGGACGTACTTAAAAAAGTATTTGCGGCCGTGATTATCACATCTATGGGAAGCACGAGGGAAGAGTTCCTTCCCCTGCTTACGGACGCGGCCCAAAGCCAGGATAACGCGCTTAAGTCCTATGCCGGGGCGGCTTATACCATTATCAATCCGTCAGATTCACAATATGCCGATTTAGTGGTTAATTTGTATATTTATGACCCGGCTTTTGCACAGCGCGCCATGAATTTGCTCTGCTCTTCGGAAAAAGAAACATTAAAATATTTAAAATCCGCCTCCGGCAGCGATATGCCGCAAGTACGCGCGGCGGCCGCCTCTTGGCTGGGTGATTTGCAAACCCAAGCCGCCACCAAAGTATTGCTAAAAATGGCTAAAAAAGAACGCACGGAAGACGTAACCGCCGCTATCGCCACCGCTTTAGCCAAAAACCAACAATATACCTTGGCCGAATGTTTAAAAAATTTAGACAGAGACCATAACACCCCGCAAGCCAATACCTATGCGCTGGCTCTTGGATTTATGACGGGCAACGCTTTAAACGGCATTAAGCAGGCTTTGGAAAATAAAGATGTGGAAGTACGCATCAACGCCGCCCGCGCCGCCGCTTATATGGCGGGTGTGCTGGCCAGCGACCAAGCCAAAGAATATTCCAATGATGTTTCTTTTGACAAAAACTTGTTAAAAACTTTGGTCCCCCAGCTGGGCTTTATGGCTAAAAAAGACGCGGCCTCCGTTAAGGTATATGCCAACAACGCCATTTACCAAATAGCCAAACTGAGCGAATAACCATGAAAGTAAAAAAATTACATCCTAACGCCAAACTGCCTGTGCGCGCCCACGCCACGGATTCCGGGGCAGACTTGTTTGCCTTGGAGCGGACCGTTCTTCCCCCTCACGCTATCAGCCACGTACACACGGGCATAGCCGTAGAACTGCCGGAAAACACCTCCGGCGTTATTTGGGGGAAAAGCTCGGTGGAAAGCAAAGGGGTGAAAGCCATGGCCGGCCTGATAGACGCGCCCTACCGCGGGGAATTAATTGTATGCATGTACAATTTAAATCCGCAGGAATTTATTTTTGAGGCCGGGCAGAAAATAGCCCAATTAGTCGTGCTTCCCACCCTCTACCCCTCTTTTGAAGAAGCGGAGCAATTAACGGACACCGCCCGCGGAAGCGGCGGCTTTGGCAGTACGGGAAACAAATAAAATTTACCCGGGCCCAAGCCCGGGTTTTTATTAGAAACAAGCCTGCCTTCCAAAACACGGTTTCCGCCCGTTTTTTCCTGCGGGCTGTAGGTACTTTTTCCCTCTAAATTTGTTATCATTAGGTATATGCAGAAAACAATCAAAATAGGCAACATCAAAATAGCAAACCATTTACCGCTGGTGTTTATGGCGGGCACTTGTGTTATTGAAAGCAAAGAACACTACCTTTCCACCGTTAAAAAACTTAAAAATATCATCGCTAAAACCAAACACCCGTATATTTTAAAAGCTTCTTACGATAAAGCAAACCGCACTTCTGTGGACGCTTACCGCGGCCCCGGCTTAGCCCTGGGGCTTGAAATTTTAGCCCAAGCCAAAAAAGAAACCGGGCTTCCCTTGCTGGTAGACGTACATGAACCGTGGCAGGCCGAAGAAGCCGCCCAAGTGGCCGATATTTTGCAAATCCCGGCGTTCTTGTGCCGTCAGACGGATTTAATTTTAGCCTGCGCCGCCACCGGCAAAACGGTAAACGTTAAAAAGGGGCAATTCCTGGCCCCCGGCGCAATGGAGCAAATCATTAAGAAAATAGAATCCCAAGGCAATCATAATATTATGCTTACGGAACGCGGCGCCAGCTTTGGCTATGGGGATTTAGTGGTGGATATGCGCTCTTTGGAAGTAATGAAAGGGTTTGGCTATCCCGTTATTTTTGACGCCACCCACTCCGTACAAAAACCGGGTGCGTTGGGCTGCGCCACCGGAGGCAACCGCGCCATGGCGCCGGTGCTGGCCAAAGCGGCAACCGCTTTAGGCATTGCGGGCGTGTTTTTTGAGGCCCACCCAGACCCGGACCATGCCCTTTCCGACGGGCCAAACTCGCTTACTTTACAGCAAGCGCAAACCATGTGCAAACAGCTCTGCGCCATTGACGCAGTGGTAAAAAAGTTTAAATAATGACACAAACAACATCCTCCCGCTGGGAACCTTCTTTAAAATGGCATTTTAAAACGTTGCTGCTGGCGGCGGTTTGTGTGGCATTATTGTTTATTGTATTAAAAATTACTTTTCATTTATTGCCGGACACTTTTGCCCCCAAAAGGCCCGTGCCCGAAACAACCCCTTGGCTGACGGAGTAACTTATGCCCTATACAAAACAAGAAATTTTAAATACAGCTAAACAAGTTTTAAAATTAGAACACGAGGCGTTGGCTTTAACCCAACAAAGTTTGGACGAAAACTTCCTAAAAGCGGTAAACGCTATTGCCAAATGCAAAGGAAGGGTGGTCATTATCGGCATAGGGAAAAGCGGGCTCATCGGACGCAAAATAGCCGCCACCATGGCTTCTACGGGTACGCCGGCCATTTTTATACACCCGGTAGAAGCTTTGCATGGGGATTTGGGCATGATTATGCCCGGGGACATTATTTTAGCCATTTCTTTTTCCGGCCAGACGGAAGAAATAAACAAGATTCTCCCTTCTTTGGAACGGCGAAAATTAACCATTATTTCCATGACGGGGCATGCCCAGTCTAAACTGGCGGAAATGTCAGACATTCATATACAAATTCACATTAAACGCGAAGCCTGCCCCTATAATTTAGCGCCCACCTGCTCCACCACCGCCACTTTAGCCGTAGGGGACGCAATGGCTTTGTGCCTAATGAAAATCAAACACTTTGAAAAACGCGACTTTGCGGTTTTCCATCCGGGCGGTTCTTTAGGCAAGCTGCTGCTGCAAAAAGTAAAAGACGTTATGCGCACCGGCAAAGCAAACCCCACCGTGCGGGAAAACGCCACTGTGCAGGACGCGCTGTTGGTAATGACCCAGAGCGACGCCGCCGGCGCTACCAGCATTGTGGACAAAAACGGCAAATTGAAAGGTTATTTTACAGACGGCGACTTGCGCCGCGCCTTACAAAAAGGGGCGGATATTTTAAATTGCAACATTACCCAGCTAATGACTAAAAACCCCCGCTTTTTAACCGAAGACGCCCCCGCCGTGGAAGCAGCCAAAATGATTCACTCCACCGGCGTAGACAACCTGCCCGTTTTAAATAAAAACGGCAAAGTGGTGGGGATTGTGGACGAAAAAGACTTAATAGAATACATTGCTTTGGTGGATAAAAAATGAAAAAAAACCTGCTTTGGCTTTTTATTGCATTATTATTGGGAGCCTGCGGCTCAGACAAGAAATTCTCCCCCAATGAGGACCCGGGTATGCAGAAAGCAAACGCCGTTTCTATTTTTGAGTCCAAAGACAGCCAAAAACGCTGGATGCTGTATTCCAAAGATGTAGACTTTTCCGATATGCAAAACGCCGCGTTAGACAGCCCAGAACTTTTTTTAAAAGAAAACGGACAGGACTCCGCCAAAATAACCGCCGCCCGCGGTATATTTAATTACCCTAAAAAAACAGTTACTTTAAAAGGAAAAGTAAAAGCCTTGTCTTTTACTCAAAACCTGACGTTGGAAACCGATTATATGTACTATGATGTAGATAAAGACCGGGTATGGACGGACGCCAAAACCCTGGTTACCCGCGGCGGTGTGCGCACTACCGCCAAAAACGGAATAGAAACCAATTCCAAATTAACTAAAATAGAATTTAAAAATCAAAGCACACAGCTTCCCCAGACGGTGGAAGAAATAAAAAACCCGGCATGAACAAATTTATTTATTTTTTTCCTTTTTTGCTTTTACCGCTGTTGGCGGCAGGATGCGCTGGGGTTAAAGCGCAGGGACCCTTATTAAAAAATCCCGTCCCCAAAGTAGTAAAAACAACAGAAAAAGCCAAAGAAAAAAAGCCTTCTTTTGAAGTACCCAAAACGCTGGGAGGCATTGTTTCCAGTGACAGCTGGGTACTTTACCCGGAAAAAGAACAAGAAGAATTTAAAGGTCATGTATATTATGATAACGGGGTATATACGTTTCGGTCAGACTATGCCTTGTCCGACCGCAAAAAAGGCACATTCTCCGCTTCGGGCAATGTATACATAAAACAAGCCCCAGCCCAGGGCCCCGTGTATGAAGCCCAGGCAGACAGCGGGTTTTATAATTACACAGCCGCCACGGGAGAGTTGCGCTCAACCAATAAAAATAATTTCGTCCGTTTGAAATATACAGACATAGACCGCGTAACCACCAACGCCCAGGCCCGCCGGGCAACTTTTAATATCAACAAACAAACATACAATTTATACCAAGACGTTACCCTGCGCCGCCCTACCGAATATGGGCTGGCCACGGTTACGGCGGATAAACTATCCGTCCGCCAAGCGGACGAATACGCCATATTAGAAGGAAACGCCAAAGTAACCACTCCCAACCACTCCTTAACGGCCCAAACAATAGAATTTGACGGCAAGAACAACCGCTCCTATGCGTATGGTTCGCGCGTGCTTGGGCGGGGGAAAATGGAAGAAGGCACCTTCGCCATTATTGCAGACCGGGCTGATTTGGAAAATGAAAGCCGCAAAATATCTTTTAAAGGCAAAGTGGCCGGCTGGATTGTGTCAGACGAGATAAACAAGGCGGAAATCAACGACAAATTTTAAAAGGGGTTAATTTATGGAATTGCGCAGCCAAGAAATAAAAAAAGTATATAAAGACCGCATGGTGGTAAAAGGGGTCAATATTCATGTCAAATCCGGTGAAATTGTAGGGCTTTTGGGCCCCAATGGCGCCGGGAAAACCACTTCCTTTTATATGATGGTGGGTTTTATCCGCCCCACCAGCGGGCAAGTGTTTATTGATAATGACGATGTCACCTCGCTGCCTATGTTCCAGCGCGCCCGCCATGGTTTGGGCTATTTGGCCCAGGAGCCTACCATTTTTAAAGGGCTGACGGTGGAAGAAAACCTGCTGGCAGTACTGGAGCGTATTTTGGACAATAAGGCTGAACAAAAGCGCCGCGTAGGCGAACTGCTGGAAGAATTTGGCCTTACCCGCTTGGCCAAACAAAAAGCGTGGACGCTTTCCGGCGGTGAAAAGCGCCGTATGGAAATTGCCCGCTGCATGATAAGCAATCCCAAAATCATTCTGCTGGACGAGCCGTTCGTGGGGATTGACCCCATCACCGTGGCGGACCTGCGCAAAATGATTTTTAAACTTAAAGACAAAGGAATCGGCGTTTTGATTACAGACCATAACGTACGCGAAACCCTGCCCCTTACGGAACGCGCTTATTTGATTTATGACGGAAAAATTTTGGTGGAAGGGGACCAAAACACCCTGCTTAACGATAAAGACGCCCGCCGCCTGTATTTGGGTGAAGATTTTAAAATGTAATTATGCAAAAAACAAATTACAAAACTATTTTAACGGCACTGAAAGACGCTTTTGGCAAGAAATTTCACGAACGGACGAAATATACTCCGGACGCCAAAACCGTTATTGAGGTAATTACCGAATTAAAAGATTATCTCTTTCAATATCCCCCCACCGTGCGGCGTTTTGCCAGCGCCACCCGCTTGGAGTGGTGCGCCAAAAAGCTGGAAAAACAATTGGTTAACGCGCTTTGTTTCCAGTGCGACGGGGCCGGCACGTGCGCCATATGCAAAGCACAAGCCAAAACCATTACCCGCCGCTTTATGCAGCAATTGCCAGACATACAACGTTTGCTGATTGCAGACGTACAGGCCGCCTTTGAGGGAGACCCTGCCGCCTGCGATGAACTGGAACCGCTTCTTTGCTACCCCGGTGTGCTGGCTGTAGTCTATTACCGCATGGCGCACGCATTGCACCAACAGGGGGTGCGTTTTATCCCCCGTATTATTACGGAATACGCCCACAGCCTAACCGGTATAGACATCCACCCGGGGGCCCAAATAGGCCCTGGGTTCTTTATTGACCACGGCACCGGCGTGGTAATTGGGGAAACATGCATTATAGGGGCGCATGTAAAACTTTACCAAGGGGTTACCCTGGGGGCAAAAAGCTTCCCCCTGGATAAAGACGGCAACCCGGTAAAAGGCATTAAACGCCACCCCAACATAGAAGACGACGTAATTATTTACGCCGAAACCACCGTACTGGGCAACGTAACCATAGGAAAAGGCGCCGTGTTGGGTGCAAACAAATGGATTACAAAAGATGTAGCGCCCGGAGCCAAAGTATAAGTATTTCTTCTTTTACAAATAAAAACCCCGGGTACCCGGGGTTTTTATTTTCAAAACTTTAAAACCTGTTTAATTGCAGCTGCCGCCGCTGCGGCTGGTCATACCGTATACACTGCATTTATCCGCACCGCCGGTGCAGTAGAAATCCCCCCCGGCTGCGGGAGTAGGGTCATACCAAAAAGAAACCCCGGCCGTATCGCCCGCTCTGCGGGAACAACAAACTTTGTCTGCATCTGAGGCTGGGAAAAAGCGATAAGTAAACGCGTCAGTCGTTAAAATAGCCCCAGATCCTCTCCCGGAGGAGGTACCAGACATTTGCACATCTAAGCTCTTGGCCGTAAAGGCGGAAGGAACATGCCCCGCAAAAGATTCCAGCTCCATAGAAGATAACAAGCGGGTTTTGGAATCCGCTATTTTTTTAAGCAAAACACGCGCTTCCGCCGCGCGGGATTTTTCCACCGTTTTTTCATACAACGGCACCGCCATAGTAACCAGCAGCGTCATAATAATTACGGCCACTAATAGTTCAATTAAGGTAAAACCTTTTTTATTCATAAACTAATCTCCTAAAAGTTACAAGCCACGCTGGTGGTACGGGGCAAGTCATACACATCACAAGACGCTTGCTCTCCCACGCAGGAGAGGGTTTGGTCGTCCCGGTTAAAAACAATACAAGTATCCGCATAATGCCCGCCTAATCTCTTAGCGCCAATGCGGCTTCCGCTAATAAATTTATATTGGAAATTTTCCGTAGTTAAAATGGCGTTTTTATCAGTAAGAGCGCCGCTGTCTTGAAACATATCCAAACGCCCGATGCCAATTTCGTTGGTAGGAGGATTATTAAATAAGGAATTGTAATCATCATACCCAAAGTTTACGGCCAAACGCTCGCTGGAGTCATACAAGTTTCTTAAAGCGGCCATCGCCTCCGCCGCGCGCGCACGCTCCACCACCCGGCGGTATTGCGGCAACGCCAATGCGGACAAAATACCTATAATAATCACCACGGTCAGCACTTCTATTAATGTAAAACCTTTTTTATTATTCATATATAATATCCTTTAGAAACATCTCGTTTCATCAAAGTTAAAAACATCTTCGCACGAGCTGCCGCAACAATACATTTTATTGCCGTCATAAGCAAAGACCGTACCTTTCACTCCACTGCCTCTGAGAAGCTTGCCGGTCACTACGGTAGCTTTAGATAAATCATACTCAAAATTATTCGTAATCACTTTGGCTCCTGACATACTGGTAGCCCCTTTTACCCCAATATCTAACATACTGGCAGCAAACCCCGCACCTCCAGACACCGCAAAAGAACGGTGCCCATTTTCAATGGCCCAGCGCTCGCGCGATTCAAACATAGGAGTAAGCATATTAGACGCCTCGGCCATACGGGCCCGGTTTAAACTACGGCGATACTGCGGCATGGCAATAGCTGACAGAATACCCATAATCAGCACTACCGCCAGCAATTCTATCAGGGTAAAGCCTTTTTTCATAAAAACCTCCGCTACAATATAGTGTATGATTTTTTAAAACAATTACAATACCAATTATAACTAAATACCCCGCTTAGCGTAAAGTTTTACCCCTTTTAATTTGCTATGATATAAGGCGGATTTAAGGCTTCAACTTGCCGGAGGTTTTTATGAGAATTTATGATGATATCCAATTAGATTATTGCGATGTGCTGCTTCGCCCAAAACGCTCTGCCTTGGCCTCACGCAGCGAGGTGGATATTGAACGCGAATACGTTTTTAAATGGTGTCCCACGGCGTTAAAAGGCACGGGCGTCATAGCGGCCAATATGGCTACCACCGGTACTTTTGAAATAGCCCAAGAAATGCAAAAGCTCCATCTTTTCACCGCACTGCATAAACATTACACGGCGCAAGAAATCATAGATTTTCTCAAAAATAATAAAGACAACCAGTTTTTATTTGTCAGCTCCGGCGTGTCCGACGCGGACTTTGAAAAATTAACCCAAGTCATGCAAAGCGGGTTTATTAATAATATTTGCGTAGACGTGGCAAACGGCTATTCCCCCTACCTTATCGGCTATATTAAAAAAGTACGCCAGGCCTGGCCCAACGCCTTAATTATGGCCGGAAACGTGGTAACCGGGGACATGTGTGAAGATTTAATTTTAAACGGAGCCGATATCGTTAAAGTGGGCATTGGGCCCGGCTCCGTATGCACCACCCGCAAATTAACCGGTGTGGGGCGGCCCCAATTTTCTACCGTTATAGAATGCGCGGACGCCGCCCACGGCGTGGGCGGCATGATTTGCGCCGACGGCGGCTGCACCGTACCGGGCGACGTATGCAAAAGCTTTTGCGCCGGGGCGGATTTTGTCATGCTGGGCGGCATGTTGGCCGGCCACGCGGAAAGCGGCGGGGAAATGTGCGAAAAACACTTTCAAACCGCCGAGGTCAACTTTATTGACGACAAAACCTGCGCCATGGCCATAGAAACCAAACAATACAAAAAATTCTACGGTATGAGTTCCGAATACGCCCAAGAAAAACACTACGGCGGCATGAAAAAATACCGCGCCAGCGAAGGGAAAGTGGTGGAGCTGCCCTACCGCGGCCCCATAGAACACACCCTGCTGCACCTGCTTGGCGGCATGAGAAGCTGCATGACGTATATTGGAGCCAAACGCTTAAAAGACATGCCCAAATGCGCCACTTTCTACCGGGTAAACCGCCAATTAAACACCATTTTTGGAAACGAATAGCCTGGCTCCGCTTTGTAAAAAGCGGATACCAATATATAGGTAAAACTGGTACAATGTACAGGTTAAGTTAAACGTCCCAGGGTATCCTGCGGCAAAGGAGAAAAGAAATGATTAAAGAAGGTTCCAAAGCAAAATTTGACTATACGCTTACCGTGGACGGTAAAGTGGCTGACACTTCCTCCGGGCGCGGGCCGCTGGAATACACGCACGGCGCAGGCATGATTATCCCCGGGTTGGAAAAAGAACTGGCCGGCATGAACGTGGGCGACAAAAAAACCGTAACCGTCAAACCGGAAGAAGGCTACGGCTTAGTGCGCGAAGACGCCATTAAACGCGTACCCAAAGAGGCCGTATCCAATGCGGAAGAATTAAAAGTGGGCGATATGGTAGGCGCCAGCAACGGGGAGCATACTTTCCGCGCTATTGTAAAAGAAATTGGAGAAAAGGAAATCACCCTGGATTTTAACCACCCCTTAGCCGGCAAAGAATTGGTTTTTGAAGTGGAAATTAAAGAAATTAACTAATTTTTCGCCTTTTTTGCAAACACCCCGCGCGCCAGCCGGGGTGTTTTTATTTGGCGGAGGACCAAACAAACATTCCCGGCCCGCCAAAAAAGCCGCCAAGAAAGCAAACGGCCCCGGGATATCCCGGGGCTGTTAAAAAATAAACATATCCTCCGCCGGCGTTTACTTTTTATCTGTAAAATGCGCGCGCAAGCGTTTAAACCAACCGGCTTTGGCGGCGGGACATTGTAAAGGCGCCGCCACCACGCCCAGCAGTTTCCCGTTTTTATCCACTACCGGCAACAGCGGGCTTTGGGTTTGCTGGAACAATAAAAGTGCTTTTTGTTGGGAATCCTGCGCGGCTAAAGAAGCAAAATCCCCGCTCATGACCGAACCCAACGCGCTGGAATGCGGGTAAAACAACATTTCCGCCGTGCGGATAACCCCTTTTAACTGGCCGTCTTTGGCGGTTACAAAACAAACCGCGGGTATCTTTTTGCGGGGGAGCGTTTTTAAGCGTTCCACCGCGTCCGAAACCTTGGCGTCTGTTTTTAAGGAGACAAAATCCGTACTCATCACCGCCCCCACGCTGGAAGCAGGGTACGCCAATACTTGGTTTAACAAAGCAACAAATTCCGGCTTTAAAGCGGCGGAAAGTTTCTCCCGGTACGGTTGGGAAAATTCCTTCATCATGCGCGCCGCCTGCACCACGTCCAAGCGGGAAAATACATACGCCCCCTGCCGGGCCGGCAGCCGGCGCAGTACGGCGGCCGCTTTGCATGGCTCCATATGATTAAAACAGGTAATTAAAGTTTGCGCTTTTAAAGGGGAAATTAAAATAAGCGTTTCATGCGTAGCCAAACCGGCCAAGGCTTTAGCCGCCGCTTCAGGAGCGGCGGTAATAAATTTTTCGGTAATTAAATGGGCCAGCGTTTCTGCGGGGGAAAGCATAAAACCTCTTTCACGGTAATTATTTTTATTATAATAAATAAACAGGCGCCTACGCCAAACGTGAGGTGGAATATGCTTTTTAATAAACCCATTAACGATTTAACTTTCCAAGACGTAGTGGATTTTTGCAAAAAAGAAATTCCGGAAGGCAAACAGCTGGACTATAAATACCTGCTGCCTAAAAATAAAGAAAAATTTGCAAAAACCATCGCTTCTTTCGCCAACGCGCTGGGGGGCACCATCATTATCGGCGTACAAGATGATAAAAACGATAAGCCCGCCCCTCCTTTTACGGGTATTGCCTATCACGAAAAAATACGCAACAGCATAGAAGACATTATCCAGGTATATATAGACCCTATTGTCTTTGTGGACATCAACACCTGCGTAGGCCCCAACAACCGCATGTTTGTGGTCATTAATATTCCCCAAAGCAACTTAACCCCCCACCTGGTAGGAAAAAGCAAACGGGCGTATATCAGAACGGGCCAAAGCAGCCGGCCGGAAATGATTGTGCACCCCTCCAAACTGCCCTGGCTGTTGGACCACCGCAAAAAATCCGAACGCCTGCGCCATATTCTGTATGATAAAGCGGAAAGCCATTTTGATAATTATTTAAAAATGAAAAACATCCGCCCGGAAGGCCTTCCGGTATGGACGCTGTCCGTCTCCCCCTTATACCCGGAAGAACCGCTTACAGACTATAAAGCACTTCCCCAACTTATTAAAGAATGCACCACCCAGGCATGGTTTGGGTCCCTGCCCGGGGAAGGCTACCCCCTCCAACCCGTGCAAGACGGGGCAACCGTTATCAGCAACGTACAAGACATACACAAAACCACTGAATTTAACGTTTACGGCCTGCTGATGGATAAACGCATTGCCGGAGAAACCAAAACTTTTAACGGGCACAAAGCCCGCGTGGTCAGCGTGGAAAAACTGGCGCAGGAACTGGTGCTGTTTTTTGTAACCACCATTAAATATTTAAATAAAATATCGTTTGGCGGCTCTTTGTACTTCCGTTTAAAAATGAGCAACAGCCACGCTTTGCGCGTATCGCTGGGGAAACAAAAAGCCACCGTACTAGAAGATTACCTGCGTATGGACAGAACCTTCAACTTGGCTGAACTGGAGGACGGCTTATCCGCCATTATACAAAGCATTTTGCAGGAAGCCGCCTGGGGCTTGGGCATACCGGCCGACGGAGCTCTTCTAAAAACCTTGGTAGACGGCTTCCTGGGAGACATTGAATAATGAGTGAAATTTTTTACTCTACGGATCCGGCTTTCTGCCCGCATTGCAAGCACATTCCGTGCATATGCAACCAGCTGGGCAAACCCAAAACCCAAACGGAACCGGTCCGCGTACGGTTTATCCACACGGCCAAAGGCAGCGGCGTTACCCGGGTGGAACGCTTGGCTTTGCACCCGCAAGGAAAAGAAGATTTGTTAAAAAAGATAAAAAAATCTCTCGGCTGCGGAGGCACGGTAAAGGACGGCATGCTGGAAATACAAGGGGATAAAAAAGCCCGCGTGCAGCAAATTTTAGAAAAAGAAGGCTATAAAGTGCGCGCATTATAATACGCAAAGAGGTTTTGTATGAAAACAGGTTTTACGTTGGTGGAATTATTGGTGGTTATTTTGATTATCGGGGTACTTTCCAGTATAGCTATCCCTTATTATTTCAACGCGGTGGAAGCGGCGCGCAATACGGAAGCCATCCTTTTATGGGGCCGCACAAAAAACTTTTACCGCGGCCGGCAAATGGATGAAGAAGCCGCCCGCCGCTTGGAAGAAAAATCCAACCGGGAAGGAAAATTAAAACATTATAATATAGCCATTGTATGCCGTAATGAGCCCGGCAAAGAAATATGCTGGGAAGCGGACTTTCTGCAAAAGGAACCCCGCCATGCGGAGTATAAATTAACCACTACCGATAATTTCCTCCACTTGGCCTGCATCGGCCTCAACACCGCGGGGAAAGACTTTTGCCTCTCGCGCACCACGGAAGACAACAAAACGGAAATAGACGGGCAAGAAGCTTACATCATCCGTTTTTAAAACAAAACCCCCGGTTTTTTACCGGGGGTTTTTAAATTTACGGCCAATTATTTATTGGCAAACGCCAAACGAATCTTTTTAGCCGCCATTGCGCTTAACTGCTGGGCGGTTAAAGAGGCTTTTTCAGCAGGAACTAACACTTCAAAAGATTTTTGAGCCGCTTGCTTTTTGCTGTAGCACTGCGTCATTTTGAAATTTACTTTTAATCCGGCTTCATCTTCCGTTACGGAAAGAAGCGCACCTTTTAAATCCAAGCCGTCCCAACCCAATACCTCGGTATTAATTTTAATAGCCAGGCCTTTGTCCGTAAGCACAGGATTAAAAACAAAACCTAACGCGCCGGAATATTCTTCCGCCGGGGCTTCTCCGTTATATAAACCTTTTTCATAATAATCGGCAACGTAAAAAACGCCTTCCGTCTGATATAACTGCAAATCTGTGTTTTTAATTACGTAAAAATACGTTTTGCCTTTTTCAAAAGACACTTCTTTTTTGTTATCAAGCAAAATTCCGCCTTTCATAGATGTTAACAACTGCTGGGAAAAACCAACCGTACCTAGGCACAACATGAGAGCAACCACTAGACACTTTTTCATACTTTTTCTCCTATGTTACTTGTTTTTTTCGGGGTTATCCCCCCGCACTTCCAGCCTAACAATTATTAGGACATTTCGCCAACTGCCAAAAGGCCTGTTTTGTATATAGGACTTTTGGCCCCATAAATGCCTCTTTCCTGTCTAAATAAAAAAGATAAAACAAACAAAAAAAGCCGACAGTAAATAAAACTGTCAGCATTTTTGTCAGCATCCGCTGTATAGCTTTCTTGTCCAAACACTTCTTAGACGGACAAAAAAAGGGCCTCTAAAAGAGGCCCTTTAAATGGCTCCCCGAGTAGGGCTCGAACCTACAACCTACCGGTTAACAGCCGGTCGCTCCACCATTGAGCTATCGGGGAATAAAACGTTTGTTGGGAATATTCCCAATCACTACATACATATTTTATTAAAAAAAAAATTGTTTGTAAACAACTATTTGTTTTTTGCCGTAACCGCCGTCCAAAAATCATTATGTTTACGGCCCAATAAACTAATTAATATTAGTATAGCAAATATGCCCGACACCGCGCATAACGTAACGTATAACCCGGCCCAATGGATACAGCAAGCCATGCCCAGCACGCATAAGCTTTCCACCGTATACGACGCGGTGGCAAACAGTCCCAGCGTCTTACTGCGAAGCGCCTCCGGCGTGCGCAATAAAATAATGCTGATAACCATGGCCCCAAACGCGCCGAAAGGAACCCCGCAAAAAACAGTAGCCGCCAATACGGCCGCTTTGGGCAAATTGAGAAGAAGCACCAAAACAGACAGCAAATACCCGGCGTAATTTACGCTTAATAAAGTAAAAAACGTAAACCGCTTGGCGGCAGCCGCAAAAAACAATGCGCCGCCAAAAGCGCCTAAGCCAAACGCGCCGCCCAACAAACCAAAATAAACCGAATCAAACCCCTTTTCATATATATAAGAAGGAAGCAAAACCAGCTCCCACGCCTGCCCCAGCAAAAAAGTAGGCAAGGTAAACAAAACCGTTTCTTTTAAAATTTCGTCCCCCCACATATTGGAAAAAGCCTCTTTAAAGCTGACGCTGGGGCGCAAAACCCGGGGCTTGCGGTTTGTAAACATCAGCAAGCACAAAATTACAATCACCACACAAAAAGCCGTGCACAACACCCACGCGCCCAGCAGCCCCATATAGGCAATCACCAGCCCGCACAAAAGCGGCCCCGCTACGGACATGACCCCGTCAAACGCCTCTATCATGCCGGACGTTTTGGAAAGGGGCACGTCCGCATAGCGGGAAAACGTGGGAGACAGCGCCGTGCGGGCCAGCTGGCCGGGCGCGTCAAACACGGAACTGGCAAAAATCAGCCCCCCCACCAGCCAAGGCGCGTCCTGCCCGGCAAAGACAAGCGCGGTAATGGCGCCAATTAATATCAGTTGGGACACTTCACACCCAAACATCACTTTGGAACGGCCGAAACGGTCAATCACCTGCGCGCCAAAAAGGGAAGAAAACACATTGGGCAACAGCGAACAAAACCCCACAATACCCGTCCACAATATGCTGCCCGTGGTGCTTAAAATATACCAAGGGAGCAAAATTTGCATAAACTGGTTTGCCAGAGAAGAAAATGCCTCTGTTGTTAGAATTAATTTCCAAGGGGTTTTATTGGCTGATTTAGTTAATAATAACATAGTATTTTACCCTAAAAATTATATAAAATGATGTTGTTGTAAGGGGGAATTATGGCTGAATATAAAGACTACTATAATATATTGGGCGTTGGCAAAAACGCTTCGGACGCCGAAATAAAAAAAGCGTTCAAAACCCAGGCGCGCAAATGCCACCCGGATATGCACCCGGAAAGCGAAAAAGCCAAATGGACGGAAAAATTTAAAGATTTAAACGAAGCCTATACCGTTCTTTCCGACAAACAAAAACGCACTATTTACGACCAGGTAGGCAAAGAAGGCTACCAAAACTACGCCAAAGGCGGCGGTGCCAGCGGCGCAAGAGGAGCCAGATCCTCCGCATACGGCGGAGGCAACCCTTATCAGCAATACCAGCAATACGGCGGGTTTGGCAACTCCGGCGCCTCATACAACTTTAGCAGCTCCGGCGGCAATTTTAACGGGGAGGATTTCAGCGATTTCTTTCAAAGCATTTTTGGCGGCATGGGAGGCATGGGCGGTTTTTCCGGTTTTGGTCAAAATTTTGGCCGCTCCGCCGCGGCGGGAGCCCAATCCGGCGACGTGGAAGCCGAACTGGCCCTTAACTTGGAAGACGCCCACCGGGGCGGCAACATGCAGCTTACCCTGCCCAACGGGCGCAACGTTACCGTAAAACTTCCGGCGGGCGTGAGCGAAGGCAAAAAAATCAAATTAAAAGGCATGGGCAACCCCACCCAGCGCGGAAACGGGGATTTATACCTCATTATCAAAATCCGCCCGCACGCGCAATTTAGGTTGGAAGGGGAGGATTTGCACGTTCCCGTTACCATCATGCCGTGGACGGCGGCCCTGGGCGGCGTGATTTACGTGCCCACGCTGGACGGCCCGCTTCAAGTAAAAGTACCGGCCGGCACGCATAACGGCAAAAAATTAAAAGTGAGCGGCAAGGGCCTCAGTTCCAAAGGCAGCCTGTTTATCACGCTGAACATCGATGTCCCGCGCAGCTTAACCAAAGAACAAAAAGATTTGTTCTCTAAACTGGCAGCCATCTCTTAAGGAGCTTGTATGACCGAAATTACCTGCACTTACACAGGGGACGGACAGACCGAATTAAAACACGGCCCCTCCGGCGCGGTTATCCATACGGATTTACCGCCCGATAACGGCGGCAAAGGGAGGTTGTTTTCCCCCACGGATTTACTGGCCTCGGCCTTTGCGGCCTGTGTGTTAACCATCATGGGTAAAATGGCGGCCGCCCGCGGGGAAAATTTACAAGGCGCCCGCCTGGTTATTACCAAAGAAATGGCGCAAGCTCCCCGCCGTGTAGGCGCGTTTGAGGTCACCATCACCTTTCCCGCGCACTTTACGCAGGAGCAAAAAAATTTTTATAAAACGGCTGTTAACGCCTGCCCCGTGCATCAAAGTTTGCGCAGCGATATAGGCTTAACCGTCCATATTAAATAAAAGGAGAAAATTTTATGGCAAAAACCGTTACAACTCTGTCTGACAATTTACACACCACCAGCCTTACCGAAGGGGTATCCACCCCGGTAGATACGCAGTTTTTAACCCCGCGCGAACATATGAACCCCGGCGAAGTACTGGCCGCCGCTTTGGGCGCCTGCACGCTGACTATGGTGGGCTATGCCGCCTCCAAACGGGGCGATAACGCGGCCGGCACCAAACTGACGTTGGACCCGGTCTTTGACGATAAGCACACCCGCATAGTAAAAATCGGGCTGGAGTTTGACTTTCCGTCCACCTTCACGCCGGAACAGAAAAAGTTCTATGTAAACGTGGCCAAAACCTGCCCCGTACACAACAGCTTGCGCGAAGATATTGAATATACCGTTACGGTAAAATAAATCTTTCCCCCCGCCGGGCCTATGCCCCGGCGGGGGTATTTATAAAAAGCTCATCACAGGTCTATGCCTAAAATAAACTGGAAAGAAGTTCTTGTTACCTTAAAAGATTTAACCAAAGCCTCCATAAAAAAATACACCTTATGGATTTTGCACTTGTCCCCCCACCAAAACCTGCTGCAGGGCGTGTTGTTATACACCATTTTGGGCTGGATGGCGCTTTCTTTGCCGTTCATGAACACGCAAGACGTGGCCTGGATAGACAACCTGTTTACGGCGGCTTCTGCCGCTACCACCACGGGCTTAACAAGCATAAGCACGCCGGATAGTTACTCCTGGCTGGGGCAGCTGGTGATACTGATTTTAATACAGGCGGGAGGGCTTGGGTATATGACGATGTCCTCCTTTGTGTTTTTATCGTTCTCCCGCCGGCTGCGCCCGCATCAAAAAGAAGTGCTCAGCGCGGAGTTTTCCCTCCCCAGTGAGCTAAACCTGCACGATTTCCTGCGTGCGGCCATCATCTTTACCGTGGTAGTGGAAAGTTTGGGCGCCGTGTTTTTATTTAACTATTTCATGCACCATGATTACGGCATCTTCCGCGCGGCCTGGTACAGCATATTCCACAGCATATCGGCTTTTTGTACGGCCGGGTTTAGCTTGTGGAACAACAACCTGACTAACTTTTACGACAGCAAAACCATCAATATTATCATTTCACTGCTGTCTTTACTGGGTGCCATTGGGTTTATTGTGGTAACGGATGTTTTTAATTGGATTACCCGCCGCGCAAAAGGGCTCTCTTACACGTCTAAAATTATTTTGATTACCATTACCAGCGTAATTACCTTTGGCACGGTGATGCTTTATATTACCAACCCGGTTATGAGCCTGTGGGAAGCGTTCTTCCAGGCCACCTCCGCTATGACGACGGCTGGCTTTAACACGGTGGAAATTGGCGCCATGTCCACCTGTTCCTTACTGGTTATGATTATTTTAATGAGCATCGGCGGCGCCCCCAGCGGTACCGGCGGCGGTATTAAAAGTACGGCATTTGTCAGCATTATGGCCATTTGGTATAACCGCCTTTTGGGCCGCAAACACATTTCGTTTCTAGACCGCCGCATTCCCATACAAAAGCTGTATTTGGCCACCTCCACCTTTATTTTTTACACCATTTTGCTTTTGGCCAGCGTGTTTTGGTTGACGTATTGCGAGCAGGACAAGCCTTTCTTAAGTTTATTTTTTGAAGCCGCCTCCGCGTTGGCCACGGCCGGGCTGTCTATGGAGTTTACCTCCCAACTAAGTACCTGGGGCAAGATTATCATTATCATCACCATGATCATCGGCCGCGTGGGTGTAATTACTTTTGGTATGGCCCTGTTAAGAGATGATGACGACGAGCCAGACCCGGAACCCACCGAAAAGGCGGACCTGGCCATCTAACCGCCGCACATGGCATAAAAAGCATTTTTTGTAAAATATACCTATGAAATTCTTTCTAATCAGCTTAGGCTGCCCCAAAAACCTAACCAACAGCGAGGAATTCACCGCCCGCTTGCTGGCCCATGGGCATAAACTGGTGTTTTCCCCGCAAGAGGCGGACACGGTTATCATCAACACCTGCGGGTTTATTTCCTCCGCCGTAAAAGAAGGAAACGAAGAAATCCGCCGCGCGCTGGACTTAAAAAACCAAGGCATTATCAAACGCGTAGCCGTTACCGGCTGCATGGTGGAGCGTTACCGCCAAAAGCTGGCGAAAGATTTCCCGCAGGCAGACACTATATTTTCCATAGCGGCGCAGGAACATATAGAAGATTTATTGGATAAAGACGGTTTGTTTTTAGAACCGCTTGCGGCTAAACTTCATCTGCCTGAATTTAAAATGACCCTCACCGCCCCCCACACCGCCTATTTAAAAGTGGCGGACGGCTGCAACAACCGCTGCGCTTACTGCACTATTCCTTCCATACGCGGGCCGTACCGTTCCAAACCCATGCCGCAGGTGATACAAGAAGCGCGGCTGATGGTGCAAAACGGGGTAAAAGAAATATCCCTTATTGCGCAGGACACCACTTCCTACGGGCTGGATTTATACGGGGAGTTAAAGCTGACCGAGCTTTTGCAAAAACTGCTTAAAATACGCGGGCTGGGGCGTTTGCGCATTATGTACGCCTATCCGCACCGCGTAACGCGGGAGCTGGCGCGGTTAATGGCCGGGGAAGAAAAAATTTTCCATTATTTGGACATTCCCCTCCAGCACATAGCGGACCCGGTACTTAAAAACATGAACCGCCACTGCGACGCGGCCAAAATACGCCAAACCCTGGAGATGCTTAAAAAAGAAGTGCCGGACATTTCCCTGCGCACCAACTTTATAGTGGGATTCCCGCAGGAAACCAATAAAGATTTTCAGGAACTTAAAAAATTTGTGCGGGAATATGAGTTTGACAATATGGGCGTGTTTGAGTTCTTCCGCGAGAAAGGCACCGCCGCCTATGACAGAAAGCAAATCCCCGCCGCCGTAAAACACCAGCGCGCGCGGGAGCTGGAAGAAACCCAAAGCCGCGTGATAGACAAATTAAACAAACGCCTGCTGGGCAGTACGCTGGAAGCCATTGCCGACGGGCCGGACTTTGGCCGCACCTATAAAGACGCCCCGGATATTGACGGGCGCGTTACCTTCACCCGCCCCGTTAAAACAGGCAGCATTTTCAAAGCCCGCGTAGTGGCCGCCCAAGGGTACGAACGGGAATTGGAACCGTTAACCGATAAATAAAAACCCCCGGCTAAGCCGGGGTTTTTTATGGGCTTTTATACAAAACAGCAAATACAGTTAATAAAGGCAGCTTGCCAGAGCGCGTTACAGCTGGTTGGTCAGCGCGTCCACCAAGAAAGAGGCCCAGCCGATGTCCAACTCCTGCGTCATGGGTTTGGAGTGGGTAAAATCCTTCTCAAACAGGCGTTGTTCCAACTCGGCCACAAAGGCGGGGTCGTCTATCCCCAGGCTCATTTCGCTGTTTATAAACAGGCTCATTTTGTCAAAATTGGCTGAACCCACCACCGCCCACCCGTCATACAGGGCGGCTTTTACATGGCTCATGCCGTTGTAAAAATACACTTTTACCCCGTTGTTAAAAAGCTGGTTGGCCTTAATGCGGTTGTTGGCGTCCATAATGCCGATGTCGTTCTCACCCGGCAAAATAACGCGCACGTCCACCCCGCGCCCGCGGGCTTTAATCAGTTCATCCACTATCCGGTCATCTGAGAAATACGCATTTTGTATATAAATGCGTTTTTTGGCGCGGCGGATAGCCTCCCGCTGGGCTTTAAAGATTTCCGCATCGGTAGGTTTGGTGTACATCAGGCGCACGTTTATCATACCGGGGACTTCTCGGTTTACGTCGCGGGAGCGTTTGCTGAACAGCTTGCGGTAGGCGGCGGCGTAATCTCCCCCCCAGCCGGTAAAAGACCAGGTTTCATAAAAATTCTTAACCAGCCGGCCCACCACCGGGCCTTGCAGGGCCAGCATCATGTCATGCCAAGTATAGCGGTATTCTTCCCCTATATTCATGCCGCCGGTGTAAGCTATTTTGCGGTCCACAATATATACTTTGCTGTGGTCAAAATTACTCCAGGTATTTAAATGGGTGCGGGCGGCGGCTTTGGATTTTTTTTCAATATAATCGTCTATGCTTTTGGGCATTTTAAAGTGGTCCCCGGGGGTAAATTCCGGGTCTTTGACGGAATTTAAAATGGTGTTTAACTCGTCCACTATCACGCGCACGTCAATCCCGTCGTTGGAGCGTTCACGCAGCATATCGGCTATTTTCAGGCCGTAAGGGTCCGCCGCAAAAATATAGGTGCGCACAAAAATAGACTCCTGCGCGCGCTGCATGGCTAAAATAAAATGCGGGAAAAATTCTTCCCCGTCAATAAGCAGGGTAACATGCGCCTTGTAATTTTGCCGGCTGACGTGCTTATCCAGCCATTTATTAAAATCTTGCAGGTCCATTTCCTCGCCAGAAGAAGCCAGCGGCGGCACTTGCTCCAAATCATTTATTTTAGGCGGAAGCGCGGTATAAAGCGTAGACGTACCCATGGAAACCAACCTGTGCGTAGACGTAAACGGTGCCTTAATCACCCCAAACAAATGGCTTTTTACAAAAAAGGAGTAAATAAACGAGAGCGAAAAACCCAGCCCCGTCATTTCCTTTTCCACCTGGTAATAATCCGGCAGTTTCAACTGGATAATTTGGTCTTTTTCCACGTCTACATACAAAAAGGGAGACAAGGGAACGTTCTGCAGCGTAAGCAAATACTTTGTATAAGGCGCCTGAGTGGCAATAACCGCCTGTTTTAAACGTTCATACAACAGCGTGCGAAACGCTTGGGAAGATACTCTGCCCACCAGTTTTACGTCTGCCGGAGCGTCATTTAACTCTACCAAATCCGCCGTGCCGTCTTGGCGGCGGTAAAGCATGGTTTCATAGTTTTGAATAAAAATTACCCGGCCTTCCATGGGGTTTTGCGGCAACAGGGAAAGAAGCGTATCACGCAGTAAAATAAACCAGTCCGTACCGGCCAAGGCCACCGCCTGCGCCTGGGCGGGGGTGGTTTTTCCGTCGGCCGCTTGAACGCTTAAACCCAATACACTCAGGCGGGGGTTTTCTTCCAGCTCTTTTAAATTGGCCTGCAAGTAAAAGCTTTTTCCTTCCATATCATAGCGGATAAACAATTTTTGGGCGGAAGTAAACGCTTGAGACGGGTTGATTTGCCCGCCGTCTACGGCTTTTAACACCTGGCGGCCTTTGTGCTGCCGGGTGGCGCAGGCGCACAGCATAAAAGTTGCTAATAAACAAAAAATGAAATGGAAAATTTTCAACCTCATTTTTTTATTTTAGCAAATCCTGTATACGGCCCAATATGCTACCATAAAGCCATGAAACAATTTACCCACCCTTATTTTAACGCCATAGCCAGCCTGCTCACAGAGCTGGACGGGGCCGAAGCCCCTTATATAGAAACCGCCTCCCAGTGGACGGCCCAAACGCTTTGCCAAGGAAATATTATCCACACCTTTGGCTGCGGGCACAGCCTAAGCCCGGCGCTGGAGCCGTTCCACCGCTCCGGCTGTTTTGCGGCGGTAAACGTTATTTTGGCGCCGGAACTGCAATTTATGCACGGTGCGGAAACCGGCACCCGTTTGGAAAGACAAGAAGGGTACACCCCCCGCATACTGGCCCAACACAACCTGCAAAAGGGAGACATTTTATTTGTGTTTTCCAACTCCGGGCGCAACCCGGCCGGCATTGACGCCGTTTTATACGCCAAAGAAAAAGGCGTAAAAACGGTAAGCGTATCGGCCAAGCACGCCCACCAAAAAAGCCATTCCCGCCACTCCAGCGGGCTAATGCTTTTTGACGCGGCGGACCTGGCGCTGGACAACCACTGCGCCGCCAATGAAACCTGTTTGGAACTGGACGGCCTTCAGCTGGCCCCGCTTTCCACCGTGGCGGCCGGCGCCGTCTTTCACGCGGTGCTTTTCCGCGCGGCGCAAATATTGGCTAAGCAAGGCGTCAAGTTGCCCGTATACCAAAGCAGCAACCTGCCGGGAAACGACGAAACTAACGAGCGGCTCAGCCAGCTTTACAAAAACCGCATTAAGCATTTATAACGTCCTTATAAAAAAATATCCCCGGCTAAGCCGGGGGCTTCCACATAAAAACACAGCCCGGCTGTAACGCCGGGCTGTGTCTGCTTGTATTTGCTTATGGAATTTATTTATAAATAAGGCTTTATGGCTTTATGTACTTTTTGCGCCACTATTTCATAACCGGCGGCGTTGGGGTGGATAGGGTCCGCCTTGTATTTGCTTTTGCCAAAAATGCCGTCCAAAATACCCGGCACGAAAAGGGCCTGTTTTTCTTTGGCAATTTGTTTGTACAGCTTGCTGTAACGCCCCATAGCCGGGTAACCGCCCGTGTCCACCAACACGGCAATGGCTCCGGCGGATTGGACTTCGTCCACTATTTGGCGTATGGCTTGCTCGGTCTGCAAGAAGGGAACACTGCGCATATAGTCATTTCCGCCAAATTCTATTAGCACCATATAGGGCTCGGCCTGTAATACCTGGGGCAGGCGGCTGGGCGCGTTGGCGGCCGTGTCGCCGGATAAGCCCAAATTAATGACGGGGCGGCTGACCATTTGGCTAAGCACAGCCGGGTAAGCACGGTCTTTCCCCGCGCCGTAGCCGGCGGTTAGGCTGTCCCCAAACGCCACAATGTTTTTGCCCGGGTTGCCTACATTTTTAATTTCCGTTTTCCCCCCGAACATAAACCACCCCGCGCCAAACAACAATAGCATAAATAAAAAATATTTCCGCATAAGTTTATTATAAAAAATATCCCGCCCGGCAGGGATTGACTTTTCCGGCTGTTATTATAAAATAAGAGTATGAAGAAGCCGACGAAAAAAGACCTTCAAAATACCTTATTAAACGCGGCCCAGGCGGCGCGGGAAAATTCTTACTCCCCCTACTCCCATTTTAAAGTAGGGGCGGCGGTTTTGGCCCGCAGCGGGCGCATTTATACGGGAACCAATATAGAAAACGCTTCGTTTGGTTTAACCGTTTGCGCGGAACGAAATGCCGTATTTGCCGCCGTGGGAGCGGGCGAAAAAGAAATTTTGGCGTTGGCGCTGGTCAGCGGGAAATTGCCGGGGGCGAAAGTAAACTCCCCCTGCGGGGCCTGCCGGCAGGTGCTGGCCGAGTTTATGAAGCCCAACGCACCCGTTTATATGGGTATGCTGGAGGGCGCAAAACGTGTTGTAGTAAAAAAAGCTTTGAAAGACTTACTGCCGCTGACTTTTCAACTTACTACCCATAAAAAATAAAGGCGCGGGCAACCGCGCTTTTATTTAGGCAAGAGCTCAGCGGCTATGGGGGATATTATGCTGCACACCACATACAAAGGCCTAAACGCCTTTTATTTGGAAAATGACCAGCTGCGCCTTACTTTCCTGCCGGATTACGCCTGCAAGCTGGCCAGCTTGGTAAAAAAATCCACGGGGCGGGAATTTTTATTCCAAAGCCCTAAAGAAAAACTGACGCTTCCCCACTATGGGGCGCCGTTTAGCCAATTTGACTCAAGCGGATTTGACGAGGTTTTCCCCTCCATAGACGCCTGCCCCTACCCGGACGGAGAATACAAAAACATCCCCGTGCCGGACCACGGCGAAGTGTGGGCCATGAAATGGAAATGGGAACTGGCCCCCGGAGGAAATAAGCTGATTTCCTCTGTGCGGAGTGAAAATTTTCCGTATACGCTGTCCCGCTTAATTACGCTTAAGGATAATGAAATTACCTTTCACTACACCTTAACCAATTTGGAAGAAGGCGGTTTTAAATTTATTTGGACGCCGCACTGCCTCTTGGCCTGCACGCCCAAAACCCGCCTGCTGATACCGGATAATTTAACCCAAGTCATCACGGTGGAACACGGTACCAAACGCCTGGGCCCGTGGGGAACCCTGCACAATTACCCGCTGACTACCGATGTAAACGGCCTGCCGTTAGACCTGTCCGCCACGGAGCCCGCCAGCGCCAATAATTGCGAAAAGTTCTACTTCACGCAAAAAAACACCGCCGGCTGGTGCGGGGCCGAACATACGGACAACGGAGATAAAATTATCTACCGCTACGACGCGGACAAAGTACCCTACCTGGGCGTATGGAAAACCCAAGGCGGCTACCGCGGGGACTACAACATCGCTCTAGAGCCCTGCACCGGCGTGTATGACGATTTATACGTAGCAAACAAAATCAAAAAAGCGGCGGTGATCGCACCGCTGGGGCAGTACAACTGGCAGTTTAAAATCATTATTCAGTAAAGGGGATAACTTATGAATCAAATGAACCAGATTGCGCTGAGAAATAAGTTTAATGAAGTGTTTAAAAAAACAAAACTGTATTTTTTCGCCCCGGGGCGGGTAAATTTAATCGGGGAACATACGGATTATAACGGCGGGCACGTGTTTCCGTGCGCGCTGTCTTTCGGCACCCACGTTGTATTATGCAAACGCGATGACCGCAAAATCAGGCTGCATTCTTTAAATTTGGCGCACCAAGGCATTATTGAAACGGATTTAGACCATGTGGCCTTTCACCGCGAGCAGGACTGGGCCAACTATCCGCTGGGCGTACTGCATGTTATGCAAAACCGCGGTTACAATATAGACCAAGGTTTTGAAATGCTGTTTTGGGGAAATATACCGGCGGGGGCGGGGCTGTCCTCCTCGGCCTCTATAGAGCTGGCCACCGCCGTGGCGTTAAATACGGCGTTTCAGCTAAACATCCCGCAAATAGAACTGGTTAAAATGGGGCAGGAAGCGGAAAATAAATTTGTGGGCATGAACTGCGGCATTATGGACCAGTTTGCCAGCGGCATGGGCAAAGAAGACCACGCCATCTTGCTGGACTGCAACACCCTGCAATATGAATACGTACCGCTGAATTTAAAAGGTATTTCCATTGTCATTATCAACAGCAATAAAAAACATTCCCTGGTCAATTCCGGCTATAATGACCGCCGGCGCGAGAGCGAAAACGCCCTCAAAGCCCTGCAAACCAAGCTGCCCATTAAAGCGCTGGGGGAACTTTCCATTGAGGAGTTTGAAAAACACAAAGATTTAATTAAAGACCCCATTGAACAAAAACGCGCCAAACACGCCGTGTATGAAAACCAACGCACCCTGCAAGCTACCGAGTGCCTGCGCAAAGGAGACGTGGAAACGTTTGGAAAACTGATGAACCAGTCCCACATTTCCCTGCGTGACGATTACGAAGTAAGCTGCCCGGAACTGGACGTCATTGCCGAAACGGCATGGACGGTGCCCGGCGTATTGGGCGCACGCATGACGGGCGGCGGATTTGGCGGAAGCGCGGTAGCCCTGGTGAAAGACAGCGCAGTAAAACAATTAATAGACACCGTGGGCAAAACCTATACGCAAAAAACCGGCCTCAAGGCGGATTTTTATATCGCCAAAATTGGCGGCCCGGCACGCCAAATGGAAAAAATTTACTAACGCGCCCTTTACTTTAACATAACGGAATTTTACCGTAACGGAGACAAACTATGAAAAATATTTTGGTAGTAGGCGGGGCGGGGTATATCGGCTCCCACACTGTAAAAAGACTGGCTGAAAAGGGGTTTCACCCCGTGGTGCTGGATAACCTGTCCAAAGGGCATAAAGAAGCCGTATCCCAATACCCTTTTGAACTGGGCGACCTGGGGGACAAAGCCCGCCTGACGGAAGTGTTTAAAAAACACAAGATAGACGCCGTTATGCACTTTGCCGCGTTTATTGAGGTGGGCGAAAGCGTAAAGGAGCCCTCCAAATATTACCACAACAACGTAGCTAAAGTGCTTAATTTATTAGACGCCATGGTGGAAAACAACATTAACTATTTTGTGTTTTCTTCCACCGCCGCTACCTTTGGGGAACCCGTTAAGCCCAAAATAGACGAAACCCACCCCCAAAGCCCCATCAACCCGTACGGCAACACCAAACTCATGGTGGAAAAAATGCTGGAAGATTTTGACACCGCCTACGGCTTAAAATCCACCGCTTTGCGTTATTTTAACGCCAGCGGGGCCGATGAATCGGGCGACATTGGGGAATCCCACACGCCGGAAACGCACTTAATCCCCATTGTGCTGCAGGCGGCCGCCGGAAAGCGCCCGTCCATTAAAATGTTTGGCGACGACTACCCCACGCCCGACGGAACCTGCGTGCGCGACTATATCCACGTAAACGACCTAGCGGACGCGCATATTTTAGCCCTGGAAAAAATGTTTAAAGACAACGTAAGCGAACGCTTCAACCTGGGCAGCGGAAGCGGATACAGCGTGGCGGAGCTCGTTAAAAAAGCTAAAGAAATTACCGGTATAGACTTTAAGGTAGAAGTGGCCCCACGCCGAGCGGGAGACCCCGCCGTTTTGGTGGCGGACAGCGCCAAAGCCCAAAAAGTACTGGGCTGGAAACCCAAATATGATTTAACCAAAATCATTCAAACGGCTTGGAATTGGGAACAGCACCGCAAATTTTAGGAGGAATAATGAACATCTATTTGTTAATTGACCAGCTGATTGCCTACGCCATAGACCAAGAGCTCCTGGCCCCGGCCGACGAAGTTTGGGCCCGCAACCAATTGCTTGATTTGCTGAAATTGAACGATTATTCCCCCTCCGGCTTTAAAGGGGCCACGCCGGAGTTTCCCTGTGAAATCCTGTCAAAAATTTGTGACTGGGCCGCCAAACAAAAACTCTTTGAGCCGGACACCGTCACCCAGCGGGATTTGTTTGACACCAAATTAATGGGCGTGTTTGCGCGCAAACCATCGGAAGTGGAAAACGAATTTTTTGAGCTCTGGGCCCAAAACCCCAAAAAAGCAACGGATAAATTTTACCACGACGCCCGCGCCCTGGACTATATCCGCACCGCCCGCGTAGCCAAAAACAAACACTGGAAGGCCCGCACCCCATACGGCGCGCTGGACATTACGATTAATATGTCCAAACCGGAAAAGGACCCGAAAGACATCGCCGCCGCTTTAAAAGCCGCGCCGGCTTCTTATCCGTCCTGCCTGTTATGCAAAGAGAACGAAGGCTACGCCGGCCGCACAAACCACCCGGCGCGCCAGAATTTGCGTTTAATTGGGCTGGACTTGCTGCAAGACGGAAAACCCTGGTTTTTGCAGTACTCCCCCTATGTGTATTACAACGAGCACTGCATTTTCCTTTCCGATACGCACGAACCCATGAAGCTGACTAAAAAAAGCTTTGAGCGTTTGCTGGCGTTTGTGGAAGTGTTCCCCCATTATTTTATAGGCTCCAACGCGGATTTGCCCATTGTGGGCGGCTCCATTTTAACGCACGACCATTTCCAAGGCGGGCGCTACGTATTTGCTATGGAAAAGGCCCCCATAGAAAAAACGTTTAAACTGCCCAAATTCCCGCGCGTAAAAGCGGGCATAGTCAAATGGCCCATGAGCGTCATCCGCCTGCAAGGCAGCAAAAAAGACTTGGCTGAAGCGGCGGACTATATCCTAAAAAAATGGCGCGTTTACAGCGACCCCAAGGCCGATATTTTAGCCAAAACCGCAGGCACGCCGCATAATACGGTTACGCCGATTGCCCGCCGCCGCGGCAAAGCGTTTGAACTGGATATCGTGCTTCGCAACAACCGCACGACGGACGAGTTCCCGCTGGGTATTTTCCACCCGCACGAGGAAGTACACCACATTAAAAAGGAAAACATCGGCCTCATTGAAGTAATGGGCCTGGCGGTACTGCCCGCGCGTTTGGCTAAGGAACTGGCGGATTTAGAGCCGCTTCTTATTAAGAAAGATATAAAAGCCATACAAAAAGACCCAGCCTTAGCCAAACACGCCCCTTGGGCGCAAGAAATGCTGGCAAAATACACGTTTACCAAAACGAGCACGCAGGAAATACTGCAAAAAGAAGTGGGCAAAGTGTTTGCGCGCGTGCTGGAATACGCCGGCGTTTATAAACGCACGCCGGACGGAAAAGCCGCGTTTGACCGGTTTTTAAAGAAACTGTAAAGATAAAAAACCCCGGGATAGTAACCCCGGGGTTTTTTATTAAAACCATAAACCGAGAACAGCTAATAAATTTCCTCATAAACCTATTGCGCATTGAAAGCAAAACAAGGTAAAAACGTTCATTCGGCCCCTTTTTATGTTTTGACAAACTCTTATAAATTTTATAGAACAAAATATAGAACAAAATAAAAGGTATAAAACGGGAGGCGTTATGAAAGCCTTACACCCCAAACAAATCAAACTGCTGGAAATTTTAAAAAATAATATTTCGGCCCCGCTTACCATGGAAGAACTGGCCGACCGGTTGGACGTATGCGGCAAAAGTGTGGTTTTCCACCACATTAAACAGCTGGAAAAGAAAGGCTATTTAAAACGCAACCCGGCCAACCCGCGCGATTATATTATTCTAAAAGACCCGGAGCGCAACGTCATCTATTTAAAAATGTACGGCATGGCCAAATGCGGCCCCGCCGGAACCATTTTAGACGGCACCCCCACCCGCATTGTACCGGTGGACCCCAGCATGGTGTATTTTCCCGCCTGCAAAGGATTTATGGTGGAAGCGAAAGGGGACTCTATGGAACATCTCATTTCCCCCAAAGACTGGCTGATTGTGGAAATAAACCACTCCCCCAAAAACAAGGACGTGGTGGTTTGCGTAAATAATGGGGAAGTGATGGTAAAGCGCTTTAGCAAAGACGGGGACAGCGTGATCTTACAGTCCGAAAACCCGTTTTATACTCCCATTGTGGCAGACCCGCAAACCTTTCATGTAGAGGGGATTGTAAGAAGTATTATCAAAAGAAACGTAAGCTGTTAGTTTTCCTGCTGCGCGCGGGGCGGCCGAAACCCCGCGCCTGCAAACGCCGCAGCGGTTAAAAAACCCTGGGGCAATTAGTCGTAACCTCACCGGGGGCCGCAAACGCCCCCGGTTTTTTGCGTTTTTTCCGGCAGTACCGGGCGCCAAAAGGCCTAAACCCATATAGGCCCAATGTCTCTTGTTTAAAAAGCAAGGGGTTTGATAGTATATTACAAACATGAAATATACCGCTAAGCATTATTTTTTTATCCTGGCGTTGGCGTGCGTCTTATTTTTAAACTCCCCCTTTCTGCACGCCCATGGCCGCTACTTGCGCAATGCCGCAAAAAAAGCGGCTAAAAATGCGCAACCCGGCACCCCGGCCTTGCGCTTAAAAGCCGCCCAACGTGCCGCCATAGAAAACCAATCCGCCGCCTTGCAGCAAGTGCGCCGGGAATTAATCCGCCTGCCCAACCTATTGCATAACAAAGACTTTCAACCCCAGCTGGATTTACTTAAACAAATGAATGTCACCTCCGCGGATAATCCAGACGCCCAAACCTTATTTAACCAAATCAGCCAAGCGCAAGAGAGCCTGGCCCCATATATAGTTAACCAGCCGTTCCCGCTCAGGTTTTCCATACCTGCCGCCCAATCAGAAAGCCCTTATTTAAGAAGCTGCACCGTTTGGGACGCATACCGCCAAGCGCGTCTAAATAAGCAAGACCGCTTTTCCTGGAAAACGGCGGACAATCAACATACCATTTCTATGGGTCCGGCTTCTTTTCCGTCCAACCCGCAACATCCGCTCTACCCCTGTGGGCAGCTGGCGCAAGAATTAATGAAAAAGCGCCACGCCGCCCTAAGTGACGTGTTTGACGCTATTTTCATTTCTCACCACCTAACCAGCAGTCAAAAACTTGCTTTAGCCCGCCACATATCCCAAACGGCGGAGTTGGCCGGCCCGGACATTACTTTATTCTATATGTCCGCTTACAAAAAAATACCGGCCGTTAAAATGAAAGGCTGGAAGCCGGACCCAATGGGCAAAGAACTGCTTACCTATATACGCCACAAAGAGGCCCATTTAATAGAACAACTAAACACGGGGCCTAGCTGGACGGAAAACGAAACCAATTTGTTCTTGGATTTAGCCGCTCTTTTGCCACAGGAAGAAGGGCGCACTTTGCTGGGCGCGCTGACGTATTTGGGCCCAGCTTCGGCCCAATATCTTTTGTTAAACCCCAACCCCTATTTGCGCAAAACCATGCAAACAAAAATAAAACTGGTTCGGGAAAAAGGCATACCCGCCTGGGGTACAATGAGCCCGGAAGAAACGCCGTCCAAAATCGTACGGGCGCACATCAAATTTTTACGCAAACTGATTGCCGAACACAATTTACGTTTGGAAAAAATAAGAAGCCGTTTGGAAAACTTTGAATTCGCCCAAAACCAACTAGCCAAAACCACCTACGCCAATCCCACGCTGGATAATATTTCGCAGGAACTTTATACCAGGGCTTATTACATGCGCCTAAAAAATTTGTTTAACAAAGTGGATAATTATTTAGATGATATAGAAGCGGAGTTAAATTCTTTGGAATCGTTCTTTCCCCAGCTGGAAGAATAAAAATTATAAAAATTTTACCGGTTTGCAGCGCTTATACGCACCGGTTCCACCCCAAAAATTCCAGTTATTTAAACATCTGTTTTTAGTTTCTGCCCAAAAGGCCTAAGCTCATATAGGCCCAACGACCCTTGTTGCCGTTAAACCCGTTTGATAACATATAAAGAATATGAAATACGCCGCCAAAAATTATTTTTTTATTTCTTTGCTGGCTGGTTGCTTTTTAGCTCCCTCCGCTGTGTTACATGCCCAAGGCAAGTACTTAAAACAAGCCGCCCAAAAAGCGGCGGCAAAAGCCGCCGCCGGAGAGCTATCCTCCACCCAGCAGCTCTTTCTTAAAGAAAACCAACTTTTAGCCTTGCAGCAAGTGCGCAGGGAACTCATCCGCACACCGGGAATCATGCAGGATAAGGCCTTCACCACCCAGCTGGATTTATTAAAACAAATGGGAATAAAAGTCCCGCCGAATGCGGACGAAAAAACTTTATTTAATATATTAAGCAATCATATCACGCCCTTGTCCCAACAAACGCAGCGCCTTGTTTTCCCGCTATCTTTTCCTTTACAACCGTCGGAAACAAAACCTATTTTATTACGGGACAATACGCATATTGAGCGTTTTCAGGAATCTTTTCTAAACGGGCATAAACAGTTTTCTTGGCAAAACCCCAACCACCAGTTAATTTATATGGGGCCGACGAACTTTCCTAAAAATCCGCAGCACCCGCTTTATGCCTGCGGGGAATTGGCGCAACGTATCAGCAAGGGGAAATACGCGTCTTTAAGCCAAGTGTTTGACAAAATTTTCAATTCTAATCTAACCGCCCCCCAAAAATTGGCGTTGGCCCGCCATTTGGCCAAAACGGCGGAACTGGCCGGGCCGGATTTAACGCTTCTGTACATTAACATGATAAAAGAAATGCCCGCCGCCAAAATGGAAGGGTGGGTTCCCGCTCCGTTGGGTAAAGAATTGCTCACCTATCTGCGCCACAAAGAAGCGCTGTTAATTGAACGACTAAAAAATGGCAAAACGTGGACGGAAAACGAAACCAATTTATTTTTGGATTTAGCCTCCTTCCTGCCGGCGGAAGAATCCCGCCTTATGTTAGGCGCGCTTACCCATTTGGATCTTTCTTCCGCCCAACAGCTGTTGCTTAACCCGCAAAACGCAGCGCTCAAAAAAACAATGCAAACCCGTATTGCACAGGCGCAAACGGGCGGGAAACTTGCCAACTCTTTGTTAAAAGACCATGCAGACGCACATGTTATGCAGGCGCATATACAACTGCTTAGAAGCTGGGACACCGCCTATACCGATATCTTAAATAACATCAAACAACGCATAGGCGCCATTGAGTTTCTTCAACAACAGGAAACGAATACCCCTTCCGCGGTTACGAATACGGAATTGGCCTTTGCCCAAAAACTCTATGTACAAGCCTATTATACGCGGCTTAAAAAGCTGCAGGGCCTTGTATGGAAACATTTGGAAAATATAGAAGCAGAGTTAAATTCCCTGCAAACCCTCTCCCCTAAAATAGAAGAATAGAGGTTTTATGAAAAAACACATCTTATACTTTGTACCTGTCTTATGCGCCGGGGTATTAACAACCCCCGTGTATGCGCAAAAAACCCCCAAACAGCTGGGCAATATACTTAAAAAGAGTACCGGGGAGCTGCAATCTGCTTCCAATCCGCTCCGTTTGAGCGAGCCGCTCTCTTTTGAAGAAAGCGTGGCTTTGGAAAACCGCCTTGTGGCTTTAACCGCCTTAAGCCGCACCCTGCGCCGCAACCCGCATTTGCCCAACTCCCCGCAATTTAATGAATATGCACAAACCTTAACCCTTATTGGGGAAACATTGCCCACGCCCCCCGCGCCCAACGCCAGCCAACAGCAAAAACAGCTCTATGCCAATCAGGTACGCCAATACATTAACCGGCGTTTAAAGGAAGAAGAAGAAAACCTTTCTTCCCACCTGCGCCCGCAAGATAAATTTGTTACCAGTTTAACCTCCGGCCAAACCAACTGGCTCAAGCGCCGCCACGAGCAAACCTTGGCCAATGCCCAAAATATACAAAAATGGACTTTCATCCAAAACGCCGCCCAAAACAACCAGGAACAAATCTCTTGGGGAGAAAAAGGCTGGGACGAAATTACCCTCGGCCCGGCACGCCTGCCCACTGACCCGCAAGACCCGCTTTTCTCCGCCAAAAATACAATATACAAGCTGGTACACAACCCGCCGCAAAACTTTATTGCCGCCATGGACGTAATTAGCTATTCCCCGCTTACCCCTTACCAAAAACAAGTTCTTTGGCAGCATTTTGCCAAATTAAACGACGTGCTAAACTACCAATTAATATATGGCTATATGAAAGTTTTTAATAAACTTCCCGCTTTAAAAGCGCCCGGTTTGTTGGAAACAGCGTATTCCCACTCCATGCAGCAATATGCGCGCGATACCCAACTGGTATTAATTGAAAAACTTAAAAAAGGCGAAAAATGGACCGAACAACAAGCCAACGCCTTCTTTGACCTAAGCGTATTTTTGCCTGAAAACAACGGCAAGGACGTGATATCCGCACTGACGTATTTGGAACCTAACGCCGCTTTTTATTTATTGGCGCACCCGCAAGAAAATCCGCTGACCCATCAGCTGCGCGCCGAAATTCAAGCCGCCCGTAAAACGGCAACCGCTTCCGACGAAATACTGCCAAAAGCGCCGCTGAAAACCAAAACCGGCGTGTGGAGCAGCCAACGGCGCTTATTTGCGTTATCTAATTATTATGAAGTGTTGCAGCGGCGTTTTTCTGACATTGAAAAACGGCTGCTCATACGCAAATACCAATTACAGCAAACCAGCCGCCAAACGATACCGGCAAACCCAACCACCCGTATGGAAAAACTTTCTTACCAACTCTATTGCCAGCTGGAATTGCGGCACCTGCAAGAATTACAAGGCAAAATAGACTCCCGGATAAAACAAATAAACACAGAACTATTAGGGTTGTATGAAACGTCCGGTTTTAAATAAATACAAAAAAGGCTTGGGTTTACCAAGCCTTTTTTGGTTTGGAAACTATTCTCTTTTAAGCTGTAAAATGCTATGCTGAAAGTTCCAACAGGCAGTACAAATCTACGGAGGTGGCACCTATGAGAATGATTGACCTGATTGCAAAAAAACGTGATAAAAAACCCCTAAACGAGCAAGAGTTTGATTTCATTGCCCAGGCCGCAGCAAAAGGAACCGTGCCGGATTACCAATTATCCGCTTTTTTAATGGCCTGCTTTTTAAACCCTCTTTCAGATAAGGAAACCGCCCTGCTTACCAAAGCCATGGCCCATTCCGGCGGGCGGCTGGATTTTTCTGACATTAAACTGCCTAAGACGGACAAACACTCTACCGGCGGCGTGGGGGACGGCATCTCTTTGGCGCTGGCTCCGCTGGTGGCTTGTATGGGGGTGGCGGTACCCATGATGTCCGGCCGCGGATTGGGACATACCGGCGGGACCTTGGATAAACTGGAATCCATGAAAAATTTTGAAGTGCGCGTTCCCGCCAAATTAATACGTCGCCAAATTCAAAAATTAGGCGTGTGTATGTTTGGGCAGACGCAGGATTTGGCCCCGGCGGATAAAAAACTCTATTCCTTGCGCGACGCTACCTCCACCGTGGAAAACCGCCCGCTAATTGTGGCCAGTATTCTTTCCAAGAAATACGCGGAAGGGGTAGACAGCTTGCTTATGGACGTAAAATACGGCTCCGGCGCTTTTATGGAAAAATTAGAAGACAGCCGCAAACTGGCCCGCGCGTTGGTAAGTACGGCCAAACTGTTGGGGCTTAAATGCCGCGCACTCATTACATATATGGACCAACCCCTCGGCCGCGCCATCGGCAACGGAAACGAAATGCTGCAAACCATACGCATATTAAAAGGTGAAAAAGATTTGGCGCCTGATTTTTATGAACTTTTGTTAGAAACCGCCGCCCATATGCTGGTCATCAGCGGTAAACAAAAAGACACCGCCAAAGCCCGTAAATTATTAGAAGCCAAAATAACCAACGGGGAAGCCGCCGCCAAAATGCGCGAGATGATTAAATGGCAAGGGGCCAGCCCGCTGGCGATAGACGAGCCGGAAAAATATTTTAAACCCGCCAAATTAAAAGCGGTATTTACAGCCCCTCAAAACGGCTATGTAGCCCATATTGACGCCAAACTAACCGGCCAGGCCAGCGTGCTGTTGGGGGCCGGCAGAAACCGTATGGAAGACTCCATAGACCACGGAGCCGGCATCTGGCTGCACAAAAAAGGAGGAGACGGCGTTAAAAAAGGGGACATAGTTGCCACTTTATATGCTTCCGATAAAGAACGCTTAAACGCCGGTTTAGACTTATTTGCCAAAGCAGTCACCTTCAGCAAAGCCAAGCCCAAACCCTATAAAATTATTAAGGAGATTATTAAATGAAAAAATGGGCCCCGTTACTCATGCTCTGCGCCGCCTGGGCATGCCAAACTGACGGCGGAAGCGCTGAACCTTCCGCCACGCTGGGGGATAAATATTCCACCCCCCTGGGAGATGTTTTTGTATACCCGGCAGGCCATGGTTCCGTTATGCTAAACTGGAACGGGAAAACCATTCAAATTGACCCGTTTAGCCAAGTGGCCGATTATACCCAGCTGCCGCCGGCGGATTTGCTGCTTATCACCCACGAACATTATGACCATTTAGATCCCGCCGCCTGGAAAGCAACCGTTACGCCGGACACGCAAATCATCGCTTCCGCCAAAGCGGCGGAGCAAATGTCCCCCTTCTCCGTACAAATCTTAAACAATGGGGACAGTGCTTCTTGGAACGGGCTAACTATACAAGCCGTACCGGCCTACAACCTGCAGCATAAGCGGCCGGACGGGGGCTTTTTCCATCCCAAGGGAGAGGGCAACGGCTATATACTGCACTTTGGGGATTTCCGCCTGTATATAGGAGGAGATACGGAAAACATTGAGGAAATGGCGTCTTGGGCGGGGCCAGATGTGGCTTTTCTGCCCAAAAACCTTCCCTATACCATGACGGATGAAATGTTTGTGGACGCGGCTAAGCGGCTTAAGCCCAAAAACTTATACCCTTACCACTATGAACAAGCCGATAAAGAAGCCCTGCAGCAAGCGGTAGGAGAAAAAATTAAAATCCGTTAAATAAAAAACCCCCGCCCCCGGGCAGGGGTTTTTTTCTGTCTTGCTAGGGTAAGAAGCGTCCCCTTGCAAACTAATAAACATTTCACTTGGAAGACTGCCGGGGTTCCCCCTGCGCGTATGGGTATTTATGAAGTTTCCCAAGGTTACGCCTGGGGTTTATGGTGAAAGATATTTATAAAAAACCCCCCGCTTTTCAAGCGGGGGTTTTTATATGGTTTAACGGAAATACTATTTTTTAACGCCAATCAAAGCGTAGCCTTCACAATTTCCGTCCGCGTCTTTTACGGCAAAGGCGTCCCAGTCGGTAGACATATAGGTTTCATCTTCCGTCTGCAAGTCCATACGAATCCTAAACGCCTTGGCGGAGCCGTCTTGAGAGGCGGCCTTAAATGCGGAACGGGTAGCGGCCGGGTTACGGATAAAGCGGTCAAAGAATTCCATTTTTACCGGTACCCGGCAGCCGGTGGCCTCTATAAAAGCCGCGTTAGCGGAACGGATGCGGTAATCCAACCCGATCATAACGGCAGGAAAATCCATATAATCCAAGGTGCGCGTTAAGCTTTGGGAAGTCTCACTCACGGCTTTGCCGGCCTGGCGCAGCTCTATACGTAAGCTAAGCATACGCGCCATTAAGCCTATAAGCTCTTCTGCTCCTTGTTCAAAAGAACGCCGCGCCTGGCGGGAAGCAAAACACAGCGCCCCCGCCGGCTTGCCCGCCACGCAAATAGGGGCGGCAATAAGGGCGGCAAACTCTTTACGTTTATGCACGCAGCGGGTACAAGAGGTATTGCCCAAATCAGGGAATAGGGCTACATTGTCATCTAATACGTCTTGCAGGCATTCCTCAATAGGGAAATCCATATACCGCTGAATATTAAAATCATTTTGGGTTACATACACCACGCTCATTTCCGGCGCGCCGGAATCCGCAAAGCGGACCACCATGCCCACTTCCGCCCTAAATACACGCTGCCCAAAGGCTAGTATTTTGTCTACCCATTCGGTAATAGAAAGATTGGGTTGGTGGCTGATGTCGTACAATTCGCGCACGCGCCCGTCTTGCTCTTGCTTTTCACTTACGTCTTTAATCCAAATAACGGCCTCGTCCCGCCCAGTGATGGGGGTGACGGTAGCCTCGTAAGAAAAAACATGTCCATTTTCGCTTAATGTAAAATCAAAATGCGTGGTAATATTAATGGACAGAGCCTCTTTAATGGCAAACAATTCTTTGGAAGCCACTTCCTCCGGCCAGTAGTCCGCCGGTACTTTACCCACAAACCGCTGGGAGGCTTGTTTATTGGTCAAATAATCCAAATTGGAATATACTTCCAACACCAAACCGTTGTTATCCGTTTTTAAATAGATGCCGGGCAGCGCTTGGCGCACGCTGCGCAGCTCCTGCGCCTGTTGGGAATCTTGCGCCAATTTATCCAACTGGGTAGAAATATCCCGCACCACAACCAGCGCCGTACCACGGGAAGCAAAATCCAAAGGAACCACTGTAACTTCCGCGTTAAAGCGGGTCCCGTCCTTGCGGAATACACCGGAAGAAAAATTCAACCGCCCTTCTTTAAAATACCGTTCCTCTACTTCTTGGAACCATTGTAAGGTTTTGGCGGGAACGCGTTCCCCCGGTTTAATAAATAAGTCTTTAAACTGCAGGTGGACCAATTCGTCATGCGTATAATCAAGCATTTTGGATAAAAACTTGTTTGCTTGTTCTATACGCCCGAAAGCGCCTTTTTGGGCTTCTATAGAAAACACCACCCCGTCTGTAGCATCCAGCAAAGCGTTTAACTGGGCGGAACGTTCTTCCAAAATTTTCATAATTTGGCGATGAAACGCCAAATTGCGAAGGACAAACAGATAGCTCCCGTCCGCCTCTTTAAAAGCGTTTAAGCGCACGGCCACGGTTTCCAAACTGTTGGATAAACGCAAATTATATTCCCGGTTATCCAAATTCCCCTGTGCGGACAAAGACTTTAAATCTTCCTTTAAAGACACGGCGCTGTCTTCATCAAATAATTTAAAAATATCCGACCCGACCAACTCTCCCTGGTCTAATTGACACAATGAACAAAACAAATCATTACACTGCGTAATTTTAAATGACGTATTGCATACGGCATAGGGCTCCGTTTTGGGAAGCATTATTTTTGCCATAACCGGAGGAGCCGGCGGACGCAGCGGGTTGCGTAACGCTTGGGCCGCGGCAGAAGCATCAACCCCTTCCGCTTTTTTCTTTCTAATTACACGGCGGGCAGACGTTTGTGCCGTTGGCGCAAGCGGCGCTTTTGGCGCAGCGGGCGGCACAGCCAACAATACCTGCTGTTGGGGAACCAAATACACCACATAATCCGCTTCTACGCTGCCGTCTTTCGTATCCCGGCGGTTGATAGGCTCAAAAGTAACGTCTAAATGAATTTGGCCTTCCCCGTCCACACGCCCGGGGAATTTTTTCTTTGCCTTGTCAAAATCAAAAACATATTCCATATGGGCGCTGTTCCCTTGGCGAAGCTGCTTGCGCACCGCAAGCGTCATGGCCGGTTTTAAATACACATTGCGGTAGAAGTTTTTGTCTTCCGTACTGAAATGGAATAACTCCCGGCCGCAGCGGTTCATTACCATAATATAGCCTTTGCTGTTCATTACCAAGGCCGGTATAACCGCGCTTTCAAAAGCGGCGCGGAATTTTTCCCGCTCTGTTTTCAGTTCGCGCAGCACACGGTTGGAAGAAGTAACGTCCCGTATAAAGCAAATGACAATCCGGCGCCCTAAATAACGGGAAGCCATGGCGGCAAATTCCGTCTCCACACAGTGTCCGTCCGGACGGACAAAGTGAACTTCTATAGAGGACTGCGCGTCCCCGATGTCATTTAAAACGGCATCATAGTGTTCTTGTACAAAAATTTTATGGTCCTGAGATACCATATCCAACAACACGCGCTGATGCAAATCCTCTTCCGCGGCAACCCCTAATATATGGGCAGCGGCCCGGTTGGAATAAATGATTTTTCCGTCTTCTAATATAACAATGCCTTCCCGGGCGTTTTCCAATAATAAAGTATTTTTATCATTGGCTTCGCGGATTTGTTTTTCCATTTTTGTTTTGGCCGTAATGTCCTCGGACACCATAAGCAAGTAATCGGGCGTTCCGTCCGGCATAAACACGGGGGTTTTTACCGTATGCATAATTTTTACGCCCTCGTTAGCCGTGGAAATAAGTTCCTGAGGGACATTTAACTCTTTTTTGCTTTCAAATACTTTTTGGTCTGCCGAGGCTAAAAACTCGGCCTGTTCGGGGGTGATATCCTGCCGGTAATGGGCCTTGCCTATCACTTCGGCAGATTGGGCCCCAAAAAGGCTTTCGCTCTTTTTGTTCCATAAAATGTATTTCCCTTCATAATTTTTAACGGAAAGAGCCAACGGCAAATTGTCAATAACTGTTTGCAAAAAGTTACGGGTTTTTATTACTTCCTGCTCCTGTTGTTTCTTTTCCGTAATATCTTCGGCAATAGTAAGCATCATAAAGGGGTTGCCGTCCCTGTCATATACGGGAACCTTGATTAAGTGTAGAAGGACTTTATTGCCACGACGGGATGTATACCATTCGGCAGGCATATCCAAAACTTTTCCACTGGCAAAAACGGCTCTTTCACGATTTCCGTAAAAATCATTTTCTTCTTTATAGTCGCCCTCATCCGGAAAAAGCTCATACGCTTTTTTATTAACAAAAAACATTTTGCTCTTCACGCCGCGGGCATAAATAGCCAAAGGAGCATTATCCAATACAGCTTGGCGGAACTTATGCGCTTCGGCCAGGCGGATTTCCTGCTCTTTCTTTTCCGTAATGTCTTCCGCCAGCGTAAGCACGAAATTAAGCTGATTTACCTCATCCTTAACGGGAACCTTAATTAAGTGGAAAATTTTATTTTTTCCGTCTTCGGCTACATATTTTTCTTCCGGTATATCTAAGGTTTCCCCTGTCGTTAAAATGGAAAGTTCTCTTCCTAAATAAGAAGCAACGTCTTCCTTGCTTTCATGCGGAAGAGACCCGTTGGACGCAAAAGAAGCCGCGTCCATTTTTCCAAACATGCTGGTACAACTTTTATTGCGAAGCAGCATATGCCCGTCACTCGCCCGGGCATACAAACCAATCGGCGCGTTATCTACAATAGCTTGTAACAACTTATTCATGCGCACAATTTCTTTTTCCTGCTTGCGGCGTTCGGTAACGTCTTCCGCAATAGACAGAACCATGGGTTCCGGACCGGTCTTGGTGAGTGGGACCTTAATCATATGAATAATGCGCGTGTTGCCGGCGCGGTCCACATATACCTCATCGGGATATTCTTGTATTTTGCCTGTACGTAAGATTTCTTGTTCCCGGTCATGATAAGCGTCAATTAATTCGCGGCTTTGCTTGGCATGCGGAGAATTGGCAAAACGGGGCTGCACTTCATTAAAAATAATTTGGCTTTGTTTATTAAAAAACGTCATGCGGCGGTCCGCCGTGCGGGTATATAGCCCCACCGGCACATTGTCCACTATCGCCTGCAACAAATTGCGCATCTGCACGGTTTCTTGCTCTTCGCTTAGGCGGTTGGTAATGTCTTCATATACAGTTAAAATATAGGCCATTTCCCCAGTGGGGGCGGAAGCCGGCACTTTGCTAACACAAAGGGTTCTCTCTTTTCCAGCAGAATCTGTAAAACGCACTTGCGTATTGGCGCGCGCCTTGCCGGAATCTTTTACTTCTTGGTCCATTACTTCTAAAGAATTTAGGATGGACTCCGGCAAAAAAGGATAAATTTCTTTTCCAATTAATTCAGAAGAGGAATGACCAAATAACTCTTCCGCATTCTTGTTCCATAAACAACATTCGTCTTTCAAATTTTGTACGCTTACGGCAAAGGGGTAGTGGTCCACTATATTGCGCAAAAAGCACCGTTCTTCTTCTAGGCGGGAAACATTCGTTTCCTCTTCCAGCGTTAATAAGCCGTATCCTCCGTACACGCTGGCCCCCAATGTAACACTTTTTCTTTGGGTGTTAGACGTTGTTATTTCTTTCAAAATTTTAGAGCCAGTTTTTCCCGTTAATAAAGAAATGACGTCTTTCCCGCTTAGGCCGTAGTCCGCCATGTTTCCGCCTTCAAAGGGTTTCTTTACTCCTTTTAATAATAAACCCGCCAAGGAGTTGGCAAAAGCAATATTTCCTTTGCCATCCACCAATAAGGAGGCTAATGGCAACCGTTCCATAAAACACAATACACCGCGATTAAAACCTTCAATTTGGGAAGATGCGCTTTCTTCAGGTTCAGAAAATAAGGCGTATAAATTTTTGGTCATATATTATCGCTCCCCATAAATGGACAGAATTTATAAATAATAAAGAGATACTCCTTCTTATATTAATAAATTACCTTTAAAAAAAGCAATTATTTTTCCTTGTAAAAAATGCTTGAAAGATGTTTCAAAATTCGTATACTATATTTAGCAGTAAAAGAATGTATAATTAATTGTTGTTGTTGTTTTATTCCACTTTTGACAGGAAGTGCGTATGAAAAAACTATTTATCACAGGGCTGATGGTTGCCATGATGCCTTGCGCCTATGTACAGGCGGAAGTCATTCAAACCATAAACTTCAACCCTGCGCGTTTAGGCCAATATGAACGGTTGAAAGTGTCTGAGAAGGCAACTTTCCAAGGGGGCTTGACGGCGCAGTCTATGCAGGTGCGTTCTGCGGGAACAGTCAGCATTAATGAAAGCAATTCAACGGCTTTAGCATATGGTAAAACGGACAGTAACGTTACGGACTCATTTCCTTCAGCACCCACGCTGGATTTTGAGGGAACCTGCTTTTCTTCTTTGGAAAACTGTGTTTCTTCCAGCAGCACGGGGAACTTGAATGTCAAATTCAATGGGGGTGCCGCGCAGTTTAAAGGCCCCGGCGGGTATAGTGACCCGGCCAGCCGTATTAATCAAATAACTACAGACGCAAACCGGCTTCGCTTGGAAAGCGTATACGCCACGGTAAAAGGGAAATTAAACATTACCGGGGTGGGGACGTATTCCTACCGTAATTTAAATTTAGGGCCAAGATCTACGCCTCTTCGTTTAGCGGGGAACTGGGTACCTTTACCGAGTACGGACAGCGTAGGAGCCAGAACGTTACAATGGGAAACGCGCAAAACGGTAAAA
>CASFXV010000012.1 GCA_949298795.1 uncultured bacterium
TTCCATATTGAGATGGTACTAAATATGAAGATTTGGGGATACACACTCCATCCCTCGGGCTTACGCCCGGGGTTTATTGTGAGCAGTAGTTATAAAAACCCCGTCTAAGACGGGGTTTATTAAATGGATAAAACGGCTAGTTTTGTTCTTCTTGGGAGGTCTGCCCTTGTGTTGGGGCCTCGTTTGCTTGCGGGGCCTCTTGCGCGGGGGTTTGTTCCTTTGCCGGGAGAGCAGATTTTTCCGCCGGTTGTGCCTCTTGTGCGGGCGCTTGTTCGGCGGGTTTATCTTCCTCTTCTTCCCGGTAAGTCAGTTCCACGTCGGCAAAAATGGAGCCTTTGTTTTCATTTAGCCATTTGCGGTGGTGGTTGTAATCGGGGCAGTACTGGGCTACCAGCTGCCAGTATTCCTGCCCGTGGTTCATATGCACCAGGTGGGAAAGTTCATGCACGATTAAATAATCCTGCACCGCCAGCGGCATTTTGATAATGCGGTAAGAATAATTGATGTTTTTCTTGCCCGAACAGCTGGCCCACAGCGTGCGTTGGTCCTTAATGGTAATGTTGTTGTATTCTACGCCCATTTTTTCAGCCCATTGTCGGGTTTTCTGGCGCAGGGTTTCGCCGGCTTTGTCCCTTAACCATTGGGTAACCAAGGCGCTGGGGTCAGCCGTTTGGCTCTGCAGATAAACGTGGAAGATTTCCCCGTCAAAAGCCACGCCTTCTTCCTGGTCCGGCGTCAGGTACATGCGGGCCGGGTACAAATCCCCGTTATACAATACGCGGTTTTCAGGCGCGGGGCCGCTGGCCTCTGCCGGGCCGGAGGGGGTTGCAAACACTTCCGGAAGTTCCTTTTTCAGGCGTTCTATAAATAATTTTACGTCGCTGATTACGCTTTGTGTATCTGCCATATGTATATTGTATAAAAAACGGTTAAATTTTATACAATGAACATATACTTTGGAGGCCCTTTTGTGACAAACAATTTAAAAACCACTCCGCTTTATAACGCCTGCTGCCAAGCGGGCGGGCGCATGGTGGATTTCCACGGCTGGCTGCTGCCGGTGCAGTTTCAAAGCATTATTGCCGAACATAAAGCCGTGCGGGAAGCCGCCGGCATGTTTGACGTGTCCCACATGGGGCAAATTTGGGTGGAAGGCAAAGACGCCTACCCCTTTGTGCAATATATTACCTGCAACAATATCAAGAAAGACCCGTCCGCCGGTACCTATACGCATATGCTTACCCCGCAGGGAACCATTATAGATGACATGATTGCTTTTTGCCTGGACGCGGAAAAATTTTTAATTGTGGTAAACGCCGCCTGCCGCCAGGAAGATTTTGACTGGATGCAAAAACAATCCGCCCGTTTTCACGTAACCGTTACGGACGCGAGCGACCGCTACGGCATGATTGCCCTGCAAGGGCCGCGCGCGCTGGAAAAACTGGAAACCCTTTTGCCCGGCATTAGCGCGCTGCCGCGGTTTCACATACAAAAAGTGCAGCTGTTTGGAGAGGAAGGCTACGTCACCCGCACCGGTTACACGGGCGAGGACGGGGCCGAAATTATGCTCAGCCCCGCGGCCATTGTAAAACTGTGGGACGCGCTGCTGGCGGCCGGGGTAACGCCGTGCGGCTTGGGCGCGCGGGACGTGCTTCGCTTGGAAGCCGGTTACCTGCTTAACGGCCAAGACGCGGACCAAACCCGCACCCCGTATGAAGCGGCCTGCGGCTGGGTGGTAAAATTAAATAAAGAGGATTTTATCGGCAAGCCTGCCTTGGAACAGCAAAAAGCCCAAGGCGTTAAACAAAAATTAACCGCTTTTGAATTGAAAGGCGCGGGTGTGCCCCGCCACGGGTGCAAGATTTTTTATGAAGGACAAGAAATAGGTTTTGTAACCAGCGGCACCTTTTCCCCGTTGTTTAAAGGGATTGCCGTTGGCTACGCGCAGGCGGGCTTAACGCCCGGTGCGCAGGTGGAAATAGAAATCCACTCCCGCCGTATACCGGCGGCAGTAACCAAAACGCCGTTTTATAAAAACAGAGTGTAGTATCAGGGAGGAACCTTTATATGCATAATGCAGAAAACAGCCGTTACGCCAAAACCCATGAATGGGCCCATATGGAAGGGGATATCGCCACCGTGGGCATCAGCAACCACGCGCAGGAAGAAATCAGCGATATTGTTTTTGTGGATTTGCCTAAAGTGGGCCAGCAGGTAACCGCGGGGCAGAACTGCTGTGTGATTGAATCCGTTAAATCCGCCTCGGAAATTTACGCCCCCGTCAGCGGGGAAGTGGTTGAAGTCAACACCGCGCTGAATAATGACCCGGGCCTGGTTAACCGCGAACCGCACGCCGGCGGCTGGTTGTTTAAAATTAAAATGACGGCTCCGGCCGATTATGAAGCGCTGATGGACCTTTCCGCTTACCAAGCCACCATTCAAAAATAATGGTTGCGGCCTTTTAAATTCCCCCGCCGCAAGCGGGGGTTTTTACTAACAGAGGTTTTATGTTTATCCCACATACTCCAACCGAAGAAAAAGAAATGCTTGCCCGCATAGGCGCATCGTCCGTGCGGGAGTTGCTTCATATTCCGCAGGATTTGGTTTATCCCCATTTTAACCTGCCCCAAGCCCTTACCGAGGTCCAGCTTACCGCCCATATAAAAGAATTAGGGGCGCTCAATAAGCCGCTTAAAAATTTTATCGGCGCCGGGTGCTATGAACATTTTATCCCGGCCGCGGTAAACGCCTTAAGTTCCCGAGGGGAATTTTTAACCGCCTACACCCCCTACCAGGCCGAAGCCAGCCAAGGCACTCTGCAAACTATTTATGAGTTTCAAAGCTGCGTTTGCGCGCTGACGGATATGGACGTAAGCAACGCTTCCCATTATGACGGCGCCACCGCCATGGCGGAAGCCGTGCTGGCCTGCGTGCGCATGAACAACCGGCAGAAAGTGTTAATCAGCGCGGCGCTTCATCCTCATTATAAAGAAGTGCTGCACACGTATTTGCAGCATTTTCCGCAGGTAAGCGTGCGGGAAGTCCCTTGCGTAAACGGCACGCTGGACGTACAATCCGCGCAGACTCTGCTGGATGAGCAAACCTCCTGCCTGGTGCTGGCGAACCCCAATTTTTACGGCCAGCTGGAAGACGCCCAGCGGCTGGGTGAACTGGCCCACGCCAAGGGCGCTTTGTTTGTGTATGTATTTCAAGCCATGAGCCTGGGCCTGTTGCGTACGCCCGGTTCCTACGGGGCGGACTTTGCCGTGGGCGAAGGGCAGCCTTTTGGCAACGCCATGCATTTTGGCGGGCCGGGGCTGGGTTTGTTTGCCTGCAAAGAAGCTTACAAACGCCAAATGCCGGGGCGTATTGTGGGTATGGCAAAAGACAAAGACGGCAAGCGCGCTTTTGTGCTTACCCTGCAAGCGCGCGAGCAGCATATCCGGCGTGAAAAAGCGGCCTCCAACATTTGTTCCAACGAGGCGCTTTGCGCACTGAATGCGCTTATCTATTTAACTTTGCTGGGGCCGCAGGGCCTAAAAGAAACGGCGGAGCTGAATGTGGAACGCGCCCACCAGCTGGCGGATTTGGTTTCTAACATAGACGGATACAAATTAAAATTCACCGGTCCGTTTTTTAACGAGTTTGTGCTGCAGTGCCCGTTCCCGGCTAAGAAAGCCGTACAAAAATTGGCCAAAAAAGGTTTTGGCGTATACGCGCTGGAACAAAAAGACTTGGCGGACTGCCTGCTTTTATGCGCCACCGAAACCAAAACCGTGCAAGACTTGCAACATTTTGCCGATGCGCTGAGGGGGATTTAATATGCAGGAAATAATGCAAACCAATATGCTGTCTATAGAAAAATCCCGCCCCGGCCGCCGCGGCGTACGGGTGGAAAAAGCGCAAAAACCCGCCCAGGCTTATTTGCCGCAGGACGTGCTTCGCCCTTCCGCGCCCAAACTGCCGGAACTGAGCGAATTTGACACCGTGCGCCATTTTACCGCCCTGTCTGAAAAAAATTATTGTTTGGACAGCCGCTTTTATCCGCTGGGGTCTTGCACCATGAAATACAACCCCAAAGCCTACGACGCTTTTACCGCGTTGGAAAGCTTTGCCGGGGCGCATCCTTTCGCGCCGGAAAGCGGCGTACAGGGCACGCTGAAAATGATGTATGATTTGCAGGAAATGCTAAAAGAAATTACCGGCTTGTCCGCCTTTACGCTGCAGCCTGCTGCCGGGGCGCATGGGGAGCTAACCGGCATTATGACCGCCAAAGCCTATCATGCCTCGCGCAAAGACAAAAAACGCACGGAAGTCATCGTGCCCGATACGGCCCACGGCACCAACCCCGCCACCGCCAATATGGGCGGGTTTACGGTTATTAACATACAGTCCGGCCCGGACGGTTGCGTAGACAAAGAAGCCTTGTCTTGCGCCCTAAGCGAACGCACGGCCGTTGTCATGCTTACCGTTCCCAACACGGTGGGACTGTTTGAAAAAGACATTGTGGAAATTGCCCGCATGGTGCACGCGGCAGGGGCCCTTTTGTATATGGACGGAGCCAACTTTAACGCGCTTTTGGGTTTGGCCAAGCCGGCTGATTTCGGCGTGGATTTGCTGCATTTTAACCTGCACAAAACGTTTGCCGCCCCGCATGGCGGCGGCGGCCCCGGCTCCGGCCCGGTGGGCGCGGCCGCGCATGTGGCGCCGTTTCTTCCCAAACCCATTGTAACGGAGAAAAACGGCAAATACACCTTGCTGGGCAAAATGCCCAAAAGCTTGGGCCGCATGAAAGCGTTTTACGGCAATATCGGCGTGTGTTTGCGCGCGTACGCGTATTTGCGCCAGCATGACGGAAATACGTTAAAAAATATTGCCGAAAAAGCCATACTAAACGCCAACTACGTGCGCGCTTGCCTGAAAGATAAATTCCCGGCGTTTTTTGACCGCGTTTGCATGCACGAGTGCGTTTTGCAGACTGTTCCCTCTCAAATGAACGGCGTACACACCACGGACGTAGCCAAACGCCTGCTGGATTATGGTTTTTACGCGCCTACCATTTATTTCCCGTTAATTGTGCCGGAAGCGTTGATGATAGAACCTACGGAAACGGAAAATAAAGACATGCTGGACGCGTTTATCCGGGCGATGGAAAGTATTTATCAAGAAATCCAAACCCAGCCGGATACGGTCAAATCGGCCCCGAACGGCCAATGCGTCAAACGCATTGATGAAGTTTCCGCCGCGCGCGAACCCAACTTGCGCTGGAAATAAAGATCCTGCCGTTATTTTGCGCCGGGCAATTTTTATTTGCCCGGCGTTTTTATGGGTTTGCTATTCATATAACTGCTAAAATATACACATGAATGTATTGCTAAATACCCCTTTGTTTACGGTGGCCCGGCATATGGCGTTTGATGACGCTTGCGCCGCCCTTTACAGCGGGGGGGTGTGGCTTCGGTTTTACCGGTGGGTTCCCGGCAAGGCGGTTACGTTTGGCTACGGCCAGCCCGTTGGTTTGGTAAAACCGGCGGCGGCCGCCAAAGGGTTTTTTGATTGCGTACGCCGCCCGACAGGCGGGGGCATGGTGTTTCATGAAGAGGATTTAACATTCTCTTGTTTGTTTGAAAGCGAGCTTCGCCCGTGTGCCATTTATGAAAAACTCCACGGCGCTATTCAAAGCGCGTTAAATACATTGGCGCCGGTACACGCTTGGGGCAAAACGGACCCACTGGCCTACGCGCCCGCCCATAACGGCGCGGCGGGGGCGTGTTTTGTAAACCCGGTGAAAAACGATTTGCTGTCTGCAGACGGGCACAAAATTTTGGGCGGGGCCATACGCCGTTTTGAACGCGCGGTTTTATATCAAGGTTCTTTGCAGCTGCCGGGGGCACGTCAAAACCCGGCTTTAAAAAGGGCCGTTATTGCCGGCGTGGAAAATTGTTTTGGCGTGCGTTTGGCGGCCCGCGGAGCCGGCGCGGAATTGTTGGAAAAAACTTTTATATTGGAGCGGGAGCGCTATCTTACTTCCGCCTGGAACGAAAAATTCTAATGCGTAATTTTTTAAAAACCGTTGTGGCCGTTTTGTTTTTGCCTACGCTGTTTTTTGCGGCGGCGCAAACCGCGCGCTTATTATACGCCGGGCTGGGTAATTTTAAAACTTTTTTGTGTTTTTTGTTGGGGATAGGGGTGTATGCCGGCATTCATTTTGGGTTTTATAATTTTTCCCGCATGTATGTGCTGGGGCATGAGCTAACCCACGCCATAGCCGCCCTGCTGTGCGGCTGCCGTATACGGGATATTCATGTGGGAAAAGACAGCGGATACGTCAAACTTACGCAGTGCAATTCTTTTGTGGCGCTGTCTCCGTATTTTATCCCTATTTATACGGTATTGCTGGGGTTGGTATATTGCGGGTTAGAGCTTTGGCGGGATATGGCCCCTTACCGGCTAACTTTTGTGTTTGGCGTGGGTTTTTTTACGGCTTTTCACTTCATACAAACCTTTAAAACTTTATTTGAAGCCCAACAGCCGGATTTAAAACTGGCAGGTGGAAAAGTTTTTTCTGCCATATCCATTACCTTGGTAAACATCATTATTTTGGCGCTGTTGTGCAAAATTTTGTTTCCGGAGCAGGTTTCATTGCTGCAATCCGTGCGCAATGTATGGGGAGGCACCTATAATACCTGGAGAATTTTAGTAAACTATATAATAGAACTTACCTTTAACGCTAGATAGCGGGCAACAGGACTATGGCGGCAAAAAGGAAACGAACAAAAAAAACGTTTTGGCTGTTTCGGTTTCTCGGCGCGTGTTTTTCTTTAACTTTGCGCACGGTGATGTTTGCCGTTATGTTTTTACTCTGTTTGCTGGCGGTATGCTGGGTGTTGTTTATTAAGTTTTTTAACGCACAATACCTAAGCGAAGAAATCACCCGCCAGCTGCAGCTGGCCTTAAACCGCCCGGTAATTATCAATTCGTTGGATTTACGGTTTTTTAATACGCTTGAATTAAAAGGTTTTTCTGTTTTAGACACTGAAGTGGCGCATGGGGAAGCGTTGCTGTCGGCCGAGTCTGTATTTGTGCATTTTAAGCTGCTTCCGCTGTTGGACCGGCAATTAATCATTGATGAGGTTACTTTAAACCGCCCGCGTGTTAACATCGTGCGGGGGGCGGACGGGCGCTATAACGTGCCGGAAGTAAACATCTCTTCTTCCCAAAGCCATGTATACCGCAGTTCTTCAGGGGAAAATCTTACAGTCAGCGCGGAAGACTGGACGGTGAAAGACGGCGTATTTAGCTATAAAGATTTGCAAAACCAAACCAGCCACGCCGTTTATGGGGTTAATTTACATTTTGAACGCCTGCGCTTTAATGAACTGTCCCGCTTCCGGGCGGAATTTGTATTGCGCAATAAGTGGCGGGATAATATTTCCGATATTGATATTAAAGGCACCGGCCATGTTAACTTTGCCAATTTTCACTGGAAGGACTTTGCTTTGCGCAGTTTGCGCGCGCAAGTATTTGTTTTTAGAAAGCCGGTTTCTTTAACGGTGGATTTGGATAATTTATATACGCCTTATTTTAATATCCGGGCCCAAATCCCCGCGTTTGAAGGGAAGGACTTGTCTTTGTTTAAAGACGATTGGGGAGAATTTTACCTTCCCCAATCTTCCATGCGTTTAAAAGGGTCTCTTTCCAACGGATACCGGCTGCTGAAGCTAAGCGAAGCCCTTATATTGGCCGATGACGCCAACATCACGGCTTCCGCGGAGGCGGATTTTACCCAAAGTCCTTGGACGGCGGATATTGCGTTTACCACCGAGCCGCTGGACTTGGCCGCTTGGAGTAAAAATTATCCCCGGTTAAGCCCGTATAAATTAACGGGTAAAACTTCTCTGGACGTGCATTTGCTTCGCCAAGAGGGCAAGTGGGCCCTCCCCAAGCTGGATTTGGCTTTGCAGGACGTATCGGGTGAGTTTTATTATTTCCCGGTGCAGGGAGTGAACGGGGACTTTTCCGCCGCCCAGAACTTTACCGATTTGTACGCCCGCTTGACTTCCGGCAAAGTAACGGTGGACCGAAGCGTTTTTGATAAATTGGATTTTTCCGCTACATACCGCCAAGGCAATTTGTACGCCAATATCGCTTCCGGGGAGCTTAACGGCGTTCCGTTAAAAATGAATTTATCGGTTAATAAGTTAACCTCTTCTAACCGCCGCATACGCACCAATATTTATTTAAAGCATTTTGACCCTATGGCCTTTATTGAAGTGGTGCGGGATTTTGTTACGGTAATCGGCCGCAGCAAAACCGTGAAAGCCAAACCCAAGGTGAGCGGCCAGTTGGCTTGGCTTGAAAACTTTAGGGACCGCCTGCCCAAATTTATGCCTAATTTTGCGGGGACGTTATCCGCGGATACTTTTTCGTCGGAAGTGATTTCCGGCAACAGCTTTTACGCCGAGTTTGACTTTAAAGGCCTTTTGCCCGGCATGAAACGGCTGGACGGCACGCTGGACGCGCGCATGCAGGACGGGGTCATACACCAAATGGAAAAACTGGCGGAAGAACAAAAAGCGCTGAATATTACCTTTACCCCGTTTATCTTAATGCACCGCATGGAACGCGCCGGAAGTTTTAAAGTGGGCCAAGTGCTTAGAGACGTACCGTATGAAGAGTTGGCCGTCTCGGCCGATTTTGCCGGCGGTCACATGACCATTAACAACGCCTATACCCAGGGGCCCACTATTTCCGCCTTGGTGCAAGGGTGGGTGAACTGGGTGGAAGAAAATTTTGATATTATTATATGGACGATGTTTAACAATACCTCCCGCTCCGGCGCATTGGCGGAAAACTTGACGGACGAGTCCGGCAACCCCGCGCTGGCGTTTCAGGTGTCGTCTTCCATGCTTAAACCCAAGCTGGAGATGCTGCGCGCCAAACAGACGGGAGCACAAATAGAGGCCGCCCGCCAGCGCGGCCTGCGTACAGATTTTAAAACCAACCGGGATTTTATTAAAGGAGATTTCCATGCCAAGAAATAATTTAGACGTATTATGTCTCTTGCAGGAACACGGTGCCGTTATGGAGGGGCATTTTGTTATGCCGTCCGGCTTTCACAGCCAAACGTATATACAAACTTCCCTTTTGTTGCAGCACCCGCATTTGGCGCAGCGCATTGCGCAGGCCATGTCGGACAAGTTTTCCCAAAAGGCCGATGTGATACTGGCGCTTACGCCTTCCAACTCTGTTTTGGCGCAGGAAGTGGCCCGCGTACGCCAAGCGCGCGCCATATTCGCTTCCCGCAATGAAAAAGGCCAAATGGTTTTAAAACATAATTTTGTTTTAAAACCGGGCGAACGCGTTTTGATAGTGGACGATGTAACCGTAGGCGGGCGCAAGTTGGCCCAGGCGATAGAGTTGGCCCAGTCCGCCGGGGCGCATGTGTTTGGCATCAGCGTGATTGTGGACCGCTCCATGGGTTACCTGCCTCTTACTATTCCCATGCGGGCGCTGCTCTCGTACCCCATGGAAACTTTTACGGCGAAAGAGTGCCCCCTCTGCGCTGCCAAAATTCCGTTTACGGATGTGGAAAAATTAAACAAATAATTGCGGGCAATTTATTTTTAAAGGAAACAGTATGATTGAAATTAAACTTAAAGCAAAAGAAGAAAGAAGATTAGCGGCCGGACATTATTGGGTTTTCTCTAACGAGATTGACGGTTTGGACACCTCCATTGAGCCCGGTACTTTAGTGCGCGTAATGACCCATGAGGGCCGCCAGGCGGGTATAGGTTGTTTTAATCCGCACAGTTTAATTTCCGTACGGTTACTGAAAAAGGGCGAAGGAGATCTGCCGGAGGATTTTGTGTTTGAAGCCTTGGATACGGCTTATGCGTACCGGCGGGAAATAGGCCTTCGCAAATACGGACGCATGTGCTACGGAGAAGCGGACAATATGCCCGGCCTGGTGCTGGACCGCTACGGCGATGTGCTGGTGACGGACGTATTGACCGCCGGCATGGAAAAATTAAAACCGCAAATTGTGGCCGCCTGCAAAAAAATATTTAAACCTAAAGGCATTTTCTTTCGTAATGACAGCGCCTTCCGCGCGCTGGAAGGGCTGGGCGGCACGCCGGATATAGTGGGAGACGTGCCGGAAACGGTGCAGATAGAAGAAAACGGCATTCAGTATGAAGTGCCTGTGCGCGTGGGGCAAAAAACCGGTTTTTATTTTGACCAGCGCGAAAACCGTGAATTTTTAAAACCCTATTTTAAAGATAAATTGGTGTTGGATTTGTATTCTTATATAGGTTCTTTTGGCATTACCGCGGCCAAGGCGGGCGCCGCCCAAGTGTGGGGGTGTGATTCTTCCGCCGTGGCGGTGGAGTTTGCCCAAAAGAACGCCAAATTAAACGGGGTGGAAGATGTTGCCGTCTTCCATCGTGACGATGCCGAACGCTTGCTTTCCGCCATGAAAAAAGGCGAACTGCCCGATCAGCCCGATATGGTGCTTTTGGACCCGCCCGCTTTTGTAAAAAGCCGCAAGGCCCTTCCGCAGGCGGTGGGTTTATACGTAAAGTTGGTAAAAATGGCGCTGGAAGGGTTAAAGACGGGCGGATATTTGGCTTTTTCCACTTGTTCCCACCATATTTCGCGCGAACTTTTTGTGGATATTATCCGCCAAGGGGTCAGCAAATCCGGCAAATGCGCCGTATTGTTGGAATTGCGCGGGCAGGCCAAAGACCACCCGGTGCTAATTGGCATGCCGGAAACGGAATATTTGCACTTTGGTTTAATTCAAGTGCGTTAGTTTTGTGTGTTAAACAAAACCTCGCCCCGCGTTTTTGCCGGGCGGGGTTTTTTATGGGTAAATGCGGTTTAGGGAGGGGTAGCCCCTATGCATGGGGTATAGCCCACTGCCCCCAAATAAGCCCTAAAAAGAATCCCCCGCCGTTAAGCGGGGGATAGCAATAAAGGTTTTAAAAGAATAATATTAACATAATAATCCCTCTATAAAACAATTTCCAATATATTGCGTGTTTCTTTTTCTTTCATTTTCATACAATAGCAGTTAGTGAATATATGCACTGTTTTATCCAAAAAAGGTCAAAAATCATTTAGAGTTTCATTTTAGCCTAGACGAAATTCTGAATTTGTTGACCTTTCTAAATATATATCTCTTATATAAGGCCTTAAATATAATTAGAGTATAGTTGTTCTGTATAAACTCGCTAAAGTATTAAAATGTAATATTTATCTATTGCTAAGTTGGGTAAACAGGTCTTTAGCTAACATTTTCAAGGAGGTTCGTGCAATATTTAGCATAACCATAATCATATCATTCTCATTCCAATGGTTCCCATCACCTTTTGTATAGATTGAAGCAGCCTGAAGCATAATAGTAGTTCCATTACATTTGACAAACCTATTTTCGCATAGATTTGTATTTATCGGCATGCCGTAGTTTGAAGCGGTCAATCTATCAAGTCTATTCAAAATGCCATCATTATAAGTTAATGTTACAGATCTGCCGTCAGGTCTTTGGATGGTAACATTTTGCGTCAGAAAGTTTGAACCTTCTAAAAAAAGGACATAGGGAAAATAATGCTCTGCCAGCATATAGTTTGCAATTTCATCAATATTCTTATATGCTCTTTCTATTGCATTTCCTGCAGCCATAAGGTCTTGATTTTTTTTCGTTCCAACAAGTTTTCCAGCACGGATATTTTCAATATCTTTCCCCTGATGTTTGGCTTCCGAAACTAAAACAACACGCCATTGCCCATTATCATCTTTGACTTCAATAAGTCCTCCATCAGGTCTTATGCTCGCGCTCTCTACAAAAAGAGTCTGTCCTAAATATGAATCAACTTTTTGTAGGGCCGCATTGATTTCTTTTTTTGATAAATCTTTTCTGTATCTGAATGTCAATATGGGAAATTCAATTTCAAGCTGTTTTTTAACAAATAAAGACGTGTTATTAACTTCTTTATCATGAATTTGTGCGTCTTTATGAAAAATGGTAATAGGCCCCTGGCCTTCTGTTTGCTGTAATGTCAATCTATCCGACTGCCCCTTTTTCATAGATTTATCCCCTTTAATTAGTGTCAAAAAATTCTTCAATGCTATTTACTTTTTTGTAGTCTGTTTTTTGTCCAGAAAGTTTTATTAATTCGCGGTGTCTATTAAAATATTCTATTGAAATAGGGTCGCTATCACACATTAAACAATGCCGTCCCTCTAACATACAAACACGTCCAATGGTTCCACTCCCTGCAAAAAAGTCAAGCACAACAGACCCAGGATAGGATAATGATTTAATAAATCTATCTATTATTTCAACGGGCTTTTGTGTGGGATGCCCAACGCGTTCTTTACTATTCCCGTTTAATCTACCTATTTGCCAGACATTGGTAGGATTCTTGCCTTTTTTCGTATTATCAGGATTTAAACGTTTATCCTTAAGAGCTAGTTTCAACTCTTTTTCAGAATAAGGCACTCTTACTGAATCTAAATCGAAGTAATAATCATTTGATTTAGCTAACCAAATTGCTTCTTCGTGTCTATTAGCAAAGTACCTATGTGCCGACATGCCATTTTTGTAATACCAAATAATAGTGTTTATCAACTTGAATTTTGAATGATGCCGGATATATTGAATAATGTCAATCAAGTCACCAGATTTTACATCACGAAATTGAATCCCACCAAAAATAACCATATTGCCTTTTTTCGATAAAACGCGGTATGCTTCATTAATCCATTGTGAAGCCCATTCAATATAATTATCATATGTGTCCCAACCAGCTAGTTTAAGATTATATGGGGGGTCAATACAAATCAGTTGTACAGATTCAGCAGGAAGCTTTTTCAAAAAATCGCAACAATCCATTATAGCGTGAAGGATTTTCACCTTTTCGGGTTTGTTAAAATCTACAGCACTTTTTTGCCTTAACCCTTTGTCTTTTCGCATTTTGTTCAAAGACATGAGCGCATGGTTGCTATGTGATTTATTATGTATAGCCATCAAATAGATATCCAATAAATAATTTTCTATTGAAATACTTGAATGAAAATTAACAAACAGTATATATTGCAACTATTTTTTTAATAGATCCCAAAATAAAAAGCGTTTGTATATAAAAAAAGAAATGCCGAGGGACAGGATCGAACTGTCGACACCTGGTTTTTCAGACCAGTGCTCTACCACTGAGCTACCTCGGCATTACCTACATATAATACCAAATTTGTTTGCGTTGGGCAAATTTATTGGTTTTGTCTATACAAAAAATATTTATAAGGCGCTGTAGCGGGCAAACAAATCGGCAACCTGCTGTAAAAATTGCCGGTCTGTATCGTCAAAACGGGCCGGGAGGGGAGAGTCTATATCCAGCACGCCCCATAATTTCCCATTTTTAATAACAGGAACGACAATTTCACTGTTGGAGGCCGCGTCGCAGGCAATATGTCCGGGGAAGGCGTGTACGTCCTTTACCACCAGGGTTTGCTGTTTTTGCGCGGCAGTGCCGCATACTCCTTTGCCCAACGCAATACGCACGCAGGCGGGTTTGCCTTGAAAAGGCCCTAAAACCAACGTGTCGCCCCGCAAAATATAAAAACCGGCCCAGTTTAAACCGGGCAAAGTCTGAAACAATAAAGCGGCGGTATTGGCGGCATTGGCAATGGGGTCTTGTTCCATTTGCAGCAAGGCCCGCGCCGCTTGTAATAAAGATTGATAAACGGGTGTTTTATTCATAGAACTATTTTAGCAAAAACTTCCTTTTGTATTATTGCGCGGGGGGTTGTAAAAGAAATATACTTTATATATCAGGGAACAACCGGGCCTGCCCTGGGCCCACAGGAGACTGTATGCCAAGAATAGAAGTAGACGCCAACAAATGCAAAGCATGCTATTTGTGCGTAAATGCCTGCCCAAAGAAATGTTTGGGCAAATCCAAAACAATTAGCAAGAAAGGTTATTTCCCGGCCGAGCAAGAACGCCCCGAAGACTGCATTGGGTGTAAAATGTGCTACTTGGTCTGCCCCGATGTGGCCATTACCGTTATCAAATAACGAAAAACCCAATTTAAGAGGATTTTATGACAGAAAAAACGTTAAGAAAAGGCAATGAAGCTTTGGCCGAAGGCGCTATCCGCGCCGGGTGCCGTTTCTTTGCCGGTTATCCCATTACTCCGCAGAATGAAGTGCCGGAGTATATGTCCGCCCACATGGCGGACGCCGGCGGCGCGTTTGTACAGGCGGAAAGTGAAGTGGCCGCCATTAATATGGTTTACGGCGCGGCGTCTACCGGTACGCGCAGCATGACGTCTTCCTCTTCTCCGGGGGTAAGCCTGAAACAGGAAGGGATTACTTATTTAGCCAGCGCGGATTTGCCGTGCCTGATTGTAAACGTGATGCGCGGCGGCCCGGGTTTGGGCAGTATTTCCGGCGCACAGGGGGATTATTTCCAGGCTACGCGCGGCGGCGGAAATGGGGATTATCACATTATTGTGCTGGCTCCCAACTCGGTGGAGGAATTGGGCAATTTCCCCAAACTGGCTTTTGAACTGGCCGAAAAATACCGCATGCCCTGCATGATTTTGGCGGACGGTATTTTGGGGCAAATGATGGAAAGCATGTCTTTTCATTTTGATCCCGTTGACCCCAACACCCTGGGCAAGTTTGACTGGGCGGTGGACATCAACAAAAACGGGCGCAAGAAAAACAATGTTTTTTCCTACAAAGGCGATAATTTAATAGCCGACGTGGTGGAACGCGCCAAACGTTACGGTTATATAGAAAAAACCGAACCCCGTTTTGAATCCCGCCAGACCGAAGACTGCGACGTGCTGTTAGTGGCGTATGGTTTGTCTTCCCGCGCGTGCATGGAAGCCGTGGTAAAAGGGCGTGAAGAAGGTTTAAAGGTGGGGCTTTTCCGCCCTATTACGCTGTGGCCTTTTCCTGCCCAAGCATTGCGGGACGCGGCCAAAAACGCCAAAGCGGTGGTGTGCGTGGAACAGAGCTTGGGGCAGTTGGTGCAGGATGTAAAACTCTCCCTCAACGGCGCCAAGCCCGTTTATTTAAACGCTTATCCAGCCGGCGGCCAGCCGGACGGCGGAACCATTTTGCCCGCCGTGAAAAGCGCGCTTAGCGGCGGTACGGAAGGACTGTTTGATTTGCAGCGCCACGCCGAAGGGTTCAGCTATGAATGCAAGCGCGATACGGCCCTTGGCATCCAGGGTGACTGGAAAGGAGGCAAATAATTTATGACCATTCTTGCCCAAAGACCCAAATCTTTATTAGACGTACCCATGCACTATTGCCCGGGCTGCGGCCACGGGATTGTGCACCGTTTAATGGCGGAAACGTTTGATGAGTTGGATATCGCGCAGCGCGTTATCGGCGTGGCCCCTGTGGGGTGCGCCGTATTTGCGGATAGCTACTTTGCCTGCGATATGGTGCAAGGCGCCCACGGCCGCGGCCCGGCTATTGCTACGGGCATTAAACGTTCCAAACCCGGCGCCATTGTTTTTTCCTACCAAGGGGACGGGGATTTAGCCTCCATTGGTATGGCTGAAATTGTACACGCCGCGGTGCGCAGCGAAAACATCACCGTGATTTTTATTAATAACGCCATTTACGGTATGACCGGCGGCCAAATGGCCCCCACTACGCTGGTGGGTCAGGTAGCCACCACCGCCCCCAAAGGGCGCGACCCGAAACTGCAGGGCTGGCCGATTAATATGTGCGAAATGCTGGCCCAGATTACCGGTTCCAAATATTTGGCCCGCGTGGCGGTAGATTCGGCGCAAAACGTCATAAAAGCCAAACAGGCCATTAAAAAAGCGTTTGAAAACCAGGTAAACGGGGTAGGCTTTTCCATGGTGGAAGTGATTTCCCAATGTCCTACCAACTGGGGGGCAACCCCTATGCAGGCGCTGGAATTTGTGCGTACCAAAATGATACCGCAATACCCGCTGGGCGTATTTAAAGACGAGGGGGCCAAATAATGTATCAAGGTATTAGAATTGCCGGTTTCGGCGGACAGGGTGTAGTTTCGGCCGGGATTTTGCTGGCCCAGGCGGGCGTGGAATGCAAAAAAAATGCCAGCTGGCTGCCCTCTTACGGGCCGGAAATGCGCGGCGGAACGGCTAACTGTTCGGTGGTAATTTCCAACGGGGAAGTATATACCCCCATTGTAGCCGCGCCGGATACGGTTATCGTCATGAACGAACCGTCTTTGCCTAAGTTTGAGCCGCTTATTAAAAAAGGCGGGTTGTTGATTATTAACAGTTCGTTAATTAATTCCCGCCCTACGCGCACGGATATCAAGTCCGTCTGCGTACCCTGCAATGAAATTGCGGAAAAAATTGGTATGGACCGCATTGCCACGTTGGTGGCTATTGGCGCATTTTGCCAACTGACGGGCGCCGTAACCGTGGAAAGCGTGGTGCACGCCATGAAGAAAGTATATAAGCGCGCCAAGCCGGAAATGCTTGAACTTAATAAAAAAGCGTTAGACGCCGGTTTTGAAGCGGTAAAGTAATTGTTAAAGACAACAAAAACCGCCCTGTAAGGGCGGTTTTTGTTATGTCTGTAAAGGACGAAATTAAAAGCCTTTTACTACGGTGCACACTTCAGAATACACCGCATAGCTCTTAATGTCTTTGTCAACAGAAGCTACTTTGGTAATTCTACCGTTCTTTTTAGCGGCTTCTATAGACATATCGCCAGAAATATACAACCCTAAAATATTCTTGGCGCAAGCACGGCCTACTTTGGTTCCGGCAGCTTCTGTTACCAGCATGGGTTGTTGGGTGATAGCAAAAAGAGCCGTTCCAACTTCCGTGCTGGGAGTAGCGCAGGCCGCCAAAACGCTGCACGCACCTGCTAACAAGAACAATTTCTTCATATAATTCTCCTTTTCCCTATATTAAGGGTAAGTAATGATGATAATGGGGATGATTCCAACCAATTATCTGGGACAGTATAGCAAATAAAAATGGGGGGTTCAATCAAAAGGCTCGTAATAAATGCGTATCATTAACAAACGCGTTGATATAAACGCATTTATTGCTAATGAGAGCTTGTGTCTGCGGAAGGCAGCGCGTCTTTAGCGGGCTGATAATAAGTTTTTAAATGCCCGGTTTTTTTTGCAAACATAGCGGACAGGGCCGTACATATGCAGGCGGGAACAACCGTCAGCGTACAAAGAAATACGGCGGTTTTTAAACCCCATAAGTCAGACGCGCGGCCTAAAAGCACGGGGGAAATGGCGTCTCCCAACGCATGAATAATGAAAATATTAATGGCAAACGCCATGGAGCGTACCCGCGGGCGGGTAAGCGCCACAATGGCGGCGCTGATGGGCCCCATGGGCAGAAAGATAAACACAACCGCCGCAGAAAAGCAAACAATGGCCCATAGGGTTTGTGCACAATACACCCCTAATGCCGCAAAGGGAAGGGCCAGTAGAAAACTGCCAAAAATGGTAATAAAATACGCCAAATGGGTTCTTTTTAGTAGTTTATCGGCTACCTGGCCGCCCAAATAAGTCCCCAAGGCGCCGCATACCACCACCATCACGCCAAACACCAGCCCGGCATGGGAAACGCTGAAATTAAAAAACCGGTGGAAGTAGGTAGGCATCCAGGCCGATAGCCCCCCTAAAGCAAATGTACCCATGGCGTGCGCCAAACATAAAAATAAAAAAGATTTATTGCGCAGTAAAATTAAATAATCTACCGTACGGGCCCGGTCCCGTTCGTTTTGGGTTAGACGCAAGGTGTCTTTTAATTGGGTAAGCGCCAAAAGACCCAAAAAAATGCCGGGAACGCCCACCAACATAAAAGCCGTCCGCCAGCCCCAGTGCTGCCCCACAAATCCGCCCGCTAAATAGCCAATGGCGCTGCCGGCCGGCAAGGCCAGTGCAAAACTGGCTAATACGGTGGCGCGTTTTTCTTTAGGGTAGTTTTCCGCCAAAAAGGGCTGGGCAATGGTGGTAAATCCGGCCTCTCCTATGCCAATAAACCCCCGGGTAATTAATAAAGCCGCGTAGTTTTTAGCCCAGGCGCACGCCAAGGTGGCCGCGCTCCAAATAAGGGCGCTGGCGCCTATCCATTTTTGGCGTTGGGTGCGGTCCGCAAAATATCCTACCAAGGGGGCGTAGAGCATGTATACAATCATAAACACGGAGGCCAGCGTGCCCAGCTGCGTGTCTGATATATCCAAATCCGTTTGCAGCAAAGGAAAAACGGAAAATAATACCTGCCGGTCTATATAATTAAACAGGTTTAAAAGAAATAAAATCCAAAATAATTTTTTAACGTTCATTAGGCTCATTTTATAAAAAATACTGGCGTTAAGGGCAAAAAGAATTATACTATAAGAATACGGAACTAATTGCTATAATGTGGCAATATGGAGGGTGGCATATGTGTAAAGGCTTTACGTTAATTGAAATGTTAATTGTTATTATTATTGTGGCGCTGTTGGTTTCTTTAAGCGTACCCAAATATAAAACCGCCATGGAAAAGGCCCGCGCGCAGGAAGGCATTACCAACTTAACTTTAGCGGCGGACCAAGCCAATGGTTATTATATGTCGCATGAAGACAAAGGTTACACCGGTTTTTCCAGCAATTATGGGCAAGGTGCCGATAAAACCAAACAGGTATATTTTAATACAGTGGGTATCAGCGGCGGCGGGGAAAATCTGACGCTTAGCATTGCGCGCAAAACGGGGGCGTATACGTTAGGCATGCAATTAAGCGGGGGAAAAGTTTCCCGCCGTACCTGCACGGGTGATACGCGCCTGTGTGACGCGATTGGTTGGGAATAAAACGGATTAAAAATAGTACCCCGCCTGTTTAAAAACAGGCGGGGTTTTTTATGGCGGACAGCGCAAATTTTTATTTCAGCGCGCGTGTTTGGCGCAGCGCCTCAAACAAAGTAATGGCCGCCGATGACGATAAATTAAGCGAACGCACCGGCCCCGGCATGGGAATCGTGTAAAGGCGGTCTTTGTAGCGTTCGTAAAAGTCTTTAGGCAGCCCGCAGGATTCCGCACCGAATATCAAATAGCTGTTGGGAGAAAATTGCGCGTCCCAATATACTTTTTGGCCCTTGGTGGACATAAAAAACATGTCTTGCAAAGGAGGTTGATTGACCGCCAAAAATTCGTCCCAGTCCTTGTAGCGGCGGTAATTTAGATTAGGCCAATAGTCTAGGCCTGAGCGGCGTATTTCTTTTGATTCTATTTTAAAACCCAGCTTTCCCACTAAATGCAGCATGGTGCCGGTGGCCACGCACGAGCGGCCGATATTGCCGGTATTAAACGGGATTTCCGGGTTAACAAGTACAATATTTAACATATAGAGTCCATAAAGCAAATAAAAAGGACGGGTCTCCCCGTCCTTTTACAGAGGGGTGCACCCGGTTAATCTTCCCAGCGTATGTACAACGGGTTTAATACGTTGGGAATGTCGTTGTTGGCGGGCAGAATGCGCAGGGCGTAATCCTGCCGTCCGCTGTTGATGGGGGAGAGCTGCACTTCATAAATATAGGCGTCCCCTTCTTTGCCGGTACAGGTCATGTCCACCGCGTCTTCTTTTACCATATCGCCTAAAGAACCGCGCTGGCCCAGGTAGAGTTCCACCTGAATTTCTTCCGGCGCCAAATTTCCTAAAAACACGCGGGCTTTAAATTTTACTTTATCACCCATTAAAATGGCGCTTTCAAATTTAGGGGTAATGTCCACCACGTTTACGCGGTACCAGTTTTCGGCAATTTTCTTGCGCCAGGCGGCAACGGCCTGCGCTTTGCCGGGCGCGGATAAAATGCCGAAGTAATTGTTGGCCGGTACGTAAAAGCGTTCATAATATTCTTTTACCATGCGGTGCGTGTTGAATACCGGGGCAATGTGCTTGACGGATTCTTTCATCAGCGTCAGCCACGGCAAGGAAATGCCGTCTTCCCCTTTGGCGTAGTAAGCGGGGGCGATGTCCTGCTCTATTAAATTGTAGAGGGATTCCGCTTCCACGGCGTCTTGTTCCGCTTCGGAGGCGTATTTTTCCGCCCCGCCGATAGACCAGCCGTATTCGCACGGACCCACTTCATCCCACCAGCCGTCTAAAATAGAAAGCGTCATCGCGCCGTTTAACGCGGCCTTCATGCCGCTGGTGCCGCTGGCTTCCATGGGGCGGCGGGGGTTGTTAAGCCATACGTCCACCCCTTGCACCATATAGCGGGCGGTGTTCATGTTGTAGTCTTCCACAAAAACGATTTTGCCTTTAAAGCGCGGGTCGTTTTGGGAAATGTTGATGATGGTTTTGATAAATTCTTTACCCTGCGTGTCTGCCGGGTGGGCTTTACCCGCAAAGATAAACTGCACCGGCTGTTTGGGATTGTTGACGATTTTATCCAAACGGTTTAAATCTTTAAACAGCAAAGTGGCGCGTTTGTAAGTGGCAAAGCGGCGCGCAAAACCAATGGTCAGCACGTCTTTTTTAAGCACTTTGCCCGCCTTGTTGACGGTCATTACGTCTAACCCTTGGCGGGTAAGCTGGCGGCGCAGGCGTCCGCGCGCCATATCAATCAATTTTTCTTTGCGGATATTATGCACTTTCCATAATTCTTCGTTGGGGATTTGGTCCATCTTTTCCCATTTGGAAGCGTCGGACGGGTCCACCTCGCCGGTTTGGTCATTGTCAAACAGGTATTTGCGGTACAGTTCATTGAGTTCATGGGAAATCCAAGACGCGCTGTGAATGCCGTTGGTGATGCTGGTTATCGGCACTTCGTCCATGGGCAGGGTGGGCCAGAGGTTTTTCCACATTTCCCGGCTTACCACGCCGTGCAGTTTGGCCACCCCGTTGGCAAAAGCGGTTAAACGCAGGGCCACTACCGTCATGCAGTAGGTGGTGGAAGAGGGGGTTTCTTTCCCCAAGTTTAAAAATTCTTCCCAGGAAATACCCATTTTACTTGCATAGGCTTCCATGTATTTGCGTACGAGCATGGGGTCAAAATGTTCGTTCCCCGCAATAACCGGCGTGTGCGTGGTGAATACGGAGCTGGCCCACACAATTTCCCGCGCTTGGGCAAAATTTAATTTTTGCTCCTGCATAATTTCAATAATGCGCTGGAAAAGCAGGAACGCACTGTGCCCTTCGTTAATGTGGTATACGGTGGGTTTAATGCCCATGGCGGTTAAAGCTTTCACGCCGCCGATGCCCAACACAATTTCTTGGCGGATGCGGTTTTCCCGGTCTCCGCCGTACAGTTTTTCGGTAATTAAACGTTGGGCGGGGGTGTTTTCCTGCAAATTGGTGTCTAATAAGTAAAGGGAGGTTCTGCCCACCGGCACGCGCCAAATGCAGGCTTTTACGGTTTCTTGGCCCAGTTCAATGTCTACGGTAATCTCTTTGCCTTTGGCGTCCGTTACGCGTTCCACGGGCATGTGGGCCCAGTCATTATCAGGATAATCTTCGTTCTGCCAGCCTTCGCGGTTTAAAATTTGGCGCACATAGCCCTGTTTATAGAACAGCCCTACGCCGATAATGGGCATGCCCAAATCGCTGGCGGATTTCATATGGTCCCCCGCCAACATGCCTAACCCGCCGGAGTAAATGGGCAGGCCTTCGCCTATGCCATATTCCATGGAAAAATAAGCGGCTAACAGGTTGCCTTGCTCCTGATGGTGTTGGTGATACCAGGTGTTAGGATTCTTTTTATATTTATAATAGGCTTCTTTTACCCGGTTTACATTGGCTACAAATTCCGGGTTGTTGCTGAGTTCTTCAAAACGTTTTTGCGGCACGCAGCCCAAAAACCATTTGGGGTTGCGTTTGGAGGCCGTCCATAATTTGGCGTCTACTTGCACAAAAAGCAAAATGGCCTGCCAGTTCCAGGTAAACCACATGTCATTAGCCAGTTCTTCCAGAAACTTAATGTTTTCCGGCAGATTGGGCTGTACGTTAAAAGAATGAATTTTCATTAAACCCTCTCCCTATTATTGATATCTAAAATTATATAAAAAAACGGCGTTTGGGGCCCTAAAAATAAAATCCGCCCGCTAAAATAGAAACGCCCAAGCTGTTTGGGCTTGGGCGTTTTGGTTTAAAAGAGTTCTTTATTTCATCACCGCGCTTAAAATGACAAAGAACGCAATTAATAATACAGCCCCCACGCCCACGGCGTGTTTGGCCCATTCTTTGCTTTTAATGCCCAGTTTGGAGGCGCAAATGATATTGGGAATGTTGCCCGGTATCAGCATGCCGCCGGATATAATCAAGCTCATGAGCAAGAAAGTAAGGGAGCGGGTGGTAATATCCGGGGTAACTTCTATAGCGGCCATGGTGGCATTGTCCAACACGGCGGAAAGCATGTTAATCCAATACAGCCAGCCGGCGGACAGTTTGGAAATGGTTTGCTGGGCAAGCGGTTTTAAACCGTCCCCCAAAAACACCAACGCCATAACAAACAGATATACTTTCCCGGCGCGCACGGCAATGCTTTTTACGCTGTGTTCATCGGTAGCGGCGGCGTCTTCTTTCACGCCGGGCGCGTTTTTAATGGTATCGGCGCGTATGGCGCTGGCCAATAAGGAAACAAACACAACGCCACCTAAGATATACCAACCCAAATGTTCTATTAAGAACCAGAAATCCGCGTTGTGCGGCTCTCCGGACAGTTTGGATAATACCACCGTGCCCAACGGTTCCCCAATGGCGGTTAACACGGCCCCCATGCCGATGGAATAACAGGCAAAAACCACCGTGCGGGTGCGGCCTTCCCGGTTGATGGGAAGCATCATAACCACTTCAGACAAAATAAGCGCCGCAATAATGGCCGTAATAAAGCTGGACAGCATCCCCAGCAAAAACACAATTAAAAACAAAGTGGTTCTAAGCCCCAAAAAACCCACGGCTTTTTTGGCGGCTTTTTGCAAATGTTTATTGCAGTATTTAAATAATAATCCGGCAAAAAATACGGCTAAGGTAATTTTGATAGGGTCTTCCAGCGCGGTAAGCACCAGGCTCCCGCTCCAGCTTTTGGATACCGTAACAGCAAAAATGCCGCAGCAGAACAAAAAAGCTTCCAAATTTTCTTCCACTTTATGTACTGTAAGCGGCAGTAAAAGCACTACTAAAATAAGCAAAGACAAAGATGCCGTTTGCCACAGACCTAATTCCATATAATCTCATTCCTCTTCGTTTGCGGGGAACCCCCCGGTATAATGGCCGCCCAAAACAGGCGGCCATGTACAAATTATATAAAAAACGTTGTTTTGTTGGGGGAATTTTACTTTAGCGGCTTTTCTTTTTTGGTCTTGTTAAATATGGTACAATTTATATGTTGTCCCGTTCGTCTAGTGGTCCAGGACGCCGCCCTCTCAAGGCGGAGATCACGAGTTCGAATCTCGTACGGGACGTATTTTTATTACTTACTTTCAAGCGGGTTTTATTTTAAATTAAAAACGGGCCTTTTAAAAGGCCCGTTTTGCATTTAGGCAATAATTAATACATTATTGGTAAGGTTTGCGCTTGCAAAGCTTGCGCTACAGCGGGGTTGTGATTATATTGTTGGGCTACGGTGAATGCGGTCCAGCCGTTGGGCGCTTGATAGGAGGGGTCCGCCCCGGCTTGTAATAAAAGCTGTATGCTTTCCGGGCTGGTGGCGGATATGGCGCAGAACATCAGCGGCGTCATGCCGTTTTCTCCTATGGTATCCACTTTGGCGCCATGGGCTAAAAGGGTTTGCGTCATTTTGGGGCTGATGGCGCAGGCGGAGGCTACTAACGGGGCCCCCTGCGCGTTAACCGCATTTACGTCCGCCCCGGCGCGCAGGAAAGCGTCAACCGTTTCCGGGTCCGGGTATTTGGTTTGGGTTAAATAAACAACCAATGCGGTTTGGCCTTTTTCGTCACGGGCGTTAGGGTCGGCCCCTTTTTCAAGCATAGCCATGATGTCTTGCGGTTTTTGGGTGGTAATGGCTTGTAAAAAGCTGGCATTATCCACCCCGGCTATGGCGCGTTGGCGGGCGATGGCTTTTGGGGCGGCCTCCGGGGCTAATTTATCGGAAAATTCTCTAAGCGGTTTTAAAAATCCGTCATCTCCGCAAGCGGCGGCTAGCGGCAGTATGGCGGCAATAGATAACAAAAAGAAATATTTTTTCATGTATCCTCCACCCGGCAGGGTATCTTCTATTAGTATACAAAATAATATACGGTGTTTTTCCCTAAAGCCCAAACATGTTTGGGAAATGCTAAAATATACATATTATCACTTGTTTTTGAAGGAGATTTTTCATGGAAATTGGCATTGTAGGCCTGCCCAATGTGGGCAAATCCACTCTGTTTAACGCGCTTACGCAGGCCGGCGCGGAAGCAAGCAACTATCCTTTTTGCACCATAGAGCCCAATGTAGGCATCGTGCCGATACCGGATAAACGCTTGGACGCTTTGTTTGATTTATTTAAACCCCCAAAGAAAACCGCCGCTTTTATTAAATTTGTAGACATTGCCGGCATTGTAAAAGGCGCCAGCAAAGGGGAAGGGTTGGGAAATAAATTTTTAGCCAATATCCGCGAGGTGGACGCCGTTATCCACGTGGTGCGTTTGTTTGAAGATGAAAACGTTACCCACGTAATGAATTCCGTGGACCCCCTGCGTGATATTGAAATTATTAATACCGAACTTATGCTGGCCGATTTGGAAACCGCCACCAAAATTTGCGACCGCCTGGCCAGCAACGCCAAAAGCGGCAAAAAAGAAGCCGTAGCCGCTTATGAAACCATGAAAACCATTAAAGAGGCTTTGGAAAACGGGAAACCGGTTTCTTCTTTAGGGCTGGAACCGGAAGTATTAAAAGAATACCAGTTTTTAACTTCCAAACCGGTTTTGTATGTAGGCAATAATTCTGAAAAACGCAACGTGGAAAATGCCGAAAAAGTGGCCAAATACGCCCGGGAAACAGGGGCCGGGTTTGTGGAGCTTTGCGTAAAATTTGAAGCGGAAATAGCGGAATTTTCCGAAGAGGAAAAACACGCTTTCTTGGAAGAAACCGGCAGCGATTACACCGGGCTTGAAAAAATTGTGCGCGAAGGCATGAAGCTGCTTCATTTGTGCACCTATTTTACCGCCGGGAGTGAAGTGGAAGTGCGCAGCTGGCTGATTCCGGTGGGCTGCACGGCCCCGCAGGCGGCGGGCAAAATCCACAGTGATTTTGAAAAAGGCTTTATCCGCGCCGAAGTGTATACTTTTGACGATCTCATGCAATACAAAAGTGAAAAAGCGTTAAAAGAACACGGCCTGGTGCGCTCGGAAGGGAAAGATTATATTGTAAAGGACGGCGACATCTGCCTGTTTAAACTCAATGTCTGATTTTTCTTGCAAACATTTTAAAGAATGCGGCGGCTGCGCCCTGTTGGATTTAACTTATCCCCAGCAAGTGCAAAAAAAGAAAGAGCATTTGTCTGCCCTTTTGCAGGATTTTTGGGCGCAGGATATTCCCGTTACGCTGACGGACGAGCCGCGCTACTTTCGCAATAAAGTGGAGCTTGGTTTTTGCCATCAGGTAAAGTGGGACCCGAACTACAACAAAAAAGATCCCGCCAACAAAACCCGCCCGCTGGTGTTTGAGCAGGCCCTTGGCTTTAAATTAAAAGGCAAGTGGGACCGGGCCGTAGACATTGAAGAATGCTTTTTGTTTGATGACAAACTGATTTCTTTGTTAAACGCCGTGCGCGCCTGGGCGCAAGCGCAAAATCTGCCGTATTATGACCAACGCAAACACACCGGCATATTGCGGCATTTAATGGTGCGTGAGGGAAAAAATACGGGGGAAGGCCTCGTTGTGCTGTTTGTTACCAATGATTTTGACGAGAAATCCTTCGTTGCCGCGGTGGAAAGCATATATCCGTCTTTTAGCGTTATGTCCGCTGTCAATACCGGCCTAGCCGATACCGCGGCCCCGGAAAGCTTAAAAGTATTAAAAGGCAAAGATTTTTTTGTGGAAAAGATTTTGCTTTCCAACGCCTCCGGCCAAACGGAGCGGGAGGTATTGTTTAAGCTGTCCGCCCAGTCTTTTTTTCAAACCAATACCAAAACGGCGCAAAAGATGTACTCCCGCGTGCGCGGGCTGGTAAAACAAATTGCGCCCAAAATTATTTATGACTTATACGGCGGGGCGGGCAGTTTCAGCCTTTCCTGCGCGGACTTATGCCAAAAAAGCATTTGCGTGGAAAGCGTAGCCCCCGCCATTTATAACGGGTTGGAAAACGCCAAATTAAACGGGGTGGAAAACGTTCAGTTTTTCTGTTCCCGCGTGGAAGATTTTGTAAAACAGCATACCATAGAGAAAAAAGACGCCCTGATTATTTTGGACCCGCCCCGCGGCGGCATGCACCCCAAAGCGGTGAAAGCAGTGGCGGAATCCGGCGTGAAAAACGTTTTGTATATCTCCTGCAACCCGGTTGCGTTGGCCGCTGAGTTAAAAACCCTCACGCAGGCGTATCAAATCACGGGCGTGGAAGCGTTTGACTTTTTCCCTCACAGCCAGCATATAGAAACGCTGGTACAGCTGAAGCTTAAGGAATAGTTTTATGTTCATCCGCCCGGAAACCCCGGCCGATTACCCGGCTGTTTATGCCTTTGTCCAAACCGCGTTTGAAACCGCCAAAGTGTCCAACGGGCAGGAGCAGGAGTTTGTAAACACGCTGCGCCAAAGCCCCCGTTATTTGCCGGACTTGGCTCTTGTGGGGGAAGAATCCGGCCGGCTGGCGGCCTATATCATGCTTACCCGCCTGCTGCTAGCCAAGCCGCACAAGGTTAACGGGCTTTTGCTGGCCCCGCTGGCGGTGGAAGAAAAATCCCGCCGGCACGGGTTGGGGGCGCAAATCGTGCGTACGGCTTTGCAAAAAGCCAAACGGCAAGGTTACCAGGCCGTTTGCTTGGTGGGGGACCCGGCCTATTACGGGCGTTTCGGTTTCACCCGGTTAGACAGCCTGGGCGCCGCGTGCAACCGGCAGATTCCGGCGGCCTATGCCTTAGGGCTGGAGTTTGTCCCCGGCGTATTATCCGGGGCGGAAATTGATTTTTTAGGATAAAAAAATGAGTTTAGAAGAAGCTTTAAAATCATTAAACCCGCAGCAGTTAGAAGCCGTTCATTATGACGGCGGACCCTGCTTAATTGTGGCCGGCGCGGGCACCGGCAAAACCAAAACGCTGACTACCAAAATAGCCAAGCTGATAGCGGACGGATACAATCCGTTTCGCATTTTGGCGGTTACGTTTACCAATAAAGCCGCGCAGGAAATGCGCGAGCGCGTGGAAGCGCTGGAACCGGGCGCCGGCAGCCGGGTGTGGATACACACGTTTCACTCTTTGGGCGTGCGCATGCTTCGCCAGCATGCGGAGAAGTTGGGCCTTACGCGGGATTTTGCCATTTATGATGACAGCGACCAAAAAAAGGTGGTCAGCCTGATTTTGGAACAAATGGGCATTAAAGACCCTAAAAAAGAAATTAACCAAATTGTGTCTTTAATTTCCCGCGCCAAAGATGATTTGGTCTCTCCGGATGCGATGATGCAGTCCGCCGCCGCTTCCGGGTTGGATTATAAAATCCGCGCGGCGCAAGTGTATAAAACATACGAGCAACGCCTTAAATCCGCCGGCGCGTTGGACTTTGGAGACCTGCTTGTAAAAACCGTGGAACTGCTAAGAGACCACGAAGACGTAAAAAATTATTATCAGGAGCTTTTCCAATACATACTGGTGGACGAATACCAAGACACCAACCATACCCAATACATGATTACCCGCATGCTGGCCGCCAAACACCGCAAGCTGTGCGTGGTGGGGGACCCGGACCAAAGCATTTATTCCTGGCGCGGGGCCAATATCCGCAATATTTTGGAATTTGAAAAAGATTTTAAAGACGCCAAAACCATCACGTTGGAGCAGAATTACCGTTCCACCAAAGTAATTTTGGACGCGTCCAACCAATTAATCACCAAAAACAAAAAGCGCAAAGAAAAAAGCCTGTTTACGGACAAGACCTCCGGCGACCCTATTGAAGTGCGTGAACTGCTTACCGAAGGGGAAGAAGCCCGCTGGGTCAGCCAGCACATCAAACAGCTGGTGGAAGAAGACGGTGCCAGTTTAAAAGATATTGCCGTCTTTTACCGCACCAACGCCCAAAGCCGCAGCTTTGAAGACCGCTTCCGCCAATACCAAATTCCATACCGTCTGGTGGGAACCGTGCGCTTTTATGACCGTAAAGAAATTAAAGATATTTTATGCTACGCGCGCATTTTAATTAACCCGGCCGATAACGTCAGCCTGCTCCGTATTATCAACACGCCCACCCGCGGCTTGGGCAAGGTGGCGCAGGACCGGTTAAGCGCGTATGCGGAAGGGAAACAGATTTCCCTTTTTGAGGCTTTATCCCAAGCCCCGTATGTGGAAGGGCTTAGCTCCGCCGCGTGCAAAGCGGCGTTAAATTTAGCCAAACTGTTTAACGGCTGGCGGCAGGATATGCTGCTGACGGACCCGGCCGATATTTTTAATAAAATTATGCAGGAATCCGGCTATTTGGCCGCCGTTCGGGCGGAAATGGAAAAAGACCCCGAAGCCGAAAGCCGCCTGCAGAACTTGGACGCTTTGGTCAACGCCGTTAAAGAATACGAAGAACGCTGCGAAAAAGGAGAGAAGGAACCGTCCGTTTCTGACTTTTTGCAGGAAATTTCCCTCTTGTCCGGTGAGGACGACTCCGCCGCCGCGGAAGGCGGCGCCGTTACGCTCATGACGGTGCACCTGGCCAAAGGGCTGGAATTTAACAATGTGTTTGTTACCGGGCTGGAGGAGGGCCTTTTCCCCATCGCCAAAGACGACGAAGACGAATTGGAAGAAGAACGCCGCCTTTGCTACGTAGCCATGACGCGCGCGAGGGAAAAGCTGTTTATGTCTTACGCGCAAAGCCGCCGCAAATTTGGGCAGACGTATACAAACGTTCCTTCCCGCTTTTTATACGAATGCGGCCTGCTGGACGAAAGCGAGCGCGCAGAGCATGAAGCCCGTCAAGCCCGTTTTACGGATTTTAAAAGCAAATACGGTTTGTACGGCGGTACGGCTTCCGGCGGATATAATGGCGGACACTATGGCAATGGCTATTGGAAAGGAAAAAATAATTTTGGCGGGGGCCGTTCAGACGGGTTTGAAGGGTATGCGTCCGCCAGCCGTTTCCAAAAAAAGTATGACAGCCACGGCTATGAAATAGAAGATAATGATGATTTGGATTATACGTCCTCTTACCGCGGGTCTTCCGGGCTGGGGTCTTTGTATTCCCGCCCGCAGGCATCTTCCCGCCCGGCGTTTGAGCCGCCGACAAAGCAGAAACCTCCCCAAAAAAATGCGGACGGCGTGGCCGTGGGGGGACTGGTGAAACACGGGGTGTTTGGGCAGGGCAAAATCGTGCAGATTGCCGGCTCCGGAGAGAGCGCCAAAATTACCGTTTTGTTTGGCAACGGCGTGCGGCGCACCTTTATGCTTAAATTCGCCCCGCTGGAAATACTGTAATTTGCTGGGTTATCAAATAAAAAGCTCCCCTGTAACAAGGGGAGTTTTGTTTCATTATTTAATTGTTATGCGGCAGCTAAAATAGCTCCTAAAGCGGCCAATATGGCCCCGCCAAAAAAGAACACCGCAATAATGGGCAGTATGGCGATAAGTATGGTCAGCCAGCTGAACAGGGCGGACCAAAAAGCCATGCTTTTGGCTTCTGCCGGCAAGTCGTTTTTAATCAAGTCCTGCGCGCGTAAAGACAGTATTAAAGCCGCCAGCGCAATGGCGATGGAAAAAAATCCCCCCGCGCAGGAAAAAATCACCGCCACCAGGGCCAGCGTAAAATGCGTGTTGATGCAGTTTTTGCCGTCGCGCGTGCAACGGCAATCGTCCCGTTGGGCCGGATCATTCTTGCAGGTGTGGCAAGTATTTTCTTCTTGTGTCATAATACCCCCTTGCCGCCGTGTGCGCGCGCAGCGCGCGTACCTAGCCAAGCGGCCCCATTATTATATAAAATATACTTTCTAGGAGTGCACAAAACTATGGAAATAACCAAAAAAGACGTAGAACTTTCCGGCAAATTGGCCAAAATGCAGGTAACCGGCCAAGAAGCCGATATTTATAAAGAACAGCTGGAAGCCCTGTTTAAATGGGTGGAAGAATTAAAAGCCGTAAATACGGACGGGGTGGAACTTACGCAAACCGCCCACAGCGCGCATATGCGCCATGACGAGCCTAAGCAGGACCTGGCCCTGGCCCGCACGCTTATTTCCGCTTTTAATGATGAGATGGACGACTGTGCCAAAGTAAAAAAGGTGCTTTAATATGATGACAGTTTCTGAAATTTTAAATGATATTCTTTCCGGCAAGCGCACGGCTGAAGACGTAACCCGCGCCTGCTTGGATAAAATTAAAGAGTTAAACCCCAAAATCAACGCGTTTGTGGAAGTATGGGAAGATGACGCCCTAAAGCAAGCCCAAGCGCTGGACGCCAAAAAGGCCCGTGGGGAAAAACTGGGCCCGCTGGCCGGTGTACCGGTGGCGATTAAAGACAACATTTTATACAAAGGCCACAAAGCCACCTGCTGTTCCAAAATGCTGGAAAATTACGTCGCCCCGTATAACTCCACCGTGGTGGAAAAACTGTTGGCGGCGGACGCGGTGCTTATAGGCCGCGCGAATATGGACGAATTTGCCATGGGCAGCAGCAACCAGACTTCCGTTTACGGCCCGGTGCACAACCCGGTGGATTTGGAACGCGTGCCCGGCGGAAGCTCCGGCGGCAGTGCGGCGGCGGTAGCCAGCGGCATGGTGCCGGTTGCTTTGGGTACGGATACGGGCGGTTCGGTCCGCCAGCCGGCCGGTTTTTGCGGCGTAGTGGGTATGAAGCCCGGTTACGGGCGTATTTCCCGCTATGGGATAATTGCTTTTGCCTCCAGCGCGGACCAGGTGGGCGTGCTTACCCATACCGTGGCGGACTGCGCCAAAGTGTTGGAAGTATTAAGCGGCAAAGACCATAATGATTCCACTTCGTTAGACGCGCCCGTCCCGGAATATGAAAAACTGTTTACCAACGGTTTAAAAGGCGTACGCGTGGGCATGCCCAAAGGCTTTTTGGACGGCTTAAACCCGGTTATCAAAGAAAAAATTGAAGCGGCCGCCAAGACCCTGCAAGCCAAAGGAGCGGAACTGGTGGAGGTGGACGTGCCGTATGCTAAATACTCCGCCCCGTGTTACTACATTATTACCAGTGCGGAAGCGTCCTCCAATTTGGGCCGTTATGACGGTATCCGCTACGGCTATGCGGCTAAAAACGCCAAAGGGCTGAATGATTATTACGAACTTTCCCGCGCGCCGTTTGGGCTGGAAGTTAAAAAACGCATTATTATCGGTACGTACGCGTTAACTTCAGAACGGTACGAAGAATGCTTTTTAAAAGCCATGAAAGTGCGGGAACTGATACGGGAAGATTTTAAAAAAGCGTTTGAGAAAGTGGACGTTATTTTAACGCCTACTTCTCCCACCACGGCTTTTAAGCTGGGCGCGCATGAAGAAAACCCGCTTGCCCTGTACCTGGCGGACTTATATACCTGCCAAGGAAATATCGGCGGTTTGGGCGGTATCAGCGTGCCGTGCGGCAAGGACGAACAAGGCCTGCCCATAGGCGTGCAGTTTTATGCTCCCATTTTAAAAGAAGAGGCGGCCTTAAACGTAGCGTATAATTTTGAGAAGGGTTTATGATTGTATCCGAATTTTCGTGCGGCGGCGTGATTTTGGACGGGCGGAAAGTGTTGCTGGTCCAAGTCAAAAACATGAAAGGGAAAAAGATTTGGACTTTTCCCAAAGGCCATATTGAGCCGGGTGAAACCCCCCGGCAGGCCGCCTTGCGCGAAGTGCTGGAAGAAACCGGTTATAAGGCGGTCATCGTCCGGCCGATGATTCGGGTAAAATATGCGTTTACGTTTCAGGGAAACTACGTGAAAAAGATGGTCCAGTGGTATTTAATGAAAAAGCTGGGCCGCATTGGCAAGCATGACGCTTCTGAAATTATTTCCATTCGCTGGGTTTCTTTAGCCAAGGCGCGTGAGTTGGTCCAATATCCCAGCGATATCCGATTAGTGGATATGCTGCTGGCTTCCCTGCATATGGAACCGGCGGAAGAGCCGGAAACGGAAATGCCGGAAGCTTAGCACGATGTATGTATTTGAAACCCGCCCTTTATGGGCGGGTTTTTGTTTTTATAAAACGATGTTTTACGGGGCTTTCCCGTAAAGAAGCATTTGTATTTACTTTTGTTCAAACCCATGGCTGGGGCCCGGAGTAAACGGCGGGAAATAATTAGATAAATGTTTGTAAATGAAAATTTGGCCTTTATTTATTTTTATATTTTATATGCGCGGGCTCCTCTTACATGCGGGTTGAAATAAAAACAGCTTGTTTGGGCTTTTATAGACCTTTTCCTATGAGGGGAATGCACCATGACCGCGCCCGAAGCAACAGCGTATGCTAGACAAAGGCAATAAAAAACCCCGCTTGTATAAGCGGGGTTTAATTTTAACAACAGATTTTTATTGGATGCCGTTCATCCACTGAATGATTTTCTTGCGCAGCAGCATCAAAATACCGCCGCCGATTAACGGCATAACCACCAGCCAGCCAAAGAATTGGACATTGCTGATGTGTCCAAAGTAGCCGGAATAGAAGCCGGCCGTAAAGTTGGCCGCAGCATTGGCCAGGAACCAAGTACCCATAAGCAAAGAGGCAAAGCGCAAAGGCGCCAATTTGGTTACCAAAGACAAGCCCACAGGGGACAAGCACAGTTCACCCATAGTGTGGAACATGTAGGCAAACGTAAGCCAGAAAATACCCACTTTAACGCCGGTGGTTTGAATGACGTAAGACGCCGCCACCAAGATTAAAAAGCCAAACGCCAAGGACATGAAAGCCCACGTAAATTTAGCCGGGGTGGAAGGTTCCAGCCCTTTTTTGGCCAGTTTAATCCATAATTTAGAGAACAACGGCGCAAACAAAATGATGAACATTGGGTTTACGCTCTGGAACCAAGAGGTAGGCATCTCCCAGCCAAAGATGTGGCGGTCGGTGAACTTTTCGGCAAAGATGGTTAAAGAAGCACCCGCCTGTTCAAAAGCGGACCAGAAGAAAATGCTGAAAAACGCCATAATGAAAATAACGGCGATGCGCTGTTTTTCTTCCAGGGTTAAGGGATTGTTGGGGTGGGCCAGTTTTTCTTCTTTGCTCAGCTTTTTGGGTTTTTTGCCCTGGCCTTGCAAGAATTTGTTTTTGCCCCACACAAACACGGCCAATCCTAACACCATACCCACACCGGCTGCCGCAAAGCCCCAGTGGAAACCCACTTTTTCGGCTAATGTACCGGCTACAAAGTTGCAGATAAAGGCGCCCAGGTTAATACCCATGTAGAAAATGGTAAAACCGGCGTCGCGGCGGGGGTCATTCTTTTCATACAGTTCCCCTACCAGGGTGGAGATGTTAGGTTTAAACAGGCCGTTACCCAATACAATTAAGGTAATGCCCATATACAGGAACATCAAAGACGGGTGGGCCGCAATGGAAAATTGGCCTAATGCAATCAGAATACCGCCGCAGATGATGGCCCGGCGCTGGCCCCAAAAACGGTCGGCAATATAACCGCCGATAAGAGGGCTCAAGTAAATCAAGCTGGTCACGGCGCCGTAAAAACGGCTGGCGTGGCTTTCGGAAAATTCCAGTACTTTAATGAGGTAAAGCACCAAAATGCCGCGCATAGCATAATAGCTGAAGCGTTCCCACATTTCCGCAAAGAAACAGAGGTACAAGCCTGCGGGCTGTTTTTCCAGCTTTGCAGTGTTAGCAACTTCTGAACTCATTCTATTTCTCCTTATTTTTAATCAAAAGGGTACTCTTTATTTTACAAAATATATATATAGCCAGCGGTTTTTTTTAATAAGGCAGGGACAAGGTGGCACTTAACATTTGCTGCGTGAGGGTAAAAATTTGCCAGCAAACATAACCCAAATAAACGGTGAACAAAGAAATTACCACGCAATAAACGGTTTTTGCCGTGGTGCTTAAAATTTTAGACAAGTACACGGGTATCAGCGCAAAAGGCCCCAAGACCAGCGTAAGCAAGATAATGCCGGAATGGGAATACCAAAAGCCCGTTCCGGGTTTGAGGGATTTGCCGCACCGGCGGCAAAAATTATCCCGCTCATCAATTTCTTGAGAACATTTAGGACAAAATAACATTAAATATCCACCCCCTTGCTGCGCAGGTAACGTTTGATGTGGCTGCGTGCGCCGGCTGTGCGGGCAAATTCCAGCCAGTCGCGCTTGGGCTCGCTGTTTTTGCGGGTGATAATTTCGCACACGTCACCGGTTTTAAATACATAGTCCATACGCACCATGCGTTTGTTTACCATGGCGCCTACATAATGGTCGCCAATATCGGTATGAATAGAGTAGGCAAAATCAATGGGGGTGGCCCCTTCCGGCAGGGATTTAACGTCCGCCCGCGGCGTAAACACAAAAATTTGCTGCAGGTTGACGTCCGTTTTAAACCCTTCCAAAAATTCGCGCGGGGCGGTTAAATCCCGCTGCCATTCCACCCATTGGCGTATCCAGTTTATTTTTTCGTCAAAGTTTTTGTCTTGTTTTACATTCCCCATTTTATAGCGCCAATGCGCGGCGATACCATATTCGCACGTGCGGTGCATGTCCTCGGTGCGGATTTGCAGTTCCACTATGTCTCCCGTGGGGCCCAGCACCGTGGTGTGTATGCTTTGGTACATATTGGCTTTGGGGGTGGCGATATAATCGGTAAAAGTACCGGCAATGGGTTTAAAGCGGGAATGTACGATCCCCAGCGCTTTGTAACAGTCCTGCACGGTTTTGGTGATAATGCGCACCCCCAGGGAATCTTGGATTTCCTGAAAGGAACACTGGTGTTTTTGCATTTTGCGGTAAATGGAATAATAATTTTTTGCGCGGGAAAGGAGGCGGTAGTCCAGCTGTTCTTCTTTCAGGGCGGGCTCCAGCTGCTGTTTAAACGCGTCCAGCGCGGCTTGGCGGTCCGCCGTGCGGGCTTCCACCTGTTGTTTTAAATTATTGTATTCCAAGGGGTGCAGGTATTTAAAAGAAAGGTCTTCCAAATCTGTTTTGATGGTAAACATACCCAAACGTTGAGCCAAGGGGGCGTAAAGGGTTAATGTTTCATAAGCTTTAAATTTTTGCTTGTCCGGGGGCATAACGTCCATCGTGCGCATATTATGGGTGCGGTCCGCCAGTTTGATTAAAATTACGCGTACGTCTTCCGCCACGGCAATCAGCATTTTGCGCCAGTTTTCCACGGTTTCTTCGTCCGTAGAAGAAAATTTCAAATCGCTTATTTTGGTAACGCCCTGCACCATGTGGGCTACTTCTTTATTAAATTCCCGTTTTAAATCTTCCAGTTTTACGTCTGTATCTTCCACCGTGTCGTGCAAAAGGCCGGCGCAGATGGTGTCTTCGTCCATTTTAAAATCCAGCAAAATGTCCGCCACATGGTAACAATGGGTAAAGTAAGGCTCGCCGCTTTCTCTTTTTTGGTGTTCGTGCGCTTTTTCGGCAAAGTAATACGCTTTGGCGATTAAATCGCCAGAGCTGTTGGGATTGTATTCTTTAAACTTGTCTAAAAGCGCTTGCAGTTCCATATTATTTTTTTAAGTCTTCCAAAATGTCTGCGGCCGCGCGCTGGGCTACGCCCTTTTCCCCCAAGGAAGCGCGCAGTTCCAGCAGTTTCTGATGCATTTGTTCCAAACTTTTGGGGTTTTGAAACATGGAGGTTGTTTCAGCCGCCAGGGATTGGGCGGTAGCGTCTTGCTGGATAAACTCTTTAACCAACGGTTTTTGCTCAGCCAGTAAATTTACTAAAGAAATGTAATTTACTTTAATGACCATTTTGGCTATTTTATACGTCGGCCAAGAAAGTTTATAAGCCACCAGCATCGGCACGCCCAAAAGGGCGCTTTCCAGCGTGGCCGTGCCGGAGCAGCAAAGCAAATAATCCATTTGCGCGCGCTGGGCATAGTGCTCGTCGCGCACGATATGAAAATGCGGGTGCGGCTTTTCACCCAGTAAATCCAAAAATACTTTATCGGGCAGGGAAGGCAGCGCAAACAGATAAGCCTGCGTATTGGGGAAAGATTTTAACACCTTTTTAAACGCCTGATAGAAAACCGGGGTTAAGCGGGTGATTTCCCCCATACGGCTGCCGGGCAGCATGCCCAGTTTCCAGGGGTGGTTTTGGGGGTCTTGAATATCATAGCTTTTAGCCGTTGCGTCCGGCATGATGTCTAACAGCGGGTTGCCCAAAAAAACGGCCTTGCCGCCAAATTTCTGGTGGAAGGCCGGTTCAAACGGGTAAATTACAAACATTTTGCGGGTCAGCGCGGCCAGGCGTTTGGCGCGGTATTGGCGGCTGGCCCATACCTGCGGGGTAACATAATAATAGGCCGGTATATTGCGGTGGGCCGCTAAGCCCAATACCTGGTGGTTAAAGCCGTAAAAATCCACCACAATGAGGGCGATGGGGTTTTGGGTTTCCATATACTCGCGTATCATGGAGAGCAGTTTTATCCACATGGGCATTTTTTTCAGCGGTTCCACAAAACCGCTGGCTCCCTTGGAGGCCAGATCAAACAGAAATTCGTCGGCCTCTTTTTCCATCAGTTTCCCGCCAATGGCGGTTATTTTCAAATCCGGGTCTTGTGTTTTTAAGGCTTTGATTAAATTGGCGGCGTGCAAATCGCCGGATACGTCCCCGGCTACAATTAACATGTTTTTAGTGATGGGGGTAATGGTCATAATTAATCTTCCCTTTTCATGTTGCCCAGGGTTTCGTCCAGCATAATTTGGGCGGCGCGGGCCACATTGCTTACCATTTGAAATGGTTTAGGCGTGTGCAAATGGGTGGTTTTGGGGATATCAAAACGTTGGATTTGTTCCGTGATTTTTAAAGCCAGCTCTAAGGCTTGGGAGCCCTTTTCCCCGCTGGGCGCCGGCGTGCGGTTGGTGCGTATGCAGTTAATAAAGTGCAGCTGTTCGGCGGTAATGGGCATTTGTTTTTCTACTTTGGGGTATTGCACGCTTACGTCCTGCATGCTTTCTATGACCGGTTTTTCTTTTTTATACACTTTTACGCGGGCGTTCATAAAATCTACGGATACATAGGCGTCTTTCTGAAATAAATGCATATAGCGTGCGCGTTCAAAACTGGCGCGGCTGGCGGTAATGTCCGCCACGGCCCCGTTGGCAAAACGGAAACGCACGTTGGCAATGTCTTCATGGGCGGAAAATACGCTCAGCCCCGTAGCGTCTATGGAGGTGACTTCGCTGGGGACTAATGTAAGCAGCAGGTCAATGTCGTGAATCATTAAATCCAGCACTACGCTGATGTTGGACATGCGCGGGTCATACGGCCCTAAGCGGTTAATGGTGATAAAGCGGGGGTCCTGAATAAATTTATTGGCTTCCACTACGGCGGGGTTAAAGCGTTCCACATGCCCTACTTGAAGAACCAGCTCTTTGCGTTTGGCCAGGCGGATTAAATCCCGCGCTTCTTCCATGGTAACGGCGATGGGTTTTTCCACTAAGGTATGGATGCCGTTTTCCAAGCAGTACATGCCCAATTTGTGGTGCAGCTGCGTGGGGGCGGCAATAATGACCGCGTCAATTTGCGGGATTAATTCTTCCGGTTTGGAATAAGGCGTGCAGTTGTATTCCCACGCTAATTTTTGCGCGCGCATTAAATCCGGGTCGCACACGCCCACCAAAGAGACGCCGGCTTTTTTCAGCCCGGCCAAAGTGCGTGTGTGGAATGTGCCTATTTTCCCGGCGCCCAATACGCCAAAACGGATTATTTTTTCTTCTGCCATAGAAACCTCGCTTAGTTATCTTCTATTATACCAATAATCCGCCGCAAAAGGCGCAACTGGCGGACGTTGACTTAAGCTCTTATATTGGTATAATGTTTAAATATGAGATATATGGAACGCACACTAGTACTTATTAAACCTGATGCTATTGAAAAACGCATCAGCGGTCTTATTTTGGACCGCTTGGATCACCTCGGCCTGCAAATGACCGGGGCAAAAGTGGTTTCTTTAACGGAAGAGCTGGCCCGGGCCCATTATAAAAACCTGGAAGGCAAACCTTTTTTAGAAGAAGTCATTCAATACATGATGGGCGAATTTAACAACGTGCCCAACCATAAAATTTACGCATTCGTTTTCCAGGGGGAAAACGCCATTGCCAAAGTGCGCCAGGAAATCGGCAGCACCAACCCGGAAAAAGCCGCCCCGTGGACCATCCGCGGCAGCTTTGGGCGCTTTATAGGGGACGTCATGCAGAACTGCGTGCACGCCTCCGGCTCCCCGGAAGATGCCGAAAAAGAAATTGCGCTTTGGTTTAAACCCGAAGAGGTTTTGGACAGATAGCATGAAAGTGTGGACTTTTTTACTGGCGGGGGCCTTGACGGTAATGGGGTCCCTGCCGTTATCTGCCGCTGATATGGAAGGGCAGCCCGTTACGTTGGAAACGTCGGACGGGTGGTCCCTCTCCGGCGTGTATCAAACTCCTACAGAAGAACACCGCACGGTGATTTTGCTGCATGATTTGGGAAAAGACAAAACCGCTTTTACCAAATTTGCCGCTTCTTTGGCCCGCGAGGGGTATGGATATTTGGCTTTTGATTTCCGCGGCCACGGCCAAAGCATTAACCAAGGGGAGTACGCTTCTTTCGCGCGCGAAGGGCTGGATAATGAGTTTAACAAAATGCCCCGCGACGTGGAAGCCGCCGTTTCTTTTTTGCAAAAGAAAGGGATTTCCCTAGACAATATGGTTTTGCTGGGTGCCGGTTTAGGGGCTAATGTGGCGGCTAAAAGCGTTACGCTCACGCCGGACATCGGCTCTTTGGCGTTAATCACGCCCACCACTAATACGCGCGATGTGCTTACCATTCCCGCCATGCGTCTTTATAAAGGCAATGTGCTTATTGCCGTTGGGGCGGAAGATAAAAAAACATTTTTGGAAGCCAGCGTGATACGCAATGTGGCGTATTTAACGGCGGAAAACAACGGAAGAGAAGGCTCTATCGCGTTTTTAACGGCGTATGATTTAATGTCCCATGAAATGCTGGATAAGTATTTAATTCCTTCTTTGCTGCAGTGGCTGGAAATCCCGGTCCGCCCGGAAATTAAGCCGGATTTAGTAGTGGTAGAGGCAGATCCCCAGCCGCAGGCCGGCATGCTGTTAATAGGCCCTTCCGCTACGGAAGAAGCGCTGGTTCCTTCGGTGCTGGAATAACGGAGAAAATATGAAAGTAGCCCGCATTGTTTTCCCGGGGTTCTGGTTTGGCGAGAGTGATTTGTCCACCGCCAAACAGCTGGCCCGCATGGGCGTGGGCGGTTTTTGCGTATACGGCGGCACGGCCCAGCAAACCCTTGCTTTTACCCAAAAAATGCGGGAAGTGTCTCCGTACAATCATTTGCTTATCTGCGCGGATATTAATGAAGATTTGACGGAAGTGGTGCCGGACGCGCCGGCGTTGCCGTCTAATATTTCATTGGGAAAATGCGCCTCGGCCGAAGGGGCTTACAAGAAGGGCAATGTGCTTGCCTTGCAGGCGCGCAGCTTGGGGATAGACTGGCTGCTGGCCCCGGTGGTGGATTTGGGTTATACCTCTCCCGCTTTTTGTGAGGTCCCCTCTTGCGTTACGCGTTTGGCGGGGGATTTTGTAGCCGGCCTTTCCAACGGCGGGGCGTTAAACTGCATTAAATATTTTCCCGGGGTAAGCGGCGTATTGAAAACGCTGGCCCAAATGGAAGACGCCGAATTTATGCCCTATAAAAGCCTGTTCCGCCGGGCGGACGCCATTATGCCTTCTGATATGACTTTCCCTAATATTGACGGGGAAAACCAAGCCATGCTGTCAGACAAAATTTTGCGCGGTTTGTTAAAAAAACGTTTAAATTACAAAGGCTGCATTTTAAGCTTCCCGCTATGGAAAGCGTACGTGCGTTATGAGGCGGCCGCCGCGTTAAAAATGCTGCACTGCGGGGTGGAAAATATTTTGGCGCCGGCGGATCCTTTTTCCGTGATAGAAGCGATAGAAAGAGAAGTAAACAAAGGTTTTTTGGCGGACGAAATTATCCATTCCATTTCCAATCATGAAATGGCCGTAAGCAAAGTGTTTGCGCAGCCTGCCGTCAGCATGCAGGAAGCGTTTGCCTTGGCAAAAGATTTTTGCAATAAAAAATAAGTTTGTGCGCGTTAATAAAAAACCCCGTCTTTTATAGGCGGGGTTTTGTGTTTAAAGGGAATTAGTCTTTTTTGAATTTTTCGGCCAATTCTTCTTTGCGTTTGTTGAACTCTTTGGTCAGTTTTTCTTTTACGTCTTTGGCCTCTTCGGTAATTTTTTCTCTTACTTCATTGGCGTGTTTGGTCAGCTTTTCCTTAAGTTCGGCGGCCGTATCAGAAATTTTTTCTTTTTGTTCTTCATATTCCGCATCGGCCCAGTTTTTCAGTTTGCGGCGGGTGGTTTCACCTTTTGCGGGGGCAAACATGACCCCTAAAGCGGCCCCTACCACAGCCCCTAACAAGAAAGAAGCCAAATTCGCTCCTGCGCAATCACATCTGTCACTCATAACCCCTCCTTTTTACAGCTAGATTTGTATAATATATATTGTACAACAATTGGGTTTGATTTCAATTGTCGGCACTGTTAGTATAACACAAGTCTGCCCATTTAAACAGGGTGTTTTTATATTAGTTGAGAGGTGAGTTATGCCCAATCCGTCTGCGCCGCGTCAAGCCGGCCAAAACCAAGCGCCTGAAGTAAGAAAAAACAATTTTGACGAAGTAACCAAAACATTTACCAAAGAAGAAGCCTTAGCGGAAGCCGAACGCTGCCTGCATTGCCAAAATGCCCGCTGCCAGGCCAACTGCCCGGTTGGCGTGCAAATACCGGCTTTTATTGCCTTATTAAAAGAAGGCAAAGTGGGCGAGGCCGCCAGCAAAATCATGGAGACCAGCCTGCTTCCCGCCATTTGCGGGCGCGTTTGCCCGCAGGAAAAGCACTGCGAAGGCAACTGCGTATTAAAAGCGAAGTTCGGCTCCGTAAATATCGGCATGTTGGAGCGTTACGTAGCGGATACGGCCCGCAAAGAAGGCTTGTTAAAAGCCCCGCAAACGGCCGCCCCTACCGGCAAGAAAGTGGTGTGCATTGGTTCGGGCCCGTCCTCCATTGCGTGCGCGGCGGAGTTAAAACGCTTAGGGCATGATGTCACGGTGCTGGAGGCGCTGCATGCTTATGGTGGCGTGCTTCGCTATGGGATACCGTCTTTTCGTTTGCCGCGCGAAGTCATCAACCACGAAATTGAAACCGTTCAAGCCATGGGCGTAAAATTTAAGACGGACGTGCTGGCCGGCGTAACCATTCCGGTAGAGCAGTTGCGCAAAGAATATGACGCCGTTTACATCGGCAGCGGGGCCGGGCTTCCCACTATGACCGGCGTTCCCGGGGAAAACGGCGTAGGCGTATACAGCGCCAATGAATTTTTAACCCGTATTAATTTAATGCAGGCTTATAAATTCCCGCAGACGGATACCCCCATTACCGTGGGCAAACATGTAGTGGTGTTGGGGGCCGGCAACAGCGCGATGGACGCCGCCCGCTGCGCCATGCGCTTGGGGCCGCAGAGCGTAACCATTGCCTACCGCCGAAGCGCGGCGGAAATGCCCGCCCGCGCGGCCGAAGTGGAGCACGCACAGGAAGAGGGGGTGAAATTTGAATTCTTGGTAACCCCCAAAGAAATTTTACAAGATGACAAAGGCCATGTAACCGGCGTGCGCTTTACCCGAAACCAATTGGGTGAGCCGGATGAAAAGGGCCGCCGCCGGCCTGTGGAAATACCGGGTTCTGATTTTGTGATGGAAGTGGAAACGGTAATAGTGGCCATTGGTCAAAAGCCCAACCCCATTTTGCCCAAACACACCCCCGGTTTGAAAACGACGGACCGCGGCGTTTTGGAATTGGATGAAAACGGTTCCACTTCTTTGCCCGGCGTATATGCGGGGGGAGACATTATCCGCGGCGGGGCCACCGTGCTTTTGGCTATGAAAGACGGTTTGGAAGCCGCCCGCCGTATAGACAGCTATTTGAAAGGGGAGAAATAATATGCAAGAAAATACCATTTTAGTAAAAGAAGATTTAAGCGATGTGGTTTCTAAATTTGTTATTTATAAACCTTTAATAGCTAAAACCGCCCAAGCCGGGCAATTTGTTATTTTGCGCGGCTGCGAGGGGGGGGAACGCATTCCCGTTACGCTGGTGGATTGGGATGCCCAAGCCGGCACCATTACCGTGATTATCCAGGCTATCGGCAAATCCACGGTTATGTTTAATTCCTTCAAACAAGGGGACCAGTTTGCCAATGTGGCCGGCCCGTTGGGTACCCCGGTGGAAATAAAAAATTACGGCACCGTGGCGGTGGTAGGCGGCGGCGTGGGGATTGCGGAAGTGTATCCCATCGCCCGTGCGTTTAAGCAAGCCGGCAACCGGGTGGTTTCCGTGCTGGGCGCGCGCACCAAAAGCCTGCTTATTTTGGAAGAAGAAATGCGCGCCGTGTCTGACGTGACCGTCTGCGCGACGGACGACGGTTCCCACGGGCAAAAAGGCATGGTAACGGACGCTTTAAAAAGCATTGTGGAAGGGGGAGAAAAAATCCAAGCGGGGTTTATTATCGGCCCTATCCCGATGATGAAGTTTACGTCTTTGCTTATGGATAAGCTGGGCATTGAGCCTCACGCCAGTTTAAACCCCATTATGTTGGACGGAACCGGCATGTGCGGCTGCTGCCGCGTAACGGTGGACGGGAAAGTGCGTTTTGCGTGTGTGGACGGCCCGATGTTCCCTTCCCGCACCATTGATTTTGACGAGCTGATCCGCCGTACCAGCGAATACAAACCCATGGAGGCCGCCAGCTTGCAGCAATATGAAAAAGACCATGTCTGCAAATGCGGCTTGCATTAATAAACCGTCTTTTAACCAAAAAACCCCGGGGTTACCCGGGGTTTTTTTATAACTACTGCTCACAATAAACCCCGGGCGTAAGCCCGAGGGATGGAGTGTGTATCCCCAAATCTTCATATTTAGTACCATCTCAAT